>SBGE01000116.1 GCA_006226755.1 Deltaproteobacteria bacterium | reverse complement strand
ATCGTCCATACTTGTAAGAGTGGCCGTTACATCTTGTGCTTTTAAAATTTCTCTGTTCACAAGTTCTTCAACGCGATCAATTTCTTTTTGGGTAAGTGATTGCATGTGAGTGAAATCAAAACGCAACCTTTCCGGGTTAACCATTGAACCAGATTGTTTGACATGATCACCAAGAACTTCAATTAAGGCAGATTGAAGTAAGTGCGTTGCTGAGTGGTTTCTTGCCGTTAAAGCTCTCTTTTTTGCATTTACTTTGAGAGTGGCTTCAAGAGGAGACTTAAGATTCTCTGCTCCTTGGACAAAATGAACAAAGAGGCCATCGACAGGCTTTTGGGTATCGATAATTTCATAATCTTTGCCTGAAATCGTAACAACACCAGTGTCACCAACTTGGCCACCACCTTCAGCATAAAATGGTGTTTGATCAAAAATTAGACCCTGCCTACCTTCGCCTAGGTCAAGGATTTCTAAAAGTTTCGCTGTGGATTCTGTTTTCTCGTATCCTAAGAATTTAGTTTCACCACATTTATCTTTTGCTTGAAAAAATATTTTGTCGTCAAGGTTAAGAGAACCTTTCCAAGACTTACGAGAGTCTTCTTTTCGTTCTTCCATGGCTTGATTAAAGGAATCCTCGTCAACTTCGATTCCTTTCTCTTTAAGGATGATTTGAGTTAAGTCGAGAGGAAA
Source organism: Deltaproteobacteria bacterium (assembly GCA_006226755.1). Taxonomy (GTDB): domain Bacteria; phylum Bdellovibrionota; class Bacteriovoracia; order Bacteriovoracales; family Bacteriovoracaceae; genus M0603. Next base: position 5,995 of record SBGE01000116.1, on the reverse strand, counting down.
TCCATACGTATCATAAAGTTTAAATGCAGAACGACCATTAAATATATTGTTTTTGACATCACTCTTCAGAGATTCTTCTAAAAATTTCAGACCAGTATCAAGAGTCTCAAGGAATTTCTTTTCCTCTAGGGTTAGAAACTTTTCTGCCAATGATTGATTTGCTTTATTTTGTGGGTATTCCGTTCCGAGCTCATTAAGCACGATCTTAGAAAGGCTTGCAAAGGTGCCTTGTGGGACGTCTAGTTCTCTAAGATGGCGAATTGCTCGGCGAATAATTCTTCTTAAAACGTAGCCACGTCCTTCATTTGAGGGAATAACGCCGTCAGTGATGAGCATAGTACAGCTACGGATATGATCGGCTGCAACTCTCATGGCCGTTTGATATTTGGCATCAGCGTAGCTTTTGCCAGAGATTTTCTCTAGTTCTTTGATGATGGGAGTGAATGCATCGGTATCATAATTCCAGTATTTACCTTGAAGGACTGAGGCAATCCTTTCTAAGCCCATTCCGGTATCAATTGAGGGATTTGGAAGCTTTTTCTGACCACCTTTTCCATCTTTTTCATATTGCATGAAAACTAGATTCCATACTTCTACATAACGAAGTTCATCATCTAGCAGGTCTTGCCCAGGACCTGGTTTAAAATTAGGAGTGGTGTGTTCTTCTCCATGGTCATAAAAAATTTCACTACAAGGACCACAAGGCCCAATGTCACCCATTTCCCAAAAGTTATCTTTATCGCCTTTTCTGAAAATTCGATCTTTAGAAAGACCAATGCCTTTTTCCCAAATTTCAAAAGCCTCATCATCGCTATTATGAACAGTTACATATAGGCGGTCCTTAGGAAGTTTAAGCTCTACAGTAAGGAACTCCCATGCCATTTCTATGGCCTCTTTTTTAAAATAATCTCCAAAGGAGAAGTTTCCTAACATTTCGAAAAATGTATGGTGTCTCGCCGTGAGACCAACATTTTCAAGGTCATTATGTTTTCCACCCGCACGAACTACTTTTTGAATAGTAACGGCCCTTTTGAAATCTGGTGTTGCTTTCCCTGTGAAGTAATCTTTAAATTGGTTCATCCCGGCATTGGCGAATAATAGTGTGTCATCATTCAACGGAACGAGGGGGGAGCTAGGAACCTTTTCATGGCCCTTACTCTCAAAATATTTAGAAAATTTATCGCGGATTTCTTGTACTTTCATTTGCCTAACTCACAGGTAACGATCCCTTTATTTAGGCTCAAAAGATAGCACAGGCGACGCTTTAATTGAATTTACGAGAGGTTGTCTTCTTCAAATTCTTGAATAATTTTTTCGTAAAATTGAGAGGCCTTGCTGATGCTGTGACCACGACTAATAACATAGCGAAGGGTTCGTTCTCGTAACTTTTGCTTGTTACTAACAAAGTCGTAATCTATTCGTACTTTTTTCTCAATAAGATCCCATAATACGTTGTCTTCATCTTGACCCATTTGTTCGGCAACTTGTTGAATTTCTTCAAGTTTTGCAGCGCAACCTTCTGCGGCAAGCTTTTGGCCAATGGCGTAAAAAGAATGTCCCTTACGTACGAAGCCTTTGATGCGAGCTTCAATGTAGAGATCTTCACGAAGATAGTTTTGCTCAGTGAGAAGATCGAGAACTCTTTCGGCAATTTCTCGTTCATGGCCTCGTTCATTTAATTTTTTCTTAAGTTTGGCACGGGAGTAGTCCCTACGGGCAAGGTAATAAAGAGCGCAGTTGTAGCAACTCTTGAAGGGATCTTTGGGTAATTTTTCTTGGTCTTGTTCCATAAAGTAAAAAGCCGCCCGTAGGCGGCTTCAATTGCTAATCTTTACTGGATTGTCTTCTTTTTCTTCGCAGTTTTTTTCTTTTCTGCTGTCAAATCATCATCTTCTTCTGTGATTTCACCTGTGGCGAGATCCACATCTGCATGGGCTGTTGTAGAGCCTTGGGCAAGGCCATACTTAGCGAGAACTTTGGATTTGATTTCTTCCATGATGTCTGGGTTTTCAGCCAAGAATGTTTTGGAGTTTTCACGTCCCTGACCAATTTTAGCATTGTCGTAGGAGAACCAAGCACCAGCTTTTTCAACGATTCCGTTGGCAACAGCTAGATCTAGAATATCACCTGTTTTTGAAATGCCTTCACCGTACATAATATCAAATTCAACAGTTTTGAAGGGAGGTGCTACTTTATTTTTAACAACTTTAATTTTAGTTCTGTTACCTACAACGTTCTCACCATCTTTGATGGCCCCTGTGCGACGAATATCGAGTCTAACAGAGCTATAAAACTTAAGTGCGTTACCACCAGTTGTTGTTTCAGGGTTTCCAAACATAACACCAATCTTCATTCTAAGTTGGTTAATGAAGATAACTGTGCAGTTAGAACGAGAAATACTTCCTGTGAGTTTTCTTAACGCCTGTGACATAAGACGGGCTTGAAGACCCATATGGCTATCACCCATGTCGCCTTCTAGTTCTGCTCTTGGAGTAAGAGCTGCAACAGAGTCAACGATGAGAAGGTCAACAGCGCCTGAGCGCACGAGCATATCGGTAATTTCAAGAGCCTGCTCTCCAGAGTCCGGTTGTGAGATAAGTGTATTAGGGATATCAACACCTAGCTTTGAAGCATAACCTGTATCAAGTGCATGTTCAGCATCGACAAAGGCAACAGTTCCACCTTGTTTTTGTGCTTCAGCAGCGATGTGAAGTGTTAATGTTGTTTTACCAGATGACTCCGGCCCATAAATCTCGATGATACGTCCTTTTGGAATACCACCAATACCAAGAGCGAGGTCTAAACTGAGACAACCTGTTGGGATTTCTGGAAGTTTTTCTTGTTTTGAACTGCCATCAAGTTTCATGATGGCACCTTTTCCAAATTGTTTTTCAATTGTTGAAAGGGCTAGGTCTAATGCTTTCTTCTTGTTCGCATCACCGGTAGGGATTGTTTTTGAAACGGCCATTAATGTCTCCTAAAGTTTAAGTTATCCTAACTTAAAAAGTGCTTATGCTGTTGTTGTGTGCTCATCAAATTTAACATCACATTTTCGGCTTGGCACCTTTCAATTACTCACTTGTCAGTGCGAAGAGGGATTCCCATCCACACCCTTAACGCCCTGTAATTATTAAGAAAAAATTCACCGCTTTCTTAAAAATTAACAGTATTTTGCGTAACTTAAGTCTATTGTGTGCGTAAGTTATGCGCAAGTCAAGCAAGAAAATTACGTAATTGAAGGAAGGAGGTAGTGAAGGCCTAAATAGCAGAGCCCAGCGTAGATTCCACTAACGATGTCATCCAGAATTGTACCAGCTCCATGGGTAACCTTGGTATCAAAATAGGAAGCCGGCCAAATTTTAACGATATCAAAGAATCTAAAAAGCGCGAAAATAATGACAAGAGAAATAAGAGATTGGTCACCACCTAAGGTGAAAATCCAGGCAGTCCACATGCCTAGTACCTCATCCATTACAATCCAACCTGGGTCATGAAGGTCAAATTTCTTTTGGGTTAGGTCTGCTATATAGCAGGTAATAGCAGTGGCCATGACTAGAAAGGGGATAAAAACAAAGAATGGAGCTTTAAAATAACCAAGAAGGTAAAGAATGGGGCATATGGCCAGACTTCCCCATGTTCCTGGTGCTTTGGGCAAAAATCCAACACCAAAGAAGGAGAGGAAAACTACCTCTGGATAAGAAAGACTAGGTGCGTTTTTCTCTTTCATAGACCCCAGCTATAATGCGTGAACTCTTGATAAGGTTATTGAATAATTATGGAAAGACCAAGCTATTTATCTAAATATCTCTTCGATTGGGAATCTCTCGATGTGGTTATTGGCGGTAAGTCTGCTTTGGATTCTAAATTTTTCATTGGACCTATGTCTGATGATGAAATGGTTCAAAAGTTTCTTGTTGGATATGGTCTGGATGCTAATGATCCGGTTGCAAGAGCTGAGCTCTTTGGAAACTTTCAAGAGGCCCTGCAGTTTATCAGAAGATACTTTTTAAAAGAGGGTAATCCAGACGGGGTTAACGCCAAAATACCGAATAGTATTTTCATGATTACTGATATTAGTGACTTATTCTTGATGGCCACTGGAAATAGGGAAGGCCTAGAAAGGGAAGACACTCTTTGGGCCGAAATTATTTTAAAGGTCATGCACACTATCCTCCATGTCGATAAAGACTTGAGGTCGAGTTATTTCACTGAAATTCAAACTCAAATTTTTGATCGCTTTTATAAATATTTATTCCGCGAAGGGGATAAACTTTATTTTGCTGTTACAAAAAAATCAGACAGAAGAGTTCAATTAGTTGAATTTGAAACAAAATCAAAAAAAACTCGTGACTCAGTAATTATTAAATTACTCCATAAAGCAGAAAACGTTGCGGAAGAGCTTTTTGATAGGGTTGGCGTCAGGATTGTCACTGAAAATAGATTTGATTCTTTGAGAGTAATTAAGTTTCTTATCGAAAATTATGTTGTGATTCCTCATAACATCAAGCCTAGTCGCTCGACCAACTCTCTCATTGATCTCGAAGCCTTTAAAAAGCGTCATGCAAATCTAATTAAATACGCTCTAAGAAATGATTTATCTGAGGAAAAATTTATTGAGACGATAGAGCGAGAAACTTCAGAATGTCGTTTTAGAGAAAAGTACGATGATGAGAGGAATACTCATAGCCTTTCCGCCTATCAGGCAATTCAATTTACCTGTCGCCATTTAATAAAATACAAGAACCCCTTCTTGCAGGAGTTTATTGAACTTCGAAAATCTGCTAAAGAGCAGAAAGAGGCGGAAATTTCCAAAAAAATCTTATCCATGGATTATTCTCACATTGCTAGAGATGTGAGGTTCTTTTATCCGTACGAGGTTCAAATCGTTGATAAAGAAGCGCACCAAGTAAATACCGAGGGGGAAGCTTCTCATGGCGAGTATAAGAAACAACAAATTCAGACAGCTCAAAAGAGATTGTTCACCCCTCTTATTAAGCATTTAAACCTTTAAAGCTGATTATCAATAAAAATATTCATCCTTTCATTTACTGAGTCATGAAAGTCGACTTGAGGGACGTGGCTACCATCCTTAATGATATAGAGTCGTGAGTTCGGAAGTGATTCATTGAGAATATGCTGTAAAAAGTTGGGAATAACCTGGTCCTTATCACCACCCATTACGAGCGCTGGATTTTTTATTCTTTCTAACCGCGAAATAATGCGATGGTTTTTCATTTCCTTTAGGAGTTGAAAAAAAACATCTGGTCCAAGTTCTCCAATTTTCTTCAAATAATACTCGATAAATTGTTTCGGTACTCGAGTCGTGTTGAAGCCACCTTTGTGAACGAGATGTTTTGCCAAGGGGTTTAGGTATCCAGTTTTCCAAATGTTTGTATAGAGTGTGGGATACTTTTCTAGAAGTACTTCAAGAATAGGTTGAAGTATTTCCATCCAGTTAGAATCAAAAAGAATATCTTGGGGTGGTAAAACTGTACCCGAAATAAGAATCATGCCTCTTACTTGCTCTGGATAATCAAAGGCAAATTGAAGAGTAGTATTTACACCCATGCTGTGGCCTACATGAAAAGCATTTGGAACTTTAAGATGGCCTAAGAGAGCATTCATATCTTTAGAAATGTTTTCAAATGTTAGGTCATTGATGCTGTCTGTACGATCACTTTCAAAGTGAAAACGATAATCGTGATAAACGATATTAAAACCAAGATTTGAGAAAAAAGGAATTTGATGCTGATAATGGGCAATATTACAAACAAGACCGTAATTAAGTATTATATAAGGAGCATCTTTTGGTGAATCTGGATTGAAGTTTATACCGTAATTTAGGGATAATCCCTCAGGTGTCTTGTATTTATGTTCAGTAAAGCCTTCGAATTGCACGGTTACCTTGTGATGTTATCATCGGAAAGGATAAGCTCCTTTTCGATGGCCGATAAAATCTGGTCGTATTCCTCAGCTTCATTATGAAACTTTTCAT
>SBGE01000252.1 GCA_006226755.1 Deltaproteobacteria bacterium | reverse complement strand
CAGAAAAACTCCCGACAAGATCGTTAGCAAATAGATATTTCTATTAAGTTTGTCATTTTTAATAGAACTGTAATAGTGATGGAGGTTGTCCAATCTGGTTAAACCACCTTGAGCGTTACTTAAACTGAACTGAATATCATGAACAAAGGAAAGTGCATAAGCTTCAAATCCGCTTTTATGTTTATGCATCCATTTTACCATGTCTTTGTATGCAATAAGTTGTCTGCCAAAATATCGATCGATTCTGGAGATATCTTTTTTGAGATCAAACCAGTTATCCATAAAGGCAGCAGAAGCACTTCTTTCATATAGGACATCTTCTTGCTTATCAATTTCACCGATATAGAAATTGAGAATGGTCTGATTGGAATCATAAATTTCTTCAAGAACATCGAAAAATTTCACCAGATCTTCTGTGAAGTGCACAAATGAACCCGATTCTTTTTGATAAAGAAATAGCTTCTTTTGAAAATAGAAGTATCCTACAGAAGACATGGAAAGTTCTTGTTTCTCAATCTTTAAAAACCTAGTGATAAAATAAAAATGTTCACCAAGGTCATGAAAGACAGATTGATGGCCTTCAGTTTCAAAAACATCTTTGACCAGTTCATAGGTATTTTCATCGAGCTTGGTTTTGAGTTCGTCCCAGGTTATTTTCATAAATTTCACTTGGTTGAAGATTCCTTAAAAAAATTTTAAAGGAATTGAAATGATCTGAACAATGGAAATGGTTCAAATGGACTAGTTTACTCAAGTATCTGCTTCTATTGCATTTTTTGTCGATTTCCAATCCAATGTCCTGTGACTAAGAGCATCGAACTAGAAAAAATCAAAAAACATCCTAAATATTCTTTTTTATCTGGTAGCTCCATTCCTAGAATAAAGACAAAGGCCAAAGTCATGACTGGTTCAAGCTGAGTAAGTACTGTGGCATGTCCCAAAGGGATTCTTTTTAGTCCTTCCATATAGAAGATTCTTGCCAAAACAGGACCCGCCAGTCCGCATAGTCCTGTGTAAAAAAGCGATATCGCAGTTGGTTCTTTCCAGCCATCAACGGCAAAAGCTACGACCAACAACAGGGGTAATAAGAGAATATTGCGCATAAAAGTGAAGGCCCTAGCCTTGTACTTTCTTGCGAGAACTTTAGTCCCCATTTCCCCACAAGCAAAGCCTATTGCTCCTAAAACCATCATAAACACCGCTAAGTTTCGCCCTTCTTCTAATTTGAGTAGATCATGAATAACTCCTTTCTCCGTCAGCATGGTGATACCTGCGAGACTAAGAGCGATACATGGCCATATCAGTTTCCCAAGTTTCTCTTTCAAGAAAAACATACTGATAATCATCAAGATCGGAAATTCTACTCTTCCAATAAAAGTAGCTGTGGCGGCATCAAGTACTTTAAGTCCATTAGCGGCACAAAACCAACCTAGGGCAATACCCAGAACATGAATTGTGAAAAAGAGTGCATCTTTGCCTTTTCTTGGAAGAAAGAGCTTTTGCCCAAAAGGGAAACTAAGGGGAACAGAGAGAGCGTACAACCAGGTAACAAACCAGATTGGTGTTAAATCAAGTAGAGCTTTTTTTGTAAGAGCTGCAATGACTCCTACACAAAAAACTCCTGATATGATGAATAAATGTCCACTAGACTGCCTTGTCATGAGTTGAGTGTAGCACTTCCGTTACTCAAAGCATTGAAAAAACAGAGTCCTGACTAATTTATTGACGGCCCTTGAAACCTTTTCAAAAACACACAAAAAAGACCTAGGCTAATCTAAAATGATCGAAATTTTAAATGGAGTCATTATGCGAAAACTATTAGCCCTTGCTGTGCTTGTGAGCACTCCTCTTTACGCCCAAGATTCAACCAAGATTCTTGAAACAACAAAATTTCAGGATGGTTTGATACAAATAAAAATAGAAGCCACTTCTTCTGCTAAAACAGGTGGAATACTGGCGCAAACCAGAGCAAAAATCAAGGCCTCAAAACAAGCTAAAGAAATTGGAGAGAAGGAACTCAATCAAATTTGTTCTAATGGACACTTAGAAAGTACACTCTCACATAGTGATGCAAACTGTAATGTTCTTGATTCAAATGAAGACAAAATGCAATGTGTAGTAAAGACAGACGCTATTTGCAAAAAATTTCCTGGAGTAAAATCTGCACAAGGTCTTAATCTTAAGAAAGGTTTAATCGCTGCTTCATCTGCTTGTCTTGAGTTAATAGATGATCGTTTTCAAATCGATGAAACAGTGGTTGAAAACTGCAATAAGATTCAAAATGTTACTCAATTTGAATGTGTAGAATTAATCACAAACTACAATACAATTAAAGTCTACTCTATTGGAGAATGTGCTAAGTTCAAAAATGAACATTCACTCGAAGCACTACGTATGTACAGCGGAGACACAAGCGACGATGGTAGTTATTTTGGAACACCTTCAGTAGAGATCATTTCAACGCTTGCAAAACTTGAAACAAAAGAACAAGAAGCCTGTGTTAAAAATCTAATGAAACTTGATCGAATTAGTGCCAGAAATATTTCTAAAGAATGTCTAAAAAACAGTAATTCCATTGGAGATAGAATCTGGAATTTTTTTAACTGATATCAAATCCAAAACAGTCGCCTCAGTCATGAGGCGGCTTTTATGCCATCATCATTTTCGAAAATATCCCTAGAACTATACAAGTTCCTAAAATAGTAAATAGTCCTCTTTTGAACTTGAACTGCATGATTAGAGCAACAATACAGATACCTAAAGCAGAATAATCCAAGGACTGAGGAACTGGATAACTGAAATCCAAGATACCAAAATGTACTTTTTCAGAATTTACAAAAAGAGCTTGTAAGACAAACCAAAGAGACAAATTCAAAATTACTCCAACTATAGATGACGTGATAGCAGAAAGTGCGTCAGTAAAAATCTTCTGTCCTCTAATAAATTCTACATAAGGAGCGAGAGTGAAGATAAATAGAAAACAAGGAGCAAAAGTCATCCATGTCGTTAAAACTGAACCTATAAAAGCACTAAGCAAGGGGTCAAAATTACCAGGAAAACGATAGGCGCCCATGAATCCAACATACTGAACAACTTGAATCAAAGGCCCAGGTGTGGTTTCAGCAAGCGCAAGTCCGTCGAGCATCTCTCCAGGCTTAAGCCAGCCGAATACTTCAACTCCCTGTTGTGCGACATAACTTAACGCTGCATATGCTCCACCAAAAGTAACCAAAGACATTTTACTGAAAAAAAGATTGAGCGTATGGAGGGTGTTCTCAGTCCCAAGAAGAAAAATAGTTAAGGCAATTGGAAACAACCAAACAAGAATCCATATAAAAAGAGTTTTAAGTGTTGTCCAAATGGGAGGAGCACTCACATCTTTGACTTCATGAGTGAGTTCATGGTGAGCAATAAACTTCCCCCATAACACTCCAATTAAACCTGAACCGACAACGACCAATGGAAAAGGAAGATTCAAAAAAAACAAAGCGATAAAGGCCAAAAATGCTAATGTCCAATAGAAAGAATTTTTCAAGGACTTTTGAGAGATACGATGAAGGGCTGCCAAAACAATAGCAATGATTCCAGGTTTTACTCCATAGAACAATCCCTGAACGAGCGCGACATCTCCAAACAAAACATAGAGATATGAAAGTAGAAGAATCGAAAGAAAGCCAGGGAGAACAAATAATCCACCTGCAATCAGCCCCCCTTTCCACTTGCTCATGATCCAACCCATATAAGTAGCAAGTTGCTGGGCCTCAGGTCCTGGAAGGAGCATACAGAAATTTAGTGCATGGAGAAACCTTTCTTCTGATACTAATTTTTTATCTTCAACAACGAGCTTATGGATGACGGCGATTTGTCCAGCCGGACCACCAAAACTATGAGCGGCTACATGGCCCCATATTTTAAATAAATCTTTGGTTGATATTTTCTCGGACAAATGCACTCTCTACAATTCAGAAAAAGATGAACAAAAAAAAGCCCAGTAGAAAACTACCGGGCCTGTTATTTTTTTTGAATGGAGGAGACGGGCGGATTTGAACCGCCGGCTTTACGGTTTTGCAAACCGTTCCATTGGACCGCTCTGGCACGTCTCCTCGAAGACACCCATAATGAACGATCCATAGGAGCTTGTCAATACAAGCCCCTGTAATTATTCGTGATTAAGCTTCACGAATAACGTATTTGTCTTTGCCAGCGTCAACATGTTCCTTAAGCTCTTTTCCTACTTTGAAGAAAGGAACTTTCTTAGGTGGAACTTTGACGATCTTACCTGTTTTAGGATTTCTACCCTCGTAAGCTTTGTAATTTCTGTTAGCGAAAGATCCAAATCCTCTGATCTCAATTCTTTCGTCGTCGTACAAAGACTTAATCATTGCATCAAAGGCAATGTTTACGACAGCTTCGGCCTGCTTGTGTGTGATGTTGGCCTGCTTCTCGATGGCAGCAATCAAATCTGCTTTAGTCATCTCTCTCTCCTTATATTGAGGTCGTCTTTTTACTAAGTTGTGACTACCCTATCGGGCTAAGTTCCGAGAATCTTTAGCTTAAGTTTTCTTATTTAAGTGTAGTTTTGTGTCTCATGCAAAATCAAGTATTTAGCTAGATAAATTTACTGACATTTAGGGACATTTTCAGCACGGATTGTTGGCAATTTTGAAAATAAAGAAAAACACCCTATTTTCGTAAGTTCCCAAGATTATTCAGCTTTATTGGAGTCTAGTCAAAAGGCTTAAAACCACCTACTGGCCGCGTTAAAATAACGATTAAGGACATGATTTTCTTAAAGAAGCAGACTGAAATTGTCGAAAAGAACTAAAGAGATAATTTGAAGTGAAAAAACTGACCCTGCAAAAAACATTCATTCTTATCGTCCTCGGACTCTTGGCCTCCTGTATTGGTGGTGAGTCTGGTCGTAAGGGTCTACCGCGAATCAAAGACTTTTCAAAATCTAGTGGAGCAACTTCTGAGTTTTGTGAATTCTTAACAACAGAAGACGCTGTTGCAAATGGAGATACTACTGTTTGTGACGTAGGCTGTGCTAATGGTTATCACCAAGGCGATAGCGATGAAATTCAAACATTGAAAGATGATATCAATAGCGCCAAAACAAATGGTGAAATTGATGATGCAACAGTATCTTTTCTTAACAACATTATCGACAGTGCACAAGGCGTCTGTATCAAAGACAAAGTCGTCAGACCTACAGGACAAGTTTATATCAAACGTGATTTCTGCTCATGCCTTCAAGGTAAAGCAGACATCATCAACAACTGTGAGTCTTTCTGTGCTTCGAAGTCAACTCTGAACTCTCCAACACTTTTTGGTTCAGTTGATCTCGGTCCAGATATCCAAATTAATGCTGAACTAGGAAACCTTCACAATTGGTGTACTGTTGAGCTTGTTGGAACAGTTCAACCTGCTCCAAACTGTATCATCGAAGTTTTTGATGGGCTGAGCACAGCAACGATCGATATCACAACTTTTGCCAATTCAAATTCTTTTCAAGCGAACCTCACTTCACTTGCAAAAAATAAAACCTATGTGGCAAAAATCAAGGAAACTGGTTCAGGCGCTGTCTCGAATGAATTTCAGATTCGTCGAGTTGACCCTCCTCAAGATGATGGAAGTGATACTTCAACTCCGCTTAAGATTATGCCGGTGTCTCAATATACTTGCTTAAATAGAACTGGTTCTCTTCAAAATGGTACTCAGTGTGGAGAGCTCTCTGGAAATGATGAGCTATTCAATTGCGGAACCAGAGAGTTCTATTATTTTGCAAGTAATAATGCTCCACCTCCGATGTCTCCAGGGGCCCACTTCATTCTTTGTCATGATCCACAATTTGGAAAGGATGACTCTCCTCTGTTCCCAAGACTTGAACTTCTTCCACAACATATGGCGATGTGGGATCAGTCAGATATCAGATTTGCAGATCAAAACGGTGATAGCCGTCCAGACATCAATCAGATGATTCAAGATCGTCTGGCCGAAGACTTTGGTGTCACTAGAACCATTAACATCTTTGGACTCTTCACATGGCCAAATAGACCAGCTACTGAAGGTGGTACAGGGACTCCTCCAAACGTTGGATTCTATATGCAGCCTTGGATTGACTCCCAAACAGGGCGTGGTTTCTGTCCTAAGCAAGAGCAGTACAATGGAAATGACCCTACATTTAAAATCATGAAAGAAGTTGTCGGTGTTGATACAGAAGGTATTTATCTGTCTGTTAAACAACCAGAAGCATCTGATCAACAAGAAGGTGGAAACAAGCTCATGTTGATCCGTGAGGGACTTCTAAGAAAGATCTGGTTCTACTTTGAAAATGGACAACATTTTGTTCCTGACGATATCACTTCCAGCCAGAAGACCATCATGTACTACTGGCCACCAGATGTGAACGATCCTTATGTTCAAAAATCTACACAGAAAATCTATACCGTAAGAGCTCCAGAAGACATCAATTCCAATGGAGCATCCAGTGGTCTGATCACAACTGTGAGACCTCCAGATAAGCGTTTTGGCTGTATTCCTTCAATGGATTAAGAGCTATAGAACTGTATCCTTAAAGACACCAAAAATGGGACCGACTTCTGAATGAAAGAAGCCGACAAAAACAGATAATCTTAGACCTAGAAAAAAGATTGTTCTAAAAATAAACTGATTCATTCTTTTGGTTACATCTCTTTCTTGAT
>SBGE01000193.1 GCA_006226755.1 Deltaproteobacteria bacterium | reverse complement strand
TGACCTACATGGAAAATGATATGGTTCGCTACATTGCTCGTGATGGAATCATGCCAGTCCTTATACCGGACCTTCCTAAAGAACAATTGATCCCAATTTTGGAAGAGCTTGATGGTATTGTTTTCCAAGGTGGAGTTGATCTTTCTCCAGAAACATATGGGGACGACTTTCTGAATAAAGAAAGATGGCCTGGTGATAAACATAGAGATGATTATGAAATCATGATCGCCGACTGGGCGTTCAAAAATGACAAACCCATGTTTGGAATTTGTCGGGGTTTCCAATTACTCAATGCCTATTTTGGAGGCAAGCTTTATCAAGACCTGGCGACAGAGACCAAGACCTCAATGGAGCACAGAAATGCTGAGACCTATGATCGAATCCACCATTCGGTAGATTTAACAACAGGTGGATATATTTCTGGCCTATATCAAAACAAATCCAAAATTGAAGTCAATACCGTTCACCATCAAGGGGTAAAGGTTCTCGGAAATGATTTGATTGAAGAGGCCCGTTGTCCTGATGATAATCTGATTGAAGCTTTTACTTATAAAGATATGAAGAGAAAATATGTCTTGGCCGTTCAATGGCACCCGGAGTTTTCTCCAACTCTCGGAGAGAAAGTCGAAGATCCGACTCCTCTCTATGAAGATTTTTTGAATGCTGTAAAGAATAGAAGAGGTTGAAATGGATGTAATCAATCCCGCGACTGGTGAAGTCATTGAAAAGTTTGTAACAGATACTCCTCAGACAATTGAAGAGAAATATCAAGAGGCCAGAGCTGCTCAACCAGAATGGGGAGCTCTCATGGTCTCAGAACGAGTTGAATACATCGCCAAGTTTAGAGAGCTCATGAAAAGAGATCTGGATACTCTTGCTCTGGATCTTACAAAAGAAACTGGAAAACCATTACAGCAATCTAAAAATGAAGTACTCGGTGGAATCAACAAACTTAAATTCTTTCTAGAAAAAAGTGAAGAGTACCTGAGTGCCGAAAAAGTAAATGAAGATGGAAACACGGAAGAGTTTTTGGCCTACGATCCCCTAGGAGTGATCGCCAATATTTCAGCATGGAACTATCCCTACTTGGTAGGCATCAATATTTTTGTCCCTGCTTTGATTTGCGGGAACGCTGTCATGTATAAACCTTCCGAGTTTTCCATGTTGACGGGTCGACATATCACACGCCTTCTCCATGAAGCTGGAATTCCTGAAGATATTTTCGTTCCGGTTTACGGGGATGGTTCAGTGGGAGCTCTTTTAACCGCTCTCCCACTCGATGGTTATTTCTTTACTGGCTCATATCCAACAGGGAAAAAAATCGCTGAGGCAGTAGCCGGGAAACTAGTTCCAGTTGGACTGGAATTGGGAGGAAAAGATCCACTCTACGTTACCGAAGATATCTCAGACATTGAAGCTGTGGCTGATGCTGTAGCCGAAGGAGTTCTCTATAACAATGGGCAGAGCTGCTGTTCTGTAGAGAGAGTCTATGTTCACGATGACATTTTTGATGAATTCATTACTCAACTCAAAAAGAAAATGAGTGCTTGGAAAGTTGGAAACCCAATGGATGAGTCTACAATGTGTGGAGCCATCACCAGAAGATCTCATCTTGATTACATGAAGGCACAAATTGAAGATGCCAAGGCCAAAGGGGCAAAAGTACTTCTTGGTGGAAAGATCATTGAAGGAAAAGGTAACTTTTTTGAGCCGACGCTCTTAATCAACGTCGATCACGAGATGGATGTCATGATTGAAGAAACATTTGGTCCCGTGATTGGTGTGATGAGAGTAGAGTCTGACGAAGAGGCCATTGAACTTATGAACGATACAGATTTTGGTCTGACTTCATCTGTATATTGTGCTGATGAAGAACGTGGAGAAGAAATCCTCTCTCAGATTCATTCTGGAACTGGTTATCTCAATTGTTGTGATCGCGTTTCAGGTTATCTGCCATGGTCAGGAAGAGGACGCTCAGGATTGGGGTCGACCCTTTCGAAACATGGGCTTTATGCATTCTGTAATCCTAAAGGTTTACATATCAGATTGTAGCTCCGTAACTTGCCAAAGCGCATTAGATAAACAAGAATTGGTCTATACGAATAAAGAGGTATAGCCATGAGTCAAAACTTGTTTGAGTGGACGCTTTTACTCGTCCGTTGGGTTCACATCGTTGCAGGGATTTCCTGGATAGGTGAATCCATCTACTTTATGTGGCTCGATCGTAGTCTTGTTAAAAATCCAGAAAATAAACATCCTGGCCATGTTGGTGAACTTTGGATGGTTCACGGTGGCGGCTTTTACAAAGTCGATAAACTTCTTATTGGGCCAACCAAAGTTCCAAAAGACGTACACTGGTTTAAATGGGAAGCCTTCTCCACTTGGGTTTCGGGTATGCTTCTTCTAGGTCTTATTTTCTATACTGGCGGCGGAACTTTTCTTCTTGATGAAAATGTTTCTGACATCACCTATGGTGGTGCTGTTGCTCTTTCACTAGGTTGTATTTTTGGTTCTTGGTTTCTCTATGACTTTTTATGGGAGAGAAAATTTGCACAAAAAGGTTACCTAGGCCACTTCATCACGCTGATCATGTTCTTCGCGCTGACTTGGATTCTAACTCATACACTATCAGGCAGAGCTGCTTATATCCACATGGCGGGTATCATGGGTACGTGGATGGTTGGTAACGTATGGATGAGAATTCTTCCAAGGCAACAAAAAATGATTGATGCTTCTGAACGTGGAGAGGAAGTGAATCAAGAATGGGGAGTAAACGCCAAATTCAGAAGTACACACAATACCTACTTCACTTTGCCTGTTATTTTTATCATGATCTCCAACCACTTCCCTTCGACTTACGGTCATGACAAAAATTGGTTGATCTTAATTTTAATCTGTATTGCGGGCGCAGTCGTCAGACAATACTTTATCATGAGAGAAAGTCTTCCAGCGAAGGCCAGATTTTTTCTCGTACCGGCCTTCGCTTGCTTCTTTGCTCTATTCAATATGACATTGGAAATGGAGAGCTATGATGACCTCAATCCAACCCCTGCTCATAAAGCCGCTGCTGAAAAAGTGAAAGAATTCACAAAAGCTCCTGAGCCAAAAGATCCACCGGTCATCAACGAGACTCAATCACAAGCCGCAAAAGCAGAAAATAGGAATAGCAATGTGAAAGGAAATATTTCTGGGATCATTACTTTTTCAGGAACAGCACCTACTCCAAAAAAGCTCAGACTTCCTGGCGCTTGTATGAAGGGCCATAAAGGCGAGCCTGTGCTTGATAATGTTCGTCTAGTTGGAGACAAACTTGAAAATGTATTAATTAGAATCAGTAAAGGTCTCGATGGAAAAGAATTTGATCGAACTGTCCCTTCTGAAGAAGTCGTACTCGATCAAATTGGATGTATCTATATCCCTCGAGTTGCAGCTGCAAGAGTTGGTCAAAAAGTACGTTTCAAAAACAGTGACCCAATCTTTCACAACGTAAAAACTTTTGCCAAGAATAACAAAAAATTCAATACGGCCATGCCTGAGCAAAACTCAAGTTTCGTTAAAGTTTTTGACCAGCCTGAGTTTTCTATTTCTGCCAAATGTTCACTCCATCCTTGGATGAGTGCTTTTATCGGAGTATTTGATCATCCATTCTATGATGTCTCAGATGCCAATGGCTCCTTTGATATAAAAAATCTTCCAGCCGGAACCTATACTGTTGAGGCCTGGCATGAAGTCTTTGGAAAACTTGAGAAAGAAATTGTTGTCGATGACAATAACTCTGAGATCAATCTGGATTTTGAATTTAAATGAACCCTAATTTTGTTCTCATCATAGCTCTACTTGTAGTGGGAATTCTTTTAAAAAGAGTAAAGGAATTCCCGAGCAATACTTCCGTTGTTCTCAATAAAATGGTGATCTGGGTAGCCTTGCCGGCCGTCATCTTTAAACAAATTCCGAAATTACCATTTGATTCTTCAGTTCTGATTCCTGCTCTGACTCCATGGTTTATCATCATTGTGGCTGCCCTTCTGATTTATTTCATCTGCAAGGCCTGCTCTGTAGAGAGAAAAACTATCGGTGCACTACTTCTACTTGTTCCGCTTGGAAACACAAGTTTTCTGGGGATTCCCATGATTGAAGCACTACGCGGAAGTGAAAGTGTAATCTATGCCGTCGTATATGATCAGCTAGGTTCATTCTTTGGACTTGCGGTATATGGTGTTCTTATTGTCAGCCTCTTCTCTGGAGGAGAAAAACCTACGATATTAAGTGTGGCAAAGAAAGCTATTCTTTTCCCTCCTTTTATTGCCATGATATCCGCTTTCATAATCTCTAGATTCATTACATGGTCTCCTGGTTTTGAAAAAGCTCTCTCGCTTGTTGGTGGCACACTCGTTCCAATGGCCATGATCGCAGTTGGATTTCAATTAAAAGTCAGACTACCAAAGGCCAGCTATATTCACTTAAGTGCCGGACTCATTACCAAACTCGTACTTTCTCCCCTTGTGATTTACCTAGGATTCAAAATTTTAGGACTCGACTCTGAAGCTGCGAAAGTCAGTATTTTAGAGTCAGGAATGCCTCCTATGATTACCGCCGGAGCCGTCGCCATCGACGCTGGCCTTGATGAGGATCTTGCGGCTGGAATGGTTGGAATAGGTATATTCCTGAGTTTTCTAACTCTCCCCCTTTGGAACTCAATAATTTAAGTTATTTGTCCGAAAAGGTGACATGAAGAATCTTGTATTCATTCTCTTACTTATCGCTCTTTCAGCGTGCTCTTCATTACCCGGGAAAAATTCCAAGGAATTTACACGTTCTTTTGCGAACACTGATACCACGACATGCTTTGAAGCTCTTGATCTTATTGCCAATGATTCACAAGTCGCAATTAGAAAAGCACAAGAATATATTACGAAGAGATTGGAAAGAAATCTTCCCGTTCATATCGATGTAGGAGGCGAAGGACGTTACGAAGATGCTCTTAACATCAATCCGGGAAAATACACTTCTACAACCGGCGAAGCTGGCCGACTCATTCCGAACTGGGTCTATGGACGTTCAGATGAACTTCCTCTCCCCGATGGTTCTGTTCACAAACTCACCGTTGAAAGTGCACCTCTCAATGATTTAGCGATAAGTGAAATTTTAAGGGTGATGCGCCCAAGAAGTCAGATAGAACTATATCACCCAACAGAGTACGCTGATAGAATCCATAAATCTTTGATTGAACAATTAGAAAGAAGCAATTTCAATATTGAGGTTACTCAATCTAAAGATGATATCGCAACCCGCACTATTATTCAGTTAAACGAATAGTACTTTTAGCATTTTCAAAAAGAAAGCGAAGGGCAGTTACACCTGTCTTGAGCTTGAGATCACTTATGGCATTGTCCACGGCCTGTCGATGCTCATCTTCTTTGAGTGAAATCTTTGCACCTCTTATAAATTCCATTTCTTCAGAATAGTCTCGATAGATATAACGAACTTCATTTTCCATGACGGGGGGGATCTTACTCAAAATATCTTTTTCACCGGCTTTTTTATGCTCCAATAGCAAAAAAGTTAGCTTCATCTTTGTTTCTTTTTCAAGCTTAGAGCAATAATCTTCTATCAACATCCTCTCTTTATAATTCATGATCTTATCTCGATCATACAGACAAAACGTTTTGGAGAATTTTTCAAGATCAACATAATTAGAATTAAAATAAAGAAAAGCAAAGAAACCAAATATCATTGTAACTAATATAACGAGGGCCGTTTTGGCGACTTTTCGATCTAATGTGAGATCAGAGTGCTGTTGCATTAAAAAATGGAAAGACCTGTTTGGTTGGAGAAAAGCTCAAGTGCTCGAGTTCCAATCAAAGAGTTTCCAGATGGGTTGAGTTCAGGAGACCAAACACAAACAGTAAGTTTGGAAGGCAATACAGCAATGATTCCTCCGCCAACACCACTTTTGGCAGGAAGACCTACCCTATAGGCAAAATCACCAACATTATCATAAAGCCCACAAGTCAACATGAGAGAATTGACTCGCTTGGCCTGGAGTTCAGAAATCATTTGATCACCTGAAAAAGGATTGACCCCCTTATTGGCCAGGAATTGAAATGCTCTAGCAAGGTCCATAGTCGTCATTGATAGTGAACAATGATGAAAATAGACATCGAGAAGTTCTTTTGGATCAGATTGAATATTCCCAAAGCTCTTCATAAAATAGGTCAAAGCTGTATTTCGATCTGAATTGTCCATTTCAGAAGACGCTACTTTCTTGTCGAAATTAATGTTTGGATTATTTGAGACGACTCGAACAAAATTCAAAATTTCATCGTAAGCATTGCTCTTATCTTTTTCACAACTTTTGATAATGGCATCAGTTGTCACCAAAGCACCAGCGTTGATAAAAGGGTTTCTTGGCTTACCTCCCTCTGTTTCAAGTTGGACGAGAGAATTAAAGGCCGTTCCAGATGGTTCACGCCCGACTCTCTCCCAGAGATCGTCACCTAGAATTTCCATCGCCATCGAAAGAACAAAAACTTTTGAAATACTTTGAATAGAAAATTGTTGATCACAACTTCCCACAGAGTATTCTTCCCCATCTAATGTTCTTACAGACATAGAAAATTGTCTGGAGTCTATCTTAGCGAGTTCTGGAATATAATCAGCCACCTTCCCGAGTCCGAAAAGGGGCTGAATTTCTGCTTCAATCTGATTGAGAATATTTTGCACTATT
>SBGE01000308.1 GCA_006226755.1 Deltaproteobacteria bacterium | reverse complement strand
CTAGATCTTCAGGGGTAGGATCAAAATGGTCTATTTTAAATGATTTTTGCACGGGAACGCTGACTCCAGGCTCAAGCTGTACCGTAGATGTAGAATATAAAGGTGGATCTAATCCGTCTGGTCCACATACAGGTGTCTTTGATGTGACTGATGGTGCAGCAACTGCTACGCCTTCACTTACCTGTACAGGGACTACTCCATGAGGTTAGTAATGAAAAAAGGAATCTTCATTTTCTTAATTTTAACGAGTCAAACTTTTGCTTCTCAAGCAGAAATAGATACCTGTAACTCCCAAGCTGAACTTTATGGGCAGCCCTCAGGAGGATCAATGATAGGATCCAATTGCTACGATCTTTTCAATTCAAATGCCACACTTAAAAATAAAGATATCAGCGAAGATGGGAACCTAGAAATTTTTGGTATGGATAGAATCATTTTTACACGTTGGTTTGATGGCACCCTAACTCATAAATACAATCATGCAGGAGATCAGACTCGACTTGATGGAACGATTCATCACCTTCATCTCGACACAACAAATAACATGATTCTAGGGCTAATTGGAGAAACGAAAGCTATCTATTCCTGGAAGGTAAATCAAGGTGGAAATATCGCTCCGACAGGAAGATTGACGAATACCACCAATCTCGATTCAGCAAGTGCAGTTTCTCTTGATGAAGCCAATAATCAACTGATTGTGATTCACTCTAGCGAAGCCAGACTTTCATTCTATAATCGATTAGCTTGCGTGGATGGGAAAACGACAGAGCACCAAACTGATATCAAACGAACACTTGCCGGAGGTGCCACTCAAATGATCTCCCCTGTTGATGCAGCTGTCTCTGTTTCAAGGAATGAACTTTATGTGTTGGATTCGAATTTAAACAAGATTTTGGTTTTTGCTTCAAATGCTTCAGGAGACGTCGCTCCTATTAGATCAATCAACGTCACAGGTCTTGGAACAGTTGTTAAAGTTGATTACAGAGCGACTGCTGACAAACTTCGAGTTACTGATTCAGTCGGAGCAACTGCAGATTTCAATCCATAATTTTTTGAGAAATTTGACAACCGTCTTTATCTTCAAGCTCTTTACAAGATCTCTCTAAAATCTGAAGAGAATAATCTGAATCATCCACCTTCCAGTAAGCATAAACTTCATTGCAAAATGGAGAGAAGTTTCTTTCAAGGCAGTAATGATCGGTTATCGCCTTGGCTATGACAGGCCTACTTCCTTCTCGATCAATTAAGTTTTTAACAAACTCAGCACATCTTTTGGCCTTAGATTGATTATTTAGATTATCTTCACACTTCTTCCAAAACTCATCAGCAAATTCCTGGGCCCCATCGAACTTATATGTCTCAAAATAAAGCTTAGTGATAGGGTGTCGGATACTCATGTCTTCTTTGAGGGCGGCTTTGGCCACATCTTCTGATCGTAGCCCTGGAAAGAATTCCTTAAGGCTGTCGCGCTTAAAAAACATAAACAGAACAAGAACCGCAAAAAACGGCCAAACCTTGATTTGGAGTTTTTTAGGGGCCGTTTTCAGGTCCCTCTTATGATCTTTTCTCATAGGAATATTATAAATCGACTAGTCTTTGAGGAGAAGTCCTAAGACATCTGGACCGGTATTTACGTGAGCGACGACTGAAATAGCAGCGTTTTCCATGACTTTAGACTTGGCATAAGTTGCCACTTCCAGAGCATAATCTAGATCCTCAATGGTTGATCTTGCTGATTCAGCGTTGACCTTTTGATTATTCAAATTAGAAGCTGCAGTTTGCAGTCTTGACTGAAGTGATCCTAGAACCGCTCTTGATTCAGATACAGATTTAATGGCGTAATCAATCTTATCAATAGAAGCGACTGACGAAATATGAGTTCTAAGATTGGCATCAAAGATTCCTAGAGCATCCAAAGTCTGGACCATTTCTCTCATATCGAGTTCAATCACATCATTTTCTGAGTTCGAGGTACCTGCCTGAATAGTTAATTTTTCAATAGAGGCGTCAAAAAATTTATTTTTCATGAATCTTACAGAGTCAGCGTTACGCGCGATTTCATCCTTCATTTGTTCAAATTCTTTTCCTAGATACGATCTTTCAGTATCTCCGTTAGTATCACTGGCTGCTTGGATGGTTAGTTCACGCATACGGGAAAGAATGCCTTGAACTTCTGACAGACCGCCCTCGGCCACTTGGACCATAGACACGGCGTTATTGGTGTTTCTGACTGCTTGAGACATGGATTTGATTTGGGAGTTGAGTTTGGAGGCGATAGAGAGCCCGGCCGCATCATCCGCGGCTTTGTTGATACGCTTGCCAGACGACATCTTAACAACAGAAGACTCCACCCTAGCGGAGTTCTGTTTAAGACTCGAGTGTCCGACAAGTGCAGAAATTTTTGGCTCTACACTGTATTTCATAATAGCAAACTTTCCCAATCAACTATTCGGAAGGTTTACCCGACAACTTTAGTCAATTTTTAACCGTAAATAGCTGTTTTTATTTAAATTTTTCTTTACAATTGACCAAAAGAGGCAATCTTACCCAAAAAGAATTATTTTCATTGGCATGGTAAAATCACAGAGATGAATACGTGGGCAGGGAAGCCTATCAGGCTTATCACATTCATGACCTTATATTTTTTAGCTTCTTCTCTAGAAGCGGCTAAACTCCCTTCACGTTCACGCTACGAATTTACAGTGGGTCACGCAACCACCAAGTTTGTCGAAACGAGAAATTTCGGATCTGTTATCCCACAAGAACAAAGTCAAAAAGGTCTGAGTTACGCACTTACCTGGCAGTATTTTTTTATTCCCCCTTGGTTTGATATGGAACTCAAGGCACAGTATACAGATGGTTCACTTCAAACTTCAGATACTGATGGACATCAATACAAGTGGGTGGAATACATTGCAAAAACTGGATTTACATTTCCTCTTCTCTGGGAGCGAATAGGAATTCGAATATCTGCTGAATATTTTTATTTAAAAAATCTCGATCCGTGGAATCAATACTCACTCGAATTTAATAATGCGACTCAAGTGTACCCAGAAATCGTTCTCTATCCTACAGGTTATCATACTGATGTAAACTATAGTTTCTATTTCAAAAAACCTATTACTACTGTTAATTATGAAGGTGATGAATTAACAATTGGTGTTGTATTTTACATTCCATTAGGTGGCGGAAAAGGTCTCGCCTACCCTCTCTACGCTTATCAGAAAGCACTGGTTTTTAGAGCGGAATACGTCAAGCTAGATATCTATACAGGAACAGCTACCAGATACAATAACTATACTCAAGAGCGAACAACGTTATCTATTGGCTTTAATTTCTAGAATAAAAAAAGGCCCACATAAAGTGAGCCTTCTTCATTGATTAAATTTCTTTTCAGATTATTTTGCTTTGAACTTAAGAGTATTTCCAAATGCACTCTTCTTAACTTCATAAAGAGAAGCAGCATCTAGAGCTTTACCGGCCAATTCAAAATCATCTGACATGATTGTCTTTTGCTTGATATTGATTTGGAAAAGTTCAGTAGCTGATGGAGACAAAGCAACGGCTCCACCAAAATCCAATTTCAACTCTTCAGAAAGAGTTTTTCTAACAAGTCCTTCTTTTACACAAACTGTTTTAGCATTAAAAAGTCCCGCATAAACTTTTTCTTCACAGTCATGTTGTCCAGCAAGTCCTGGAACACAAACAACTTGAGTAAACTCAGGAATATCTTCCTGCTTTGTTTCGAACTCTACACATTTTTTTTCCATGTAGTTCATCTTGAATTTCAAAACAACTTTCTTTGGAGTCTTTGCAGTTCTTTTAATAGCAACCAACTCATTAGCCGCAGCGTTAGTTTCTTGAGTCAAAGCACCGAGATCAATTGTTTTCTTATCAAGCATAATTTCCTGACCAAAGGCCAGCATTGGTAAGGCCATGAGGGCCAACACGAGTGTCTTCATTTTTCTCTCCCTTTTAGAAATATCCGTCTGATAAGCCATTGCTACCATGATTTTGGGAAACAACAGTGATTTGGCCAAATCCTTGTAAAAAATGCACAGCTTCTAACCCTCCAAAAATACAAGGATTCTCACAAGATGAAAGGAAATTTAACAAAGAGCTGACACAGAAGCTCCGCGGATGACGATTCATTCGCTTTGTTTTAAAAAGAGAGCTAAAAAAAAAGGAGTATAAAGATATGACTCAGATTGCAATTATCTCGGCCACATCTGGAAATAACCTAAAACTGGCCAAAGAACTTCAAAAAGTTGTGACAAATGCGGGTGCAAAACCTGTATTGGTAAATCTTGAAGAGTATCCTATGCCTGTCTATACACCACCCCAAGAAAAAAGTGGTGTACCAGAAAAAGCAGCAGAGTTGACTGAAATTTTAAGTAACTCACAAGGCATGATTTTCTGTGCTCCTGAATATAATGGTTCAATTCCTCCTATCGTCAACAATGCCATTGCTTGGGTTTCAAGAACTGGCAGTGATTGGAGAGGTGCTTTCAATGATAAAGTTGCCGTCGTTGGAACTCACAGTGGTGGCGGTGGTTTGAAAGTTTGTCAGGCAATGAGACAACAACTTGAGCATGTCGGATGTACAGTACTCGCCAGACCAATTATTACAAACAATCAAAAAGAGCTAAATCCAGAATCTGCAGATACGATTGTTGGATTGTTGATCAGACTAGCTGGAAAATAATGGAAGAAACGCCTTATCAAATTATTGGAGAAGAGTCAGGAGTCAAAAAACTTGTGAAAAGGTTTTATGATGAAATGGATTCTAATCCTAATATGAAAGTGATTAGAGATCTACATGCCAAAAGTCTTGATACTGCTCGCGAAAAACTATTTGAGTTTCTTTCAGGCTGGTTTGGTGGTCCGGATCTCTATATACAAAAATATGGTCATCCCAGAATGCGGGCCAGACATCTTCCTTTTCCCATTGGAAAAGTCGAAAGAGATCAATGGCTCGTCTGTATGCGAGTCGCTATGGACGGAATGAAACTTCCGGAAGCATGGGATCGTCAAATTTTCATGTCCTTTTATCAATTTGCAACACATATGATGAATAAAACTGAAGAGGAGCAACCAAATGGTCAGTGATATTTTTGACCCAGAACAATGGAATGAAATTGAAGGTTTTAATTTTAAAGACATCACCTATCACCGGGCCAAGCATCAAGGAACGGTAAGAGTTGCTTTTAATCGGCCCGAATGTCGAAATGCATTTAGACCAAATACTGTCGATGAGCTCTATCAAGCCCT
Source organism: Deltaproteobacteria bacterium (assembly GCA_006226755.1). Classification (GTDB taxonomy): domain Bacteria; phylum Bdellovibrionota; class Bacteriovoracia; order Bacteriovoracales; family Bacteriovoracaceae; genus M0603. Next base: position 30,979 of record SBGE01000308.1, on the reverse strand, counting down.
CGACCACGCAAGGCAAGCCGCAGATGTAGGAGTCGTTCTTTTGACTGGTAACGGTCCCTCACCGAAAGACGGAGGGTGGGCCTTCTGCTCTGGTGGAGACCAGAGAATTAGAGGACGAGATGGTTATAAATACGAAGGCTCTGACGAGAACTACAAAAGCTCCAGTGATGAAAGAATTGATGCTGCGAGATTAGGTAGGCTTCATATTCTTGAAGTTCAAAGACTGATTCGTTTTATGCCAAAGATTGTCATGGCCGTTGTTCCAGGTTGGGCAGTTGGAGGAGGACACTCTCTCCATGTAGTCTGCGATATGACAATTGCCTCCCAAGAACATGCCATTTTCAAACAAACAGATCCTGATGTCGCCAGTTTTGACTCTGGTTATGGATCAGCCTACCTTGCCAAAATGGTGGGACAAAAACGAGCACGTGAAATATTCTTTCTTGGCCTCAATTATTCTGCTCAAGAAGCTTTTGAAATGGGAATGGTCAACAAAGTCGTTCCTCATAAAGATCTGGAAAAAGTGGCTCTCGAATGGGCAGCGATCATGAACTCTAAATCTCCGACAGCGATGAGAATGCTTAAATTCGGATTCAATCTGACTGATGATGGATTGGTCGGACAACAGCTTTTCGCAGGAGAGGCCACAAGACTCGCCTATGGTACTGACGAAGCTGTAGAAGGAAGAAATGCTTTTGTAGAGAAGAGAGATCAGGATTTTTCCAGGTTCCCATGGCACTACTAGAAAAGCACTCAATCCTTGAAATTCTTAATGATCAAGACCTCTCCTCTGAAGAGGTCGATCAGCTTCTTGATAAAGTCTTCGGTTTAACATTTGAAGAAGGTTCTTCTGATCTCGAGCATAGTTATCCAGGACTCGATACAAGAGCTCTACTCACTAGTTACAGAGACTATTATTCAATGATGGAGACATTAAGCCCTCAACCTGGTACTCATTTTTTTGAGCCAGGAGCTGGATACTTCAGGGCCTTTTTTCTTTTCTCAATCCTTTATCCTGAAGTTAAATATACAGGAATTGAACAAGTTGAATCTAGAGTTCTCTCGGCGAAACTAGCTGCAAGATCTCTTCATTTACCATCAAATGGAGTAAGATCAGGAGATGCCCTCGAAATGCAAGATGATTTCGATTTCATGTTCCTTTATCTTCCCTCGACTCCATTAACTCAAAAACTAATTCAGCGAGCAAAGAAGAGAATTGGAACATCTATTATCGCGATTGAAAGTCATGGTGATCTTATTCCTCTACTAGAAGGTCAACGAAACTCTCTAAAACTCTCTGAAATTGTAGAATCTGAGAGTCCAAGACATAGAGACGGTATTTTTGTTTACCAAGTCACCAGCTTTGAAAAAGATTATGCTGATGAATTACTCGAAGTATCAGATGATAAAACTAAGTGCTTTTTAATAGAAGAAGAGAGTGAGCAATTTCTCATCCCAACCAAAGATAGCTGGTTTTCCATTCAAGATAATCACCTCACAACGGCCTATCCTATTATGGAAATAAAGATTCAAAACATAATCGATATCTTAACTCCAGATGAAGATCTGATTCCCTGGCACCATCTTCGTTTTTCCAATGAACCGGATAGCAAAGTCAGAAAAATCATCACAAAACCTGAACCTATGATTGAGTTTGTTCTAAGAGGAAGAGTCCCTCTTAAAGAACTTCAAGTATGACGATAACTGAAAGAATTAGACATCTCCTTGAGTCAAATCAAATTGATTTCCGAGAAATCGATCACCATGAAACTCGAACCTGTGAAGAATCGGCCGAGGCTCGAGGAGAAGAACTCAAGTATGGTGGGAAAACGATACTCTTCAAAGATAAGTCGGACTATAGACTCTTTGTCATTTCTGCAGCACTTCAGATTGACAATAATAAAGTAAGAAAGATTCTTGGTAGCCAAAAACTTCGCTTTGCTACACATGAAGAATTGATGAATTTAGCAGGTGTTGAAAGTGGAGCTCTTCCTCCATTTGGAAGACAGATTCTCCCCTATGATCTCTATTTGGATGAATCAATTGTTCAAAATGAAATTATCTGTTTCAACGCAGGACTCTTAACCAAATCTTTCATTATGAAGACAGAGGACTATCTCAATCTCAATGACTACAAAGTTTGTCAGTTTTCCAAAGATTAATTCAATTCATCCGTTTCAAACAAATAACGATCTCGATCACCCCGATCCTGTGCAATTGTCACTCGAATAAAAATGGCCATATTCCAAGAGGCATCACCTTCATAAAAGTCATCCTGCCTTGATACCCATCTGGTAACAGAGAGCCCTGGTTCAATAAAGAATCTCCCGAGACTGAACCCCAGAAAGAGTTCTCCACCGATGACTCCTCCTCTATCTCCATTGAAATACTGGATCTGCTCGGCAAAAAACTTAACTCGAAGGAGAGGAGTTTCAGTCGTCTGCCAAGCAGCCCAGCGTAGTTCGAGCGATGCCCTAATTCGGACATTTCCATAATTCAAAAAGTCAGTATTGGGTTGAATTTCGAGTTCACCAGAAGCTGTGATATTGATACTTCGATGATCTAAAATATCGTACTTGCCACCAATGCCGAATATTCCGCCTAAGTTAATTGAATTACCATCACGATTAACATTCCACCTAGTTGCAGAATTCGAATTGATGTCATGTACAAAGCCTTGAAGGAAGGCCATGAGAAAAGGTCTTTCTATATAATTAGCAAAACTGAAACCGATAATAATCCACTTATTATCAGCTCCATCTATAAATTGCCGTGAGCGAATCTGAATGGTCGAAAGCTCTTCTATAATTTGTTCATCTTCGTTATCGACGTTTCCAGTCCACCTGGTAAAAAGCCAATTCTGAAGATCCACTTCAATTGAACCATCATCAGTTTGAAGCCTGTAATTAACAACTAGTCCAGCCGTTCTTCCCATATCATCATCACGAGGAAAACCTAACTGTTCACCAAATCCAAGCAAATCCTCGTCGTTAAAATGTGCAATCGTAATTTGCCCGTTTACAACTTTCCCCATCATGACGACTTGGGTTCTATTGCGTGACAAAGAAGTTGTAGGATCTAGATTTTCAAAATCACTACCTAACAAATCTGCATCTTGAGAAAAAACAGAATGGCAGACAAGCAATGTGCTTATCAGTATAAAAAATTTCATTTTGGCCCCGTGTGTTTAAGGAAGGCATTTCCCCATTTCCATGGAAGATCGTCAATTGAACAGTTTTAGAATGACAGTACTTTTACAAAGAATGCGACGCAACAGTCTCAAAAGAGTTCATATTCTCCCTCCAAAGCATAGATGGGGCCATCTTTTGTAAGCTTTGAGGAATAAAGACAAAATGACTGAACTGAAAATTCTCTAGATTCGTAGTCATGATTGCTTTGAAGATAAGCAGCCAGATCGTGAACGCTGACTTCATTTAATCTGGCGAGAGTAACATGTGGGATGAACTTCTTTTTTTCAACTGAAACTATAGATTCAATTTTCTCTTTTACCATTTGTTGAAGATCCATGAGATCGACTGAGTGATCAACAGATGCATAGATAACTTTCTCTCCAAACCGATCTATTTTTCCAAGGGATAGTTCAAAAGTAGACATTTGCACATCTTCCAATTCATCTTTGAGATTGTGATATTTCTCTTCCGAAATTTCTCCAATAAACTGCAAAGTAAGATGAATATTGTTCTTTTTTACCCATTTTGCTCCTGGAATACTTTCTTTAAGTCCCAAAAGCTCTTCTTTGACATCATCAGGTATCTTAAGTGCTGTAAATAGTCGGATCATGACACCATTGTATAAGCGCTTGAAGCAGTTTATAAAGGATAAATGAACCTTTTTAGTTATGGAACTTTGCAAGATTTGGATGTTCTCGATATCGTGGCCGGAGGAGAGCCCTATGAGCGCCTAGGCCTTGCATGGTACGACGATCACACTACCAGACGTGTAGAAGGAGAAGACTATCCGATTCTCGTCGAAGAAGTTGGGACGAAACTAAAAGGTACAGTTATCACCTCAAGTTCCAAAGTATTCTGGGATCGAATTGATTTTTTTGAGCAAGATTATGACAAAAAAAACATCACCGTTAGCCTCCATGGTAAATCTGTTAACTGCTTTATCTTTACCGAGGAAGTTGGGAAGGTTCAATCGTCAGATGTCTGGACACTCGATGAATGGCAACTTATGAGTAGAAAAGAGAGAAGAGAATTTCTTCAAAGATGCCAAGAATTTATGAATCAATTTGGAAAAGTTGATCGTGGGATCTGGTGATTAAACAATTTTAAAAACGTCATGTAACAGAAAGATCAAAAACTCAAAGGCGATCAACCAAATAATAATCCACTCTAGCCGTGAAGAATGACGGTGATTTAGCTCGTCTGCTAGAATCGCCAACAACTCGTCAACTACATCCATTTTCTTATTGAGAACTTCTATCCGCTGAGCAAGTTCAAGATAATCTATAGTTGCAATATAAGTAGTGTCATATTCAGGGTTTTCCCAAAAAAATTCAGGCTTATCCAAAAGAGAGAAATTGAAATTCACCTTGGCCTTGAGTTCATAGAGTTGCCCCCTAAGCTTGGAGATATTCTTTTTACTCTCTTTAATTTTTCCTTGTTCGCTCAACATTTTTGGAATGTGAGAAAGATCCTTGATCTTTGCTACAACCTCATCCTCAATTTGCGAAAGCTTAAGAGACTGAGCAATACCGTGAGAAATAGAAAGCCGAGTTTTTACATCCTCGTCAGGTAATTGAATAAGGTCTTCCTCAATCAATTTTGAAGACTCGCCATATTCAAACTCGAAAGAATCTGTAAGTCTTAGGTACTCTTCAAGGGGATCACGTGAAAACTTCTCAACGAGCTTTTCGACATTATGATCTCTGGCGCCCCAGACGACATAGACTCCATAAGGGAATAAAAAATACTCGGTATGATCTGATTTGATCAAGACAACTTCTCTAAGCTTAACAAGTTCAGTATCAGAATTTGTCAGGAGAGAGTCGAGGTTTATATTTTCAGCGTGACAATAGCCAACACAAGTTTTCATTCAGAATTTCCCTGAAGTATTTTCTTCATTATCTTGAATGTTCCTGATTTCGACTAGCGTATTATGAACAAAGACAAAAAAAAACCCGCCTTAGGCGGGTTTCATATAACAATGATCTAGAAATTAACCTAGGATGTCGTATGGTCTGATGGTTTTTCTGCCGTTGGCAGCACATCTTTTTTGAGCTTGATCAACAAGCCAGTATACGTACTCGTTCATTGCATCAAGAGTATCAGAAGATACATTGTATCCCTTACCCTTTAGAGCTTCTTTTGTTTTAGATCCTACAAGCAACATTTCTTTCTTTTTGCCTTTAGGAGCAGCTTTCTTTGTTGTTTTTTTCTTAGCCATAATTCACCTCTTGTTTTTATCTAAATATCAACAACCATCTATGGTGTTATTTATTAAGCTTCGGCAGAGGCTTCTTCAGCTGGAGCAGCTTCAGCTGTTTCTTCAGCGACAGGTTCTTCCTTCTTTGCAACAGCAGCTTTAACCAATCCGGCCTCAACTAGAATTTTTACTTTTTCTTCTCCGTTAATCCATTTTCCTGAAGAGTTTTTTACACCAAATCTTCCAGATCTTTTCTTAACGATGACGTAAGCATCAGTCTTTTTGACGACTTCCATTTATTCCTCCAAATTTTTGGAATCAAAAATACAATGCGAAATTGTAACCATAGAGGGTTCACATTTCAATGGGTAAGACCCGACCAAAGAGCATTATTTTGCTGAGAAAAGGCCATTTTAAACAAATACTGATTTTACCACTATGCGAAATCCGTGTTGACTCGTGGCATCCTGTAAAAAGGATGAAAATTTTCCGAAATCCCGTAAAATATCCTTTAGCTTAAGAAAAAGGAGCCCATCGTGGAAATTGAAAATAATAAAGACCTTGATTCTCTCATCAGCGGCTTGGGAGACAACACATGGTTCAAAAGAGAGTTTCTTTCAGCAAGAAAAGTTTTTCTCTGGGGAGCTGTTAATGACGAAAGTGCAAAAGATGTAACCAATAGACTTCTCTACCTCGAGCAACATGCCCCAGGAAAAGAAATCACACTTTATATCAATAGCCCAGGTGGTATTGTTACCAGCGGTATGGTTATTTACGATACCATGCAAATGATTTCTTCACCTGTTCGAACAGTTTGCATCGGCCTTGCTGCTTCAATGGGAAGTATCATTCTATCCGGTGGAGAAAAGGGAAAAAGAGAAATCTGGCCAAGCGGTAGAGTTATGATTCACCAACCATCGATTGGTGGACTTTATGGACAAGCCAGTGATCTTCAAATTCATGCCAAAGAAATTGGAAGAACAAAAGATATGTCAGCTAGAATCCTGGCAGAGAATTGCGGAAAGACCTTTGAACAAGTCATGGGTGATTTTGACAGAGACTACTGGATGAATTCAGAAGAATCTCTTAAGTACGGAATCGTTGACTCTCTTTCAAAGACAACTGGATTCTAATTCTTGCGTAAATTTTTCATAGCTTTAGGGACCTTCGGGTCCCTTTTTTTTAACCCAAAATTGACAATCAGCTGACTCATCTCCCCTCCTGAAATTCTATAATCACAAAATGAAAAAGACGGCGTTAGTATGCAGCGTAGGTCTTCATCTGGCCGTCTTGAATTTGGTTTTAGATGAAGCTCAAAATAGAGCGAAAAAAGTAAAACCCAATGAAGAATTCAAGGTAAAAATTATGTTGAATACACTTCGTAAAAAAGATGGAATGAGAAAAGGATTATCTATGGCAGACCTTGCCCCCAATTTTTCCAATTCAAAAAATTTTAATGACTATGATGCAAAAGTTTTGGATGCAGGTAGCGAACTAAATCGTTACATAAGACAAATAGATCAGCATCTGCAATATCCTGACTGGCTTGTAAAAAGAAATATTCAAGGTCAGGTTATGGGTCATATTATGCTGAGCCGAAACCGATTGATAAGTCTCTCTTTTAAATCAACTTCAAGTTCTTTAAAAAACTATGTCATCTTTGTGATTAAACGTGCCCTCGATCAAAACTTTCTAGAGACATTCGGCGATGGTGAAAGAGTCCTCATCCCCATGACATTTCATTTTGAATTAAGTACTGGTCTTGAAGAAGAAAAAATACAAACTGATGCAGTAACTTTCCTCTACAGACATGCATACGGAGGAGATGAGCCCATAGATGAAATCAACCAAGGAGTTAGTACGGTATTGGGGGCCATTCAAAACCCATTGACCCTTTGGAAATATAGACCTGATTGGATGAAATCCGATAAGGAAAGAACTAAAGAAATTTTCACTGAACAAATAGAGACTTCAAAACTCTAAGTCCTTGATTGGGACAGATGGCAATGTTTGTCAAAGCTCCCCCCCTTTGGCAAACTTGGCTTATGAACGAAGTAATGGGCATAGAGAACGAATGGAAAGACAAACTTTTTCCTGAATTCGAAAAAGACTACATGGTCAACCTTCAAACTTTTTTGAAGGAAGAATTGGCAAAAGGTAAAACAATTTACCCTGAGATTGATGAAGTATTCTCAGCGCTGAATAAAACCGATTTTCACGATGTAAAAGTGGTCATTATCGGCCAAGATCCCTACCATGGGCCAGGCCAAGCACACGGTATGTGTTTCTCAGTCAAACCCGGAGTCAAGATTCCTCCAAGTTTGGTGAACATCTACAAAGAATTGGAAAATGATCTCGGTATAGCTCCTGCCAAACATGGATACCTCGAGCACTGGGCAAAGCAAGGAGTTCTGCTCTTAAATACTGTTCTAACAGTAGAAAAATCTAAGGCCCACTCCCATGCCAAAAAAGGGTGGGAAAAGTTCACCGATAAAATTATTCAGTTGATCAATGAAGAACGAGATAATGTTGTCTTTCTCCTATGGGGGTCCCCTGCCCAGAAGAAAGCCGCAAAGGTTGATCCTAGTAGACATTTCATTTTAAAATGCCCTCACCCTTCACCACTTCCGCCTATAGGGGCTTTCTTGGATCAGGACATTTCTCCAAAACAAATGAATTTTTAATATCGAAGGGACTTAAAGAAATTGACTGGAAACTTCCTGAATTAAATTAATAACTCTACTTTGATTTTATAAAAAGAACTCCACACCAGATGTCCACTTGAAGCCATCAACATTCAGTGTTGTCACTTCATGAGCGTTAATATCAATAGAAGGGCTCAGTTCTTCCAAACTTTCGACACAGGCGCCCCAAGAATTAAGTTTTTTGCCGGCCGTCATAAAATCAACTATTTCTTGAATTAAGCTTTCATCTCCCTGGAGTGTAAACCTCACGATCGAGCGATCTGTTGGATCATTGGTGGCCCCTGCACAGAGTCCCCTTTTTTCGGCGCCGCGAATCACAGTTTGTCGAAACATGATGCCTTGAACTTTTCCTTTAACCAAAAAAGTTTTCCTACACTCCATTGTTGCCTCTCCTCGTGCTCACATGATACTTTTTCGCACTCCAAAATCAAATAGGAAATGTCATGAGTATGATCTCAACTTCTGGTCTTACCAAGAATTTCAAAAGTTATAAAAAAGCCCCTGGATTCATGGGTTCCTTACGTGCGCTCTACAAAAGAGACTACATTACCAAAACTGCCGTCAACTCGTTCGATTTGACCATTCAAAAAGGTGAAATTGTTGGTCTACTTGGTCCAAATGGAGCAGGTAAAACTACTCTGATGAAAATGTTCACGGGAATCATTGTTCCTAGTAATGGTGATATCAAAATCGCTGGTTATGTTCCTGCTGAAAGAGATAAAACTTTTAGAAAGAAAATCGCACTGGTTATGGGACAAAAGTCTCAACTATGGTGGGACATCCCAGCCATGGATAGCTTTCTACTTTTACAAAAGTTTTATGAAGTTCCGGATGCTGATTTTAAGGCGAGAGTTGAGCAAATGAGTGAGCTCCTCGATGTTAAAGATCTTCTGCACGTCCACGTTAGAAAACTCTCCCTCGGAGAAAGAATGAAAATGGAGTTGATGGCGTCACTCCTTCATAATCCTGAAGTCATTTTCCTGGATGAACCGACAATCGGACTTGATTTGGTGGCCCAAGAAAACATCCGCCAATTCATTAAAGAATATCATCGTCAAAATAATACGACGATAATCCTCACTTCTCACTACATGGCAGATGTTCATGCTCTTTGTAAGCGACTGGTTTTAATTCTCCAAGGGAAAAAAGGATTTGATGGACCTATTGAAGAATTTGAACAAATTCTCGGTCGTGAAAAAAGTGTCAGCTTTAGTTTCAGTGAATCTATACATGACTATACAGATTTTTTTGAAAACTTCTCACCTGAGTGGAATGCTGATTTCACTAAAGTTGATCTTAGAATCCCAATGGAAGCTTTGAGAGAAATAAGTGGTAAAGTCATCAACAAGTTTCCAGTCATAGAATTCAACACTGAAAAAATGCCAATAGAACGCGTAATGAAAACCTTGATGGAGAAGCCCGAGCTAGCTCTTGGTAATTCTAGCTCCGGAGAGCAGACTCATGTCCTTTGAGAAAAACTTTCCAAAATGGTGGCAGACCATCAAAATCAGCTGGTCTAATTATACGGCCTATAGGATGAATTTTTTCCTCCAAATTATTGGACCTGCTCTGGTTTTTTTCTTTGTGAAATACAATCTTTGGTCAAGCATCTATGACGGTGATGCTCATATGACAATCAAAGGTTATAACCTCGATCAGATGATCACCTACCACATTTGGAGTATGATCGTGGGATTGGTTGCTCAAGGAATGTCTGCACTAAATCTAGCAGAAGATATTCGAATGGGACGCATCTCATCCTATTTGATTTACCCAATTGATTTTTGGGAATACCACACTGCGGGATTTATTGCCTTTGAAACACTCCAACTTTTTATCAGTGCTCTCACGATTACTGTAATAGCAGTTTTTGGCTTTCTTCCTGATATAACTTTCACTTCACTTATTTTTGGTTTCACTTACTGTGTGTATGTCAGCTTATTCTGGTTTATTCTCCAGTATCTAACAGGAATCATCGGATTCTGGCTGGAAGAAACCTGGATTTTAAGAGTTATTCTCTCAATTCTCACTGCCTTTCTTTCTGGTGCAATCATCCCTCTAGAGCTATACCCAGAATGGCTGGTCACTCTTTTGAATTACACACCTTTTCCCTATCTAACTTTCTATCCAATCAAAATGTTCATGGGCGAGATTGGATTTTTTCCAAAAGGTTATTTGATGCTCGGAGCCTGGATGGTGATTCTTCTTTTCCTCAATAAATGGATCTGGAAGAAAGGAATCCGAATGTATACGGCGGCGGGAATGTGATGAATTCAGTGAGACATTATTTATCCATTTATAAAAAGTTCCTCGCAACAAGCTTTTCGGTTCAATTAAGCTTTCGAACGAGTTTTGTCCTCTTGATTGTCATGGATATCTTTTTTTACGTTTCGACACTGGCGACAGTTGATTTTGTCTATGACCACGTCTCCACAATTGGCCCCTGGCAAAAAGAAAAACTGATGTTCTTTATTAGCTTCATGCTTTGTGTAGATCACCTCCATATGACTCTACTGTCAGAATCCTTTTGGGTTCTTGCACGTCAGATTCGAACTGGTGAGTTGGACTTTATTCTTTTGAAGCCTGTACATTCCATATTCTCGATTTTCTTTCGATATATAAGACCATCGAGCATGACAAATACCGTTGTCGCCTGGGGTTTTCTCTTTTATTACGGCTCCAAAGTTCCACTTTCGACTCTTTCATGGGTACTCTTGCCACTGTTTCTCATCTTATCCTTCATGCTTCTTGCCATCGTTGAGATAATAATTAGTACGGCCATGTTCTGGATGACAGAAGGTCTTGGGATCAATTTTCTTAGAATGCAGATTCAGTCGCTGGCGAGATGGCCCGACTTTGTTTACAAAGTGCTGGCAAGAAGACTCTTTACAGTCCTCATGCCCATTTTGTTGATTGGTAGTGCCCCTGTTCGATTTCTCTTGGATCTCAAATCATGGGACTACGTGGCAGGTATGGTCGCTGCCATATTTGTCTTTGGATTTTTAATGTTCAAAATTTGGTCTCATGCTTTGATTCGTTACGAATCTGCTTCGAGCTAAATTATAGCTCTCCCAAAAATCGAATCATTCTTTCCCTTCTGGAATTTGAAATGGGCTTGTTAGTCCTTACTAACCCAAGTCCTAAGAGAGTAGCTAACTTGTGTCCTGTCCTAGTTCTTACTAGCTTTCTCTCAGTTAAAATTCCCAGAAGGTCTTTGAGTAAATTCTTCATAAATCCACCCTCCTTTTAGATGTATGCCAGTCCTTGGCATCCTTTCCGGTTTATCCCGCAAAAGGATCATCTAACTTGACGAACTTGGTTGTAAATTACTTGCAAGAAACTGTAAGAAGGAATCAGCAAAGTTTTCCCTGAATTTAAGGACTTAACTATGTTTTCCCCAATTCCCACAGAGACAAACCTTACTTTTATCCACAGCGTAAACAGGTGAAATCATTCGTCACGTGACTATGATGACGAAGTTCGACGACGAAGGTTGGTCTTAAAAGCTTCGTTCAGACTCAGAGCAATATGATCCGATAAGCGCTCATGGCGAGAAAACTTAAACTTAGATACCGATATCAACCAAACTATATACAACGACATTTAAAGTTTATCGGCGCTTTAACTTTCATGGCCATTCATTTTAGTGGAACAAAACTTGGGAGCATGAGCATCTCGTTTCTCGTCTTCTTCATCTTTGTTCTAGTTCTTATGGTCAACAGACTCAAGAACACAAGTGAAGTATACAAAGAATTCGATGTCTACAATACAGGATTTGAATTTCCAAAGATCGGTCTTATCTTCGACACTAGAGGGTACACCAATTATAAAGACGTCGATAAAATTGAACTTATCGACAACTATCTGACCATCAAGCTGAAGGCTGGATCATTCTATGAGATTCCACTTAAAAGAATTTCATATGTCGGTCGACTTTCATTTGCTGAAGAGCTCATGAATATGAAAGAGAGTTATAGAGAGCACAGAAAGGAGCGCCGTAGAATCAACCAGCGAAACCGCCAGGCGAAACGTCACGCACGCCAAAAAAAGCAAGCTGCCTAATTCTTTCTGATTTTTGAAATAAAAAGAGGTCCGTAACCTGATGTATCAGGAAGAAAAAGTCTTCCGAATTCAGTTTTATCTGCCATACTGATAAACTCTCCAGAAAGATCTACAAAATCAAATAGCTCACCTTTTTTGGACTTTAGTTTTTCCAAAACTCCATCATTTTCCAACGGAGAAATAGAACAAGTGGAATAAATCAAAGTTCCACCGGATTTAAGCGCCAATAGTGCTGAAGTCAAAAGCCCGTACTGTCTCGCGGCCAGACGTTTGCTTCTTTTAGGACTCCACTTTTCAAGTTCAGCAGGGGAATGGATCAAATGTCTTTCTCCAGAACATGGTGCATCTACTAAAATTCGATCATAGGTATCAGGAGACTTCATTCCAAAATTTAATCCGTCCTGACCTCTTACACTGACTACACCTCTGAATTTTTCTGGTACATGTTGTCTGATGACATTCTTAAGTCTATCTCTTCTGTTTCTTGAAGGTTCATTCAAATCAATATGTCCCTCGCCTTGAAGGGCCTCACACAGGACTAAACCTTTTCCACCTGGAGCTGAGCACATATCAAGTACAGTATCTCCAGGTTGAACATCCAATAGCTTGGCGGCCATGATACTTCCTGGGTCCATATAATAAAAGCTACGGAGGCCTTCTTGATTTTCTTCTTTTGTATAATCAAGATCCGTCGTTGGATAATAGCAATGAGAAATGTTTGTGAAAGGTTCGAGGTCCCATTTTTTACCTTCTGGAAAAACTTCTCTTAAGACCTTCTGATCATCTTTTTGAAGTTCATTAAAAAGGGCTGACCATCGCTCACCATAATGGCCCAAAAAGAATTCATCAAATTTACTCATCCGTCACCCCGGTTTTTTCAAGAATTTTCAATCGTTGATCCCAAGGTATCCAAAGAGAAGCCTGAAAGTACTTTTCATATTGTAGATTCAACTCAAGAGACAGGTAACGTGAAGTCTTCAAAGTCAGTTCGAATTCCTTAAAAGACTCTGCTCCTGCAAAAGGCATAGATACAACATCAGCCAGAAAACTTTCAATTGTTTTCTTTCCGAGCAACCCCGTTCCTTGAAAGCCTGATTGTCCTCCATGTCCCCCTAGAAGTTTCTCTAAGATAAACTCCTGTGAATTAAGAGGAAGAAAAACCACAACTTCTTTGGAGGTGTAATAACCGCCCACCTTTGGAAGATCTTCTTGAAAGAGAGGTTTGATTTCTAGAAGGTCAACTTGGAGAGGGGTAAGATTATGTTTAGAAAGATTCTTTTGGAAGTTTGGTTTGATTTCAGAGAATGCTCTTTGCCAGAGCTGTCCCTCCGCGGATTCAAGTTTGAGAGAACTTTTGGCCCAGGGAGGGGTTTTCAAAAAATAAACCGGTTAAATTTTAGATCTTCTACCGGTTCTTCTTTCAGATTTCGAGCGCTTCTTTGTCGCTGCGATATTCTTTTCTTTCTTCTTGATAGAAGGCTTCTTGTATTCTTTTCTGTTTCTATATTCCTTTTGAACACCGAAACTCTCGCACATACGCTTAAACTTTTTGATGCATCTTTCAGCACCTCTATCATCGACTTTTACGTATACATTGAACTGTTCGTCCATTTTCCCTCCAAAAGGAAAGTTGCAGAAATTAAAAACACTTTTGTAGACTATACAACAACTTAGGGTCTTAATCAAAGCCTTGACCATAGTGCCTTTCGGAATATGAGAAGGTATCTTTAGAAAAAAATCAATATTTTCAATTACTTGGTTTTAATCAGGCAGTTTTTGAAGCCACTGGTGATCAGATCAGCATTGAGCCCCATTCCTATGAAAACGACCCTATTTTGCTTTGTCCCACTCCACATTGGCCCCTCAGAGAAGTCGAAGTTTTCATAGACTCCCTGGAAAAAAACCTTATGTGGGTTTCCTGGAAAACACAGTATTCCCTTCGAGCGGTAAATGCGATCTGGATATTTCATAAACAGAGAGTTTAAATAAAACTGAAAAGTAGAGGGATCCAATTCTCCTTCCACTTCTATGGAAACGGAATTTACTTTTCCATGAGCATGCTTTTTGCGCTTGGTGAATCCTCTTTCTTCCAAAGGTAATTGTACCTTGTCACGAACTCGAATTTCCATTTGAAGGTGGGAAGGATGATCATCAAGAAAGAAAACTATTTTCCCGGGCTCAAGAACATGAAGCTCAAACAGTCTTTGATCGCTTGTATATGGGCTACCGATCATCACTTTTTCAAGCTTATTTAATTTATGAGGAGGAGAAGACATCAAAATTCTTCCCAGACTCAAACCTGCATCAATTGAATTCTCTTTTAAAAAAGACCAATTCACAGAATGGTGAATATGGTTGAAGTATAGATGATGCTTACCTACAGGAAGATCAAAAAGTCCGGCCCATGCAAAAGTCTCACCTTCATCGACATTGATCTGCAAATTTTCAACTTTCTTTGGGTCGTAATAATTTCGCTCATAAATCTCGGATGGATTAATTTTAGAAAAATTTGTTCTTCGAACCTCTGAATCAGGATTAATGGCGGTTATTTGATCTTCTATGACGACAAGTTTCTTTTCTTCAAGTCCTTCTGTTTTATTGAGAAGAATCAGATCAGAAAAAGCCAGCTGATCAGAGAAATTCGACTCCTCTTCCTCCTGATCTCGTTTCATATTTCTATCGAAATGTATGGCATCAACAAGAGAAATGACAGTGTTGATTCGAAAACTCTCTTCCAGTTCCCTACTCTTTTTAAAGCTATCAAGAATTGGTCCAGGCGATGCCATCCCAGTGGCCTCTATAATGAGGTGGTCGAACTCCTGTTCTTGGTTGATAAGATTCTTCAAAGCTTGAACCATGTCCCCTCTAACTGAACAGCAGAGGCAGCCATCGTTCATCTCTAAAACAAGCTCTTCAATATTCGGAAGGAATTCATTATCTACGCCGAGCTCACCGAACTCATTTTCTATGAGGGCAAGCTTTAGTCCTTGGTTGTCTTTGATCAATTGATTGATAAGAGTCGTCTTACCTGACCCTAAAAAACCTACAACTAATGTGACACCTTTTCGCTTGTCACTCATTAGGTTCGAAATGATTAAATGGATTAGGCAACAGCTCCTTGAAAGTAATCGAGGACTGAACACCTTTCAAATTGGCCAAGTACACCGGCATATCTGGGTGAGCGAATTCACTCATGACTTGAAGGCATAGCGCACAAGGCTGGGTCGCTGGATCAGTGTCAGTGACGACTACGATGAACTCGAAATCAGTTTTTCCATGATTTGCCACAGAACATTGAATTGCAGTTCGTTCTGCACATACAGTGGCGCCAAATGATGCATTCTCAACATTACATCCAGGAATGATCTCATCCATTCCTTTCAATTTCAGAGCTGCTCCAACTTTAAAGTGGCTATATGGGGCATGAGCATTTTCACGGGCCTTCAAGGCAACATGCCAGGCCTTTTCAACGAGCTTGTCCAATGGGACCTCCTGAATTCAATTCTTAGAAAGGATAGCAAAGGAATTGGAAAAGTTCTATTTTCCGGGGTTGTTTATCATGATGATGCGGCCATTTTTCAGTCTTTTCAGTTTGATTTGACCGCTTTCCAGCCTGGTGACTTCTATTTTTTCCCCTTTTTCCACATTTTTAAAACCTAGTCCGGTCAATTTCAGGGGATCAGTCACAGGTACAATTTTAGGAGTAGGCTTGACCTTGTAGCCATAAAGACCCATCGCAAGCCGCATATAATTCTTTTTTGGCATAAAAATTTCGATTGGCTTGTCAGCTCTCGCCTTCAATGTATTTGAAAGCAAGTGCGCATTATATTTCCGGAATCGCTCCTCGCTCATGCCAGAGAGAGAAATAAGATTTTCAACTTTCGTGTCTTTATCAATACTCAAAGAAAGTTCCGTTGGATTAATCTTCCAATCGGCACTTTTCTTTTCCAATCTGAACTTCAATGCATTCTTTTCAACTATCATTGCCGTCCAGACTTTCGAAATGTAATTCATAGTTTCAGGAGGTAGTACTTTCATCTTCACAAGAGAATTGAAATCTCTGGTGTTCGCTTTTCTGATAGCATTCAAGATTCGATACTCTCCCGCATTATAAGCCGCAAGAGTGAGGGCCCAATCATTGAAGATATTATAAAGATCTGAAAGGTATTCAGCTGCAGCACGAGTAGCTTTATAGATATTCTTTCTTTCATCGACCTCGGAATCAATTCGAAGACCATACATTCTTCCTGTATTCTTCATGAACTGCCAAGGACCAGTAGCTCCTGCATGTGAAACAGCACTAAAATTAAATCCACTTTCAATCAAAGCTACGTAGTACAATTCAAGAGGAACATTCTTTTCAACCAAGATGTTTTCGATCGCCTTTCGAACCACTTCCCCTCTTGCCATTTGCCTTTCAAAAATATTTTTCCCTCTTCCCGTATAGTAACGGAACCATTTATCAACCATCTCATCATCCAAATGATGTTGGGCCAAAAAAGTAACGTTGCGTTCAAAATTTTTGAGCTCTCTATGACGGTATGAAGCCGAAAGATCGGTTGAGAAAAAAGAAAAAATGAATAGGGAAATAAAGAAACAAGTCCTCATAATCATTAAATTATAGAGTTTTTGCGGAGGGAGTTTCAGAGGGCAATTCCCGCCGGTTTCAATGGGTTATAACAATTACGGCTATTTAGAAATGTATCTTTTACACATTGTCTTCCATCAAATCCCATTAGCTGTTAAACAATGCATCCACACACGTTCGGGGGAACAAAAAATGAAAACACTACTGATTCTATTCAGTATTCTTCTTTCAGCTCAAAGCTTTTCTGAAGACAGACTTTTGTTGATTCCTGATGGTGGAGAACCTTCAGAAGGGATTATTGTTGATGAAGCATACTATGCCTCAGAAAAAGCAGAAGAAACTTCTGAAGACATGGCCCTACTTGATGGCGGAGATTTCTCGTTTGAAGAATTTGCAAGAAATCATCTCTCCATTGAAGGTCAAGTAACAGCGACGATCATGGTCATGGGCGCTCGAGGAAATGTCGGAGTAAGAATGCTCTGGGATCATCTTGAAGTCGGTGTTGACGGTGGATTTATCTTCATTGCAGCTGGTACCAACGGAGCATTTGTTCCAGAAGTTGGTGCTTATTTGAAGTTAAGACTTAACCCAACTGCTGCAAGAACCGTTTATTTTAAAGGTAGAGTTTATAAGGCCTGGGGACTTAGCGACGATATTGAATCAACTCAAGAGTTTGGAGTTGGTATGGAATCAAGATCCGGGATGTTTATTGAATTAAGTGTCAGAAAATTTGAAGATTCAGATGGCGATATCTATTTTCCATTCCTTTCTGTAGGTGGGCGTTTTGGCGGACCCCGACCGATACAACAGAGAGGGAGTTATCTCTTCGACGACGAAGAATGATTGATCTGGGAGACGAGGACAATAGAATTGTGTGATACCCCTTAAGGGCCCCGTTAATGACGGGGCCTTTTATTTTTTATCCACTTACTTTTATGGTCAATTTCAAGTTTTCTATATAAACTAGTTTCATGCATATTTTACTATTTCTCTTATTTTCTAGCTGCTCTCAGTTGAATGTCTCTCAATCTTGTACTGAAAAGATGAACCCAGAGAAGTTAAACAAACTTGGTAAACAGCATTTCTCATCTTCAAAAATTCACGATTCAAAAAAGTGCTACAAATTCTCGTGTTACCAAAAAGATTTTGAAGGATGTTACCAATATGCAACTCTAATAGGTTATGAAAACAAGGCTCAATCTCAAGACTTATTAAATCTTATATGCGATCAAGGCTTCAAGAAAGCCTGTCCCTCAAAATACACCAACACAAAAATTTACCCTAGAGATTCAGAGAAAAGTTATACTCCCAATGAGCAAAGTAGCTT
This sequence comes from Deltaproteobacteria bacterium, assembly GCA_006226755.1. GTDB lineage: Bacteria > Bdellovibrionota > Bacteriovoracia > Bacteriovoracales > Bacteriovoracaceae > M0603. The sequence goes on along the minus strand of SBGE01000308.1, from coordinate 12,906 downwards.
GCGAAGCTGGGCAAAACTTCTAGGAAAGACATTAGAGAGAAATGTAAATAGCGCTCGAGATTAATCAGGCAGAGCGGTATTCAGATTTAACGTCATTGGCAGCAAAGCTTTCAGGATTGGCCATATTGTAATCACGCTTATGTTCAGCAGGAATATCGCCTTTCAAAAAGCATCCCTCATCCAAAATCGTAATAAAATCAGAGTACTCTTGAATTTCATGATCGCTGACTCTTCTTTTAATATGTCTTGGGTGAAGTAGATTTAAGTTATCCAATCCCATTGCCCCCAACATATGAGCAGCAGCATGAATAGTTTCATGATGAAAATTGTAAACTCGCATGTATTTGTCTTCTACGACAAGTCCTTGCATAAGATCTGGGTTTTGAGTCGCAACACCGGCAGGACAATGGTTAGAATTACATCGAAGAGCTTGGATACATCCAATAGCCAACATCATTGCACGAGCCGAATAAATAATGTCTGCTCCAAGTGCAATTCTTTTTATTACACCAAATCCAGTTGTAACTTTTCCGGTATTAATGATCTTGATATCTTTTCTGAGGTCATAGCCTCTGAGAATATTATTAATGAGAATCAATGCATCTGTTCCAGGAGTACCAATCCAATTGGTGAACTCCAATGGAGCAGCACCTGTTCCTCCTTCTGAACCATCAACCGTTATAAAGTCAGGTTTGATTCCTGTTTCGATCATCGCCTTGCAAAGGGCGTGAAACTCATACCTGTTTCCAAGACAAAGTTTGAAGCCAATTGGTTTGCCTCCACTCAATTCACGAAGCTTGCCGATGAATTCACATAGCCCACGAGGAGATGAAAAAGCACTATGAGCAGGAGGAGAATTCACATCCTGTCCCATAGGTACACCTCTAATTTCAGCAATCTCAGGAGTAAGCTTCTCAGCAGGAAGAATTCCTCCATGTCCAGGCTTAGCCCCTTGCGATAGCTTTATTTCAATCATCTTCACATTATCTAGAGCTGCTTTCTCTTTGAATTTATCAGCATCGAAACCGCCTTCAGCATTTCTACAACCAAAGTATCCCGTTCCAATTTGCCAAATCAGGTCTCCACCAAACTTCAGGTGCCACTGACTGATTCCACCTTCACCGGTATTGTGAGCAAAGTTTCCTTCTTTCGCTCCTCTATTGAGGGCCATAACAGCATTTTTTGAAAGTGAACCATAACTCATGGCCGAGATGTTAAAAACAGAGCAGTCATATGGTTGCTTACAATCTGGTCCACCAACCATAACTCTCATTTTACTTTCATCAACATGAACAGGAGCTAAAGAATGTGCAATATACTCATAGCCTGTTTTATACACGTCCCTTTGTGTACCAAAAGGAAGAGTATCCAAAACTTTTTTTGCTCTTTGATAAACAATCGATCTTTCTTCTCTGGAGAATGGTCTACCATCGGTATTGTTTTCAATGAAATATTGATTGATTTCAGGTCTGATCGATTCAAGAAAATATCTGAAATTACCAAGTACTGGAAAATTTCTTCTGATAGCATGTTTTGTTTGAAAGAAATCAATGAAACCCACAAAGAAGAGCGGTCCAATGATCACCCACATCCAATTTCCATACGGAAAGAAGAAGTAGAATAAAGCACTGAGTGCCAGAAAAAAGATGAAACTTCCAATAAATACTGATCGTGTTCCTATATCCATAACTCCCTATCGACACATAGGAAGTCCGCCTTAAGTCCCTGGTATTACATTTTCAAAAGACCGATCAATAAAGGTCCTTGAATACTTGAGCCTTTTATTCTCTGATCCGATCTGGGAAGTCTGTGAAAACACCATCCACTCCCTCTCTCGCAAGAATTACGGAAAGGCCTTTCACGCTATCAACATATTCAGGAAGAGAATCTTCTCTCAAAGTATAGGTATGAATCTTAAGCCCCAGACTTTTTGCGACCTTTGCCAGCGGTGTGATTCTATAACTTCTTCCGACTGGTTGAATAAGTTGTGGAAACCAAGGACCTATTCCTTGAGCATAACTGGAAACTTCTTTCAGACCTTTCGGAGTTAGCATCTTGGTATAATCATCAGGGCTTTCTTTCCAAGAATTATCACCTATCAACTGAATCATAGGAAACTTTGGATTAAATCTCTTTTTAAATTCCTTGAGTGCACTTGAATCAAAACACTGTAAAAATATTTTTTTCTTTCCACTGGTGTAACCATAATCATTCAAGACTTTCCATGTTTCTTTCAAAATATCTTTTTTATTTTGTCTATGAAAGGAAGGACTTTTCATCTCCGGATAAATACCGATATTCATTTTTCTTGATTTGTTCAGACCTTCAACTAATTCGATAAATTCTCGAAATGTGGCGACTTCAAAGTTTGCTCTTCCTCTTGGAAATCGATCTTCATAAATGGCCTTACCAGATTTTACATTTCCTCGTTCCATTACTTTCAAACTTTTGAGTTGCTTGAGAGTAAAATCAATGGCGTAGTAACGCCCATCTTTTCTCTTTTTCTTAGGAAACACTTTTGCCACATTTGTTGTGGTATCAATGTGGATATCATGAAGCACGACGAGAACATCATCTTTGGTCATAACCAAATCCGGTTCAATGAAGTCTGGATTAAAAGCATGGGCCATAGAGGCCGACTCAAGAGTATGTTCGGGCAGATAACCACTGGCCCCCCTATGAGCAATGATCGTCATCTGCTGTGGAGGAGAAGCACAGGATACAAGTATTGTTAGGATACAAAGAGGTAGAAACCGCATTTTAACTCCGCTAAATGGTTCAAATGTGATGATATCTTAGGCCTTCAGCCCATTTGGTGCAAGAAGCATATGTCCATGTAAATATTCCAATTCCTCCCAGAAATACTCGAGATCAGGTTAAAATCGACCCAATCTATCGGAGATTATTGAATGAAAAAGCTCATTTTTATGTTCGCCCTTATTATGTCATGGCAGGTGTTGGCATGTAGAACTGATCAAGTCAGAATTGTTCGAAGCACAGGCTTTGGACTTTCAATTGGCGGGGGGAACGGAGCTTTTCAAGGCGGTGTAAGCCAGCAAATTGAAATACCCCTTCGTGTAGGAGCTCAATCGGGCTGCATGACTCAGAAGTCTGGTTTGGATTTTGAAGTTGTTTCAAAAAATGGAAACTTTAAAGGTGAAGTGAATATTTATCCTCCGCAAGTCGAGTTCAAAAAAGTTTCAGGTGATGTTCGTACTTATATCAAATTAAATTACACAGAAAAGTCAGAGAAATTGGATTCCCTTTCGTTGGACTTGGTCAGCTTTACCTGTAGTGGTGAATCAGTCATAGCTGTCGAAAGTTATTCAGGTAATTTAAAAAACGCTTTTCAGCTTCAAAATTTCAACATGAATGTAGGCATGACAATTGCTACAGGAGCTGCAGCAAGAAACTTAAGATCGAGAAGAGAAGAATCCAAAAGAGCTTTGGGTTATGACACTGTCATTACAGAACAATTGCTGGAAGAATTGGAAACAAGAATGAATGGAGTAAAGCTAGAAGATATTGAAACAGAAATAGTCAGTATCCCTTCTGTTTACCTTTCTCTATCCCTTCAAGTTGGAGAATTGAATATGGCCAACAGCTTTTCGACAATAACCGCTACCAAATATGGATGTTCAAAAAAGTTTGATTCTCTGATGAAAGACCTTCGGATTGAAAATATCAAGAATCAACTTAAAGACATCCCACTCAAGTCAAAAGTCAAAAGTAAGTACATTCAACTTAAGTGGAAATAATTCTCTCATCCTTAAGACAATCTCAAGCTCATCAGTATTGACCGTTATCTCAATTCTTCCTAACATGAAGAGATGAAAGCAAGAAAGAAGTCATGGGAAGAAAAAGTTGATCTGGTCAAAGATAGTTATTATCGAGCAGCCAGCCACAAGTTCTTTGCCGAGAGATTTTATAAATACCTCTTCTATCTCAAACCTAGTATCAAGGAATATTTCAAAAATACAGATTTTGAAAAGCAAGAGGAAGTCATTATTGACGGACTTGACTTCATGTTTGGTTATATCAGTGGCGATGATAAAAATGCTCGTGTTCAATTTTTGAGGTTATGTAAAACACATAACAAGAAAAATATGAACATCCACCCTCATAATTACTATTATTGGATAGAAGCCCTTATCATGGCGGGAAAGGAATGCGATGCCAACTGGCACGATGATCTCGAATACTACTGGAGAGAAGTCGTGAGCTTTCCGGTCATGTTTATGAGCTCAATGTATCTGAGCGACGCCGAATAGAGTTAATTAAACTCTCCATTCAAACTTCTAAGCAGCAATTTTTGAAAGAATCTTTCCTTGAATCCTTTCGGCTTCAGAAGATTCATTCTCTCCAAATACTTTTCTTGTCCCTTCACTCTAGGACTCGCAACAAGATTACTTAAAAGAATTTTTATTGCTCTAGGTTTTCTAGCAGTGGCCTTTTTTAGTTTTTTCAAAGCTCCCCCAATAATGATTTCCTCTTCAGTAAAATCAGTACCAAACGGGAACTTGTCAAAATAACCTTTCTCTTTATAAGGCTTAAGTTTCGAAGTCACATAATCTGGAGTATTTTGGCAAAATTCTTTGGGAATCTGCCAATTCTTTTCAACTTTTTTATACTTCTTTGCAATACTGAGCAATTCTTCTTGGAATCGACTATCAGTTATTTTTAGAAGTTCTTTGATGATATCTTTATCGGCCTTTCCTCTGAGATCCGCAATACCATACTCCGTCACAATCAAGTCTCGCAAATGTCTTGGAATGGTTATATGTCCATAGTTCCACATAATATTAGATTGAAGTTTTTTACCGTCATACCTGGTTGCTCTGAGTTTCAGTATTGATCGCCCTCCAGGAATGGCATGAGACATGGCCACAAAATTATACTGCCCCCCTACGCCTGAAATGATTTCACCATTTTCCAATCCATCAGAACAGACGCCGCCATTCATAGTCACATAGAGACAAGTATTGATAAATCGAGCATCTTTCCTTTGAAGAGTATCAATTGTTTCACTCCAATACAGTTGATTGATTCCTCCAACGCTGGTCATAAAAAACAATTTTCTCTCATCTTCGCTTAGTGAGTTCAACCAATTGTAAAACTTATTTGGCCCCAGAAAAAATCCACCATGTATGACATGACCATCTTTCAGATAATTCCCAAGGAAATGATCCAAAATTTTATCTTTGGTATCAAGGTTATCAAGATCTGCAACGACGGGCTCTTCACCCAAAAGATAAAGTTTTCCTTCTTTGAACTCAACTCCTGCTTTCAGGATTCCAAAACGTTTGAGATATTCCACATCACTTTCACGTAAGTGATGATGGATAGCTCCAGCTTCAAGAAGATGATCCACAATATTTTTGTCAAACTCAGGCTTGATTTTTTTCTCATTCAACAATCGTTGAATATGAATATCATTATAAACTTTCTTCTTAATGACACCTGCATTGTAGAGGTCCATAAAACCATCGACAAACATCTCAGTTGCTCCAAAAAGCCCCTCTTGAAATTTATCGACACTTCCTACTTTATTGATGACTTCTGCGAATTTCATGGAAATGCCGGTATCTTTCAAAACATTTCGATAGAGATCATTTTCTTTTTCTCTAAGAATAAGTCCATAATTGACAGCGTCACCAAGTGCTCCAATTCCGACTTGAATCGCCCCGCCATCTTTAACCAAAGCAGAAGCATTCAACCCGATCATGAAGTCAGCATCAGAAACCGCCATTTTTGGAGGACCAAAAAGTTTGAATTTCAGATCAGGACTTTCAACCACATCTGTGAAAAAACTTTCAGGAACGACAGCATCTCCATACATATAGGGCAAGTTATTATTGACCTGAGCAAGAAAAGCTACTTTTTCACCAGTCTCTTTTTCTTTTTTCATCATCAGAGGGACCAAATCAACCGTTACATCCGGATTGCACGATAAAGAGAAAGTTGTTTCTCCATTCTCGCTTCTTTTATGCACCATTTGAGCCAGAACATTCACACCATGATCCATCATGTCCCTTGCGACATGAGTATAATTGCTGGAGATATAATTTTGCTGAGCATACTCATTTCCAATCTGCTTACCAGCCGGAAAGTAAAACTCATAAATTTCAATGTTTGATGGTATTTTTCCCTTGGCACGATCGAGGGCGTAATCAAAATCTGGGTAGTCTTCAAACAGTCGATCACTGAATGGTTCGATGAAACGACTTTCAAGTAAGGATTTCCCTTTTAAATGTCCAAGAGTAAGAGCAGTCACAATTTTTAAACTGATGGACTTGTCTTTTTTAGCCTTGCGATAAAAGGCATTCACGATATGGTTTGGTTTTCCCAGCGCCAGAGGAATTCCCATAACTATCTTTTTGCCTAATTTTGCGATGGTTTCTTCGACACACTGGTCCGCATTACTGAAATAATTCGTGCTCATTCTAACTCCTGTGGCGCACATTATGACTTAAGGTAAATATACCGGCATGATGCACAGTGTTTCATTTGTCATCTTTATAGGCAGAATTTAAACTCATTATATTTTTAAATCGCTGATAAACATCATTTTTAAAGGAAATATCCATGAAACTTATGAACTACGTGGAAGGTAAGTGGACTGAAGGTAAAGGCGAAGGCTCTGCACTTCTGAATGCTTCAACTGGTGAAGTTGTTGCTTATGCTTCAAGTGAAGGAATTGATCTGGGTTCAGTTCTTCATTATGCCCGAAATGTAGGAAACCATAATTTAAGAAAGCTCACTTTTCACGACCGTGGAAGAAGATTAAAGGCCTTGGCCATGCATCTTCTTTCGAAAAAAGAGGAGTTTTATCGCATTAGTTACCAGACAGGGGCCACCAAAATTGATTCGTGGATTGATATTGAAGGCGGTATTGGAAATTTGTTTGTCATGTCTTCCAAGGGAAGACGAGAAATGCCAGACACCCCTTTTTATGTTGATGGAAAACCTGAAATCCTTTCCAAAGGTGGAAGCTTTATCGGTCATCATATTTATGTGCCTAAAGAAGGTGTTGCTATCCATATTAATGCTTTTAATTTTCCTGTCTGGGGAATGCTTGAAAAAATCGCGGTCAACCTTCTTGCAGGTGTTCCTGCAGTCGTCAAACCAGCGACGGCAACATCTTATCTGACAGAAGCTGTTGTGAAAGAAATCATCGCAAGTAATATTTTTCCAGAAGGTTCAATCCAACTCATTTGTGGATCTGCTCGTGGCATTCTTGATCATGTCACCAATCAAGACGTGGTGACCTTTACTGGCTCGGCCTCGACCGGCAAGATGCTCAAGTCACATAAAAATATAGTTGAGCACTCTGTACCATTCAACATGGAAGCAGACTCTCTCAACTGTTGTATTTTGGGAGAAGATGTCAAACCAGGTTCAGAAGAGTTTGAAATTTTCATCAAAGAAGTGGCAAAAGAAATCACTGTCAAAGCAGGACAAAAATGTACCGCGATCAGAAGAACGATTGTTCCTAAAAATATGATAGAAGCAGTCGGTGAAGCACTTTCCAAAAGATTAGAGAAAACTACAATTGGTGACCCAACTGTAGAAGGTGTTCGCATGGGACCGCTTGCCTCTATTGACCAAAGAAATGAAGTTCTTTCAAAAATATCTGAACTAAGAAAGTCGTGTGAAGTTGTTTACCAAAATGAAGCCTTTGAACTTCTAGGTGGAGATAGACAAAAAGGTGCCTTCGTTCCACCTACTGTTCTACGTTGCGAAGATCCATTCAAAAACACAGATGTCCATGACATAGAGGCATTCGGTCCTGTCACGACCCTCATTCCTTACGAAGGCAGAGAGGAGGCCATTCAGTTGGCGAGGATGGGCCAAGGATCACTAGTTGGATCTATCATCACAGCAGATGATCAGTTTGCTACCGACATGGTGATGGGATGTGCTTCCTCCCACGGTCGTCTTCTAATTTTGAATAAAGACTGTTCCAAAGAAAGTACAGGTCACGGTTCTCCAATGCCACAACTTGTACACGGTGGACCAGGTCGAGCTGGTGGTGGAGAAGAAATGGGCGGAATACGCGGAGTTTTTCATTACATGCAAAGAACGGCCATTCAAGGTCATCCGACCACACTGACCAAAGTCACTAAGGTTTACCAACCAGGTGGAGCTAGACCTGAATTTGATGTTCACCCCTTCAGAAAATATTTTGAAGAACTTAATATTGGCGACACACTTACAACAAATGCCAGAGAAATCACAAAAGAAGATATTGATGCCTTCGCCAATTTAAGTGGTGATCATTTCTACGCACATAAGGCCGATAGTGATTTTTCAAATACACTTTTTGACTCCCAAGTGGCCCATGGTTATTTCATTATTTCAGCTGCGGCTGGTCTGTTCGTCGATCCTCCAAAAGGTCCAGTCCTGGCCAATTATGGTATTGATGAACTCAGATTCATCAAACCGATGTATGTTGGAGCAACCATGCAGGTCAAATTGACTTGTAAAGAAAAGATCGCCCAAGAAGACAGAGAAGATGAAATTCCAAGAGGTATCGTCAAATGGCAAGTTGATGTCATCGATAATGAGGGAGAAACGGCAGCTCTTGCTACAATTCTAACAATGGTGGCGAAGAAGCCATGAAAAAGTTTTTACTTGTATTGATTCCTTTTCTTTTGATCTCTTGTAATCAGGAAAAAAAAGCTCCAGAAGTAAAGAGAGTATGGATATATAGTTCTCTATGGAAAGGAACTGTCGATGAAATTAATGAAAAACTAAAAGCGAAGTTTCCCGAAATTGAGTTTCACTGGTACAAGGATGGCAGTGAAGAGATCGCCGGAAAATCTGATACTCAAATTTTGACCGATGGAGAGATCAACGCTGATATAATCATTGCCACCTCAAGACTGTGGATGCAGGAAAAAGCGAAGCAGGGATACTTCTCTCCAATTGATCAAAATCTCATTGCAGAAATTCCAGATGAGTTTAAAAACAAGAGTAATCTCTTCGCGAGTTTCAGTGTTCCAGTAACCGTTCCTGTCTACAACAGTAAAAAGATTATTCCTTCTGAAGCTCCAAAGTCATTTAAAGAACTCTCCTCACCAAAATGGATGAAACGCATTGCTATTGGAAACCCTCTATCCAGTGGGACTAATTTTACAACTCTCGCCATGCTTCAACATCATTACGGATGGGATTTTGTTCAAGGTCTAAGAGAAAATAAAACCATTTCGAATGGTGGTAATGGGACTGTTTATCAAGCTCTCAAATCAGGAAAACGTGACATCGGTTGGTTAACAATGGACATTATGCTTCGTTATATGGATGAAGAAAAAGATTTGAAGATTATTTATCCAAGTGATGGTGTCATAATTCAACAGAATGTTCTCGCTCTTCCCAAAAGGAAAAAGCAAAAACCATTTTTGAAGGATGTCGTGAAATGGTTTTTCAGTGAAGAGGCTCAAAAAATCATGGTCGATGCCTACAGCTATTCTCCTTTCCCAAGTCATGCTCCTCCTAAAGGGGGAAAACCTCTAACAGAACTCATGAAAGGTTCTTTCAGGTGGGATGATATGGTCATCGATTCTGTGAATAGGAAACGTAAAGAATTACGAGACGGATTCGCTTCAATCTTTTTCAAATAGATCAATAAAGAGTCAAAATCGACTCATATACATCTCGGCCTTGAGATTTCAAAGTCTCGAGGCTTCGCTCTCCATTTTTGGCAATATCTCTTGGAGTTTCATGTGTAAGGGCGTTAATCCCAAAGTCTCGAACCAGATAAATTCTCGCCATCTGAGGATCACCATTGGATAGATCATAAGTACCAGCTTGCCAACGATCTCTGGAGCCAAGTTCATCGATAAAATTCTGTTGGGTATTAAAGAATGGAAGATCTCTAAAAGAGCGATCTACGCGATAGATAAAATCTTGAGTAAACGAACCATGCATGTCTAGTGCGATGATCGGAAGATATCCTTTATCTAAGTATATTGACTTGAGATGTGTCTGAATGATGGCCACTTCATCTTTGGATCTCGAAGGAGAGGAATACCAAACGCGATTCAAATCTCTTCCACGACTATTGTATCTTTTCTGTGCCTCAGCTCCATCAGGATTCACCATTGGATAAAGTATCAATTGAAAACGATCAAAAAAATCGTTATTAGAAAGTAACTTTTCAACAAACCCTTCGATTATCCAGTTTGCTGTTCCTTCATCTCCATGATGCCTTCCATACATCAAAACCATTTTCTTGGATGTATCAATTGTATTTGGATAAATTGAATAAAGATTTCTACCTTCTACAGACTTCCCAATGATAGAAATTGTATATCCCTTTTGAGTTAATGCCTGCCGATGAATTTCGATGAATTCTTGTACTCGAGAATAGCGATAATATTTAACATATTTATCATCATAGCCACTGATAGCTTTACTGTGTCCCCATTGAACAGAATATTCTTTAGCTGGATTAAGCTTAGGAATTTTATTCATGGGATAGAAAACTCCATCAACTTCAACATGGAACTGAGAAGCTGATTCATGTGTCAAAGAATCCAATAACTCAAAACCAGACAGCTTTTTTTCGTGGACACAGATTCCATAAGTAAGAGGAGTGAAAAGGGAAAAAAGAAGTAGAGTGATAAATGTTTTCATCACTCCATTGTCCGCGAACCCAAGATACGGTTCAAAAAATGTAAGATTATGTTTTAATCAGCCTATAGCAAGTGGCTGAAATAAGATTTTCCCGACTGTTTAAGTCTTCTTACTCGCACTTCCCGAGTGACTTATCAAGCGGAGAACAATAGTCCTTTCTCTTTTTGATTTTCTGAGTTGCATCCTCGACAGTGTTATCAACTTTCTTAGTATCGATTACAACTTTTCCATCTTTAGTTGTGGAACAAGCACATAGAGTGACAAGAAGAATAAGAGAGAATAGTTTTTTCATTTTTAGTCCAAAAGATTTTCAGGAAGTTTGAAACTTCCATCAGGTTGACACTTAAAATCGATTTCAGCTTCCACACAATCCAAATTCAACTCACCATAAATATGAGGAAAAAGAATATTACTCATAGGAGCTTCAAGTGGCGGTTCAATTTTCACTTCAGGTCCAACTAAAGCTTGATCAATTCTAAGAATCACTAGGTGGTCTTGCCCCTTGAAAAACGAATTGGCCACGCCTAATAATTGATCGGCCTTAGAACAATGAATGAAACCTTCATGATCCAAAGTTGGAGGATGGTAAGATCCTTTTTGTTTGGCCTGATGCCACTCATCTTTGTTTACAATATGGAATATTTTCATAAAACGTAGTCTACAAAAAGAAGGAGCTTTTTGCTATTCCTCTCTTATTAGTCATATCTCCAATTAACACATCACTCCATTAGACTTACCTTGTGTCAAAGCAAACCCTGACAATTCCTGATGAATCCTTAACCGATTCAACAGAACAAAGACTCTACTTTGCTTATAAATTTTCATATTTTACAAGAGACAGAGAAAACGCAGTACGACATAGAAAACTTTTGTTTGACTTATCAAACTTTTAAAAATAATTAGAATCAAACCAATCTAGGGAGAGATTTATGAAGTGGAAACAAGCCTTAAAGATCTTTGCTCTTCTTGCCACACTGGGTGTTGCAACGAGTTGTAAAGAAAAAGCAAATGACATTCCTTTTGTTGGACTGGATGGAAATGGAGAGCTCAAAGAGATCAGCTTTCCAGGCAAACAGTTCAAGAAGTACAACGCTCGCGCAATGAAGTACACCAAGAAAGAAACCTTGAAAGCTTTATCAAAAGTTGAAAAAGCTGAAACCAATTCTTGGAAACTTGATGCTGTAGAAGTTGGCCTTGCTGCTAAAGCTGGCCTTGGTCTTGGCAACGTTCTTAAAGCGGAAGCTGAACCTGCCTTCATCCTGATTTACAAAAAAAGGAAATAAATCATGAAAAAGTATATTGCCCTTATAGCACTAGTCATGAGTTTCAATGCCCTTTCAGCAGGTCTTCCTTCTGAATGGTATTTTGGAGCTGACACAAAAAACAACGAAGAAAAATCAAGCTACGACATTGATGAAAGCATGCACAGCCTTCACCAAGCGCAAACTTATGCTTTGGAGAAAGCTGATGGTGAAAAACAAGGTTGGTATCTTGATCACATGAAAACAATTCTTGGACTAACACTTAAAGGAAAACTTGGAATTCTTTCTTGGGGTGGATCTAAAGGAATTGAACTTATCTGGAAAAAGAGATCTGGTAATAAAGAACTTATTGAGACAGAAGATAATGTAGAGACTTTAGACTTCTCAGATGCAAAATCTTTAAATGATGCTCTTGCTGGGCTTGATCCTTTCATCAACTCACTCATTGAGTCTGGAAAGGTAAAAGATGCGGCTAATCTTAGATCTCAACTTACAGATAAAGTTCAGAAGTTTTATGAAGTAGCAAAAGGTGCTGAAGCATCTGCTCCTCAAGCCTATAGACCTTACAAAATTAGGCTCGATCTTTCGGTTTCTGCAGATGGTAAGGTTAGTGGATTGTTTGTAAGTGTTGGCGGAGATGTCAGAGTTAGACTTGAATGGACAAGAAAGACTTTCTACCAAAAGAATAATGACTTGAGTCCAATCGCTCAAAAAGCACAAACTGTTCTCAACGGTCTAGCATCTGAAATTGGTAAATCACTTGAAGAAGAACCTTCTTCAAAGGCCCTTATTTTTAAAGAATTTAAGGTTGGTGTTGGAGTATCGGTTTCTGGAAACGTTGGTGTCGCGAAGGCCTCTGTTTCAGTCGTTCCACAAGTTTATTTCAAAAAAGTTGCTTTAACAGAAAAAGAAAGAGTTGAAGAAGTAAATGTAGAAGCTATTCCATTCTTGACTGATGATAAGTCTAATGAAGTTAACCTTGTTTCTTCTAGTAGAGTAAGAAATA
>SBGE01000101.1 GCA_006226755.1 Deltaproteobacteria bacterium | reverse complement strand
TCTTCTTGAGTTACACTTCTTGGGTTACTTTGATGACAAACATCTGCAAAAGCTAGTGCTGCCAGTTCATCAATCTTTCCTGAATCAAGACCCATTTCTTTTAGTGAACCTGGCATCCCAAGTCGTTTGTTAAGATAATGAACCCATTGAATAAGGTCATTACAACCTATGACTTTCTCTAGAAAGGCAAAGCGATCACTACATACTTCTCTATTGAACTCAAGTCCGTAAGGAAGCATAACGGCGTTAGCAAGACCATGATGAGTATCAAACACTGTTGAAAGTGGGTGGGCCAGAGAGTGAACAATCCCAAGTCCCTTTTGGAAAGCAGTAGCTCCCATAAGTGCTGCCATCATCATTTTTGCTCTAGATTCAAGATCAGGTGAAAGAGTTGCTTTTTCCAAAGATTCTGAAACGAGCTTGATTCCTTCAACTGCAATCCCATCACAAAGAGGTGAGAATCCTTTAGCAAGATAGGCCTCAATATTGTGAGTAAGTGCATCCATACCTGTAGCAGCCGTCACTTTTGGAGGTAGTTCCATTGTAAGTGCAGGATCTGCAAAAACTTTTGAGGCCATGACTCTTGGAGAGAAAAGAATTCTCTTCTTATGAGTATCGTCTTCTGCAATAACAGTAGATCGTCCAACTTCTGATCCAGTTCCACTTGTTGTTGGAACTGTAACAAAGTGTGGAATTTCATTGACGACAAAACGGTCTCCACCTGTAGCATCATCAAAATCAAAAAGATCATTGTCAGGGTGGTGGGCTTTCATGGCAATTGCTCTGGCAACATCCATACTGGCTCCGCCTCCAAGGCCTACGATACTGTCACTTTTGTTTTTGTGAAACTCTTCAACACCATCAAGAACATCTTTCTTGACCGGATTTTTTGAGATACCAGTATAAACACTTGGAGTTAGTCCTTGGGCTTTGAGATCATCGATAATTTTTTTAAAAAAGGGAAGCTCGGAGAGAGCTTTGTCTGAAACAATCTGTGGAGACTTAAGACCTCTTTCTTTTAAATAGGGAGCAAGCTCATCAATAACTCCTGCTCCAAAACGAACCAATGTGGGAAAGTTGTAATTATACCTGGCTGTCAAATCCATAAAATCCTCTTAAATGATTTCGAAATATCGTTTTCTTTCCCAGTCGGTAATTGCCGCTGAGTACTGGTTCCATTCCCAGATTCTTGTGTTGGTAAAGTGATTGACGAAGTCGTCACCGAAAAATTCTCTGGCAAGTTCTGACTCTCTCATTTTGACTGAAGCTTCAAATAGATTGGCAGGAATTGATCCGTTCGAAAGATTTTCGTAGCCATTTCCTCTGGTCGCTTCGACTTCAAGTTTGAGATTATTTTTAACTCCATACATACCAGCTGCTAATGAAGCGGCCATGGCAAGGTAAGGATTGGCGTCAGCACCTACAACTCTCATTTCAAGCCTGGTTGATTTATCTGACCCTGGAAGTGCTCGAAGAGCGACTGTTCTGTTATCAATGGCCCAAGTCAATGTCGTTGGTGCCCATGCACCAGGAACAAGTCTTTTGAAACTATTGATGGTAGGAGCAAACATTGGAGTAATATGTGGAAGACAATGGAGAAGTCCTGCGATATAGGATTTTAACGTCTCACTAATGCCGTCTTTCGATGAAGCATCAAAGAAAGTATTTTTACCATCTCTCCAGAGTGATTGGTGGATATGGCCACCGCATCCCGGATAATTATTGCTCCATTTAGCCATGAAAGTTGGAATCACACCATGAAGATGGCCAATCTCTTTAGCTCCGGCCTTAAATAGAACTGCTCGGTCAGCACTTTCAAGAATGTCATCGTAAAGAATAGCAGCTTCGTAAACTCCTGGACCAGTCTCTGTATGTATTCCTTCGATAGGAACGCGGTACTGATTCATTAAATCAAATAAGTCGTTGAAAAAATCTTTGTTTTGACTGGCACGAAGAACTGAGTAACCGAACATTCCTCTGGTTAGAGGCTCTGGTGACATAAATCCTGTATCGTGAAGATTTTCAGAAGTTTCTTTGAAATTGAACCATTCAAATTCCTGGGCAAAACTGGCTGAAAAGCCCAGATCTTCAGTTTCTTTTTTTACTTTTTTGAGAATGTTTCTAGGACAAATGGAAAGTGGATTTCCCTTGAGATCAGTGAAGTCTCCCAAGAAAAATGGTATATCCTCATCCCATGGCACAGTCCTATAGGTATTGAGATCGATATGTGCATTGGCATCAGGATATCCAGAGTGCCAGCCCGTAAAATCTACTTTGTCGTAACAGACGTCCGATGAATCCCAACCAAAGACAACATCACAAAATCCAAATCCACCTTCAAGGATAGATAAGAATTTTTTCAGATGAATGACTTTTCCTCTGAGGACACCGTCCATATCAGTAATGGCGATCTTAACTTTTTCGCCTTTATATCTTTTTACTTGCTCAATGATTTGTTCACGTGACATTTTCAACGACATATTGCTTCTCCTTAAGCAGTAGCTAGTTGTTTTGTTTCTTCTTTAACGAAAAATTTGAACCATAAAAATGAAACAAACATCAATCCGTAGAAGAAAAGACTAAGCCCCTTGTTGTACCAGGTCATCGCAACCAATGCGACGGTAGCAATAATCAAGGCAAGAGCAGGGAATATTGGATAAAAAGGAACTTTAAACGGTCGATCCATATTTGGTTGATCTTTTCTCAGTTTGAAAAGAGATATCATGGAAATAATATATAGAGAGAGGGCTCCAAAACAGGCGATGGTGATGATCTCTCCAGTTTTATTGGTAAAGAGTGCAATTATTCCAATCACCATATTAACAATCAATGCCACTGCAGGAGTATGAAACTTTTTATGAGTTTTTCCTAGTATTCGTGGAGCGTATCCGACTCGGCCAAATTCAAAAGTTGATCTTCCTGCAGCAAGAATGATTCCATGAAAAGAGGCAACCAGTCCGAAAATCCCTACCCAAACCAATAAGTGAAGAAGGAAGGCGTTGTCCCCGACAATATGGGAGAGCGCAAGTGGCAGGGGTGTATCAAGAGCTTCTGTACTGCCTGCTTTATATACAACTTGTTTCCATCCATTAACTCCAACAGCTGAAGTAAAAGTCAGGATACAAAGGACGACAAGAGTCAGGATGGCAGAACCAAATCCGATAATGACATTTTTTTGTGGATTGATGGTTTCCTCTGCAACGTTGGCCACACCTTCAATGGCCAGAAAGAACCAAATCGCAAACGGGATAGCAGCGAAAATACCGCCGTAACCATTTGGGAGAGGATCTATTGCTAGATTAGAGGCTTCAAAGTGAGGAAGTGTGATCCCTGCAAAAATCAAAAGCTCAACTACGGCAATGATCGTGATGATCAATTCAAAAGTCGCAGCGACTTTTACACCAAGTATGTTAACTCCAGTAAAAATAAAATATGCAGAAATGGCAAAAACCAAAGTCATATCAGCAGCTACAAAAGTATTGAGATAGGCACCAATTGCATAGGCTATGGCCGGAGGAGCAAAAATGAATTCAATATTCTGGGCCATCCCACCAAGAAATCCCCAGTTTGGTCCAAGAGCTTTATTTGCGTAATCAAAAGCACCACCAGCTTTTGGAATCATACAGGCCAATTCTGTGTAACTAAAAGTGAAAGTCACATACATGACAATGATAAAAAGAGTGGCGATCGCCAAACCTAGAGTTCCACCGGCCGGTAGGCCAAGGTTCCATCCAAAATACATACCCGAGATAACGTAACCGACACCGAGTCCCCATAACATTAAAGGACCAAGTGTACGCTCAAGCTTGTCGCTTCCATCCATAGTGCTCATAAATCCGCCTTGATTGTGTTCGAGCATAATTCTATCGACTTTGCCCTAAACTGCCACCATCTTTATAGGGTGATAGGGGCAAAAAGGGTGTATTAAAAGCCTGATATTATTGACGAAGTGCATTTTTGTGCTCAAAGCTACTTGATTAGTGACTGATAGTCAGTTATAAATGACCAGTAGTCACTTATGGCTAGTTTTACTGAGGGGTAAACAATGAAAACAAAAGAATGGGCATTACTTACTGGAGCGAGCAGCGGATTTGGAGTGGATTATGCTCACATCCTAGGTGAGCGAGGAGTTAATTTAGTTTTAACAGCAAGAAGAGTCGATAGACTTGAAGAACTTAAAAATGAAGTCATCTCAAAATACGGTGTTGAAGTAAAAATTATTCCTGCCGACCTTTCTCAAACAGAAGACGTCCAAAAACTTTTTAATGAAACAGAAGGGCAAGGAACTCATATCAGTTATCTTATTAACAATGCCGGCTTTGGTGTCTACGGAGATTTCCTTGATACTGATTGGGAGAGTACTCAGAAAATGTTGATGGTAGATATCATGGCACTGACTCAATTAACCAAAGTTTTTGGAGATGCCATGAAAAAACGAAAGAGTGGCAATATTCTACTCGTCGGTTCAATTGGTGCTTATCAGCCTTGTCCTACTTATGCTGCATATGGCGCTGCCAAGGCCTATGTCATGAATTTTGGAGAAGCACTGAATTCTGAATTAAGAGGAAGTGGTGTTAAAGTTGCAGTCTTGAATCCTGGAGTAACGGCCACTGAGTTTTTAAAAGTCGCGGGCCAAAAACCAACTGCTTATCAAAGATTGGCCATGATGAAGAGCCGTCCAGTTGCAGAAGTTGGTGTTAAGGCGATGCTTGCTGGAACACCATCAATTGTTCCGGGATTCTTCAACAAAATCATGATATGGTCTTCGAAGCTACTTCCAAGAGTTGTTCAAACTAGAGTGGCCCATATGTTGATGAATTAAGGTTTAGTTTTGGCAAAAATAAGATCTACTAGCACAGAAGAAAAAGCAAAAAAGAAAGAGCACATCAAAGCATGTGCTCTAACTCTTTATCAAAAATCAGGTGAGCTTTGTTCGGTCGATAAAATTGTCAAAAAATCAGGAGTGGCCAAGGGAACGTTTTATCTCTATTTCAAAACCAAAGAAGAGGTTTTTCTAGATATTCTCTCGGACATGTATGCGGTTTATTTGGAAGACGTATTTAAAGGGATCGACTTAAACAAGGTTACACTAGAGTCTCTCGCGGATTCACTGGTCAAACCTCTTGTAGGAAACAGTGATTTTTTAAGACTAGCTTCAATTGGACCAGGAATTCTGGAAAAAAATGTTTCAGAAGAAAAAATAATCGAATTCAAACTGATGTTAATGCAGGCAATGCAAAAGATGGGAGAAGTTTTTCTTCAACTTAGTCCCAGACTAAAACCCGAAAAAGTATCTGAAATGATTGTCGTTAGTTTCTCGTTGATTATTGGAATCTTTCAGCAATCTGATATCAGTGGAGAGTTGAAAAAGCTGAGCGAGAAGCCTGAAATCAAAGATCTTTTTATTGATTTTGAAAAGATTACTTCCCGCTCACTGGTGGCCTTGTGGAAAGGCTGGATTATTTAATTAATTCAAGAAATTCCTCAGTCGAATTGGCCTTGGCCCCAGTTAGATTCACATCATTGATATGAATATCTTCCAATTGAACATTTGAGATTTCACAATCAATCAATTTGACGTTTTTCCAATTGGAATCCGTGCACTTGATCCCTTCAAATGTTGTTCCTTTGAAAGAGCAGCCGTTGAAGACTACATCTTCAAATTTAGTATCAAGAAATTTCGAATTGGCGCAACTCACACCTTTGAATTGAACATCAGTCCATGTTGCTTTGATCAACTCGGATGATTTCAAGGCAACACCTTGGAGCTCAAGATCGGCAATACCAGAGTCTTTGATAAGTACTTTACTTGCCTTGCTTCCTTGAAATTTAACGTCATCAACATTGCTATCAACGAGTTGAAGTTCTTCAACAGACGAACCTTGAAACTGACCATCACGAAGAGAACCTCCATAAATCTTTAGTTCTGCCACTCGAGAAGCTTGAAATTGATTATCTGTCATTTCACAATCATCGAGATGAAGACCTTTTACATTTGAAACGTGAAATTGGTTGTCTTCGAAAATAAAATTCTCACCAGTTGGCTTTTCAACATTCGACATGGTGTTATTTCCACCAACGCCAGATTTGTTGAAACTCGTTTTCACATCTTTGATGGCCTCTCTGACTTCTCCCATCGCACCTTCAATTGAAACATTCACCAATTCGGAAATCAGTCCTCCAAGCTCTGAAAGATCAAAAAGACCTTTACTTGATTTGGATTTTTTTTCTTGTTGGTTGGAAAACTCCGTTTCTATTTCGACTTCAGGTCTTCTCACTTCTTCTTTTGCGTCTTCATTTTTGAGAGCAGCTAAAAGTTCTGCAGCTTGATCGTCTGAAATTTTACCCTCTTTGTTCATTGTCATGATTTTCATGATTTCTTCTTTCATTGTTTTATCCTTACCTATTTTTTGAGTTGTTTAATTTTGGAAAGGGCAGTGGCATAGTCGACGTTGCCAGCTTCCATTTCCGCCAGGATGTTCATCACATCAATGTTGTTTTCATATTGTTTATTAAGGGTTTCAGATTCAGTAACCGCCACCAGCTTTTGAAGTTCAGAAAGCTTGGCCTTGACTGTGGGGTAACTGACTCCTAATGCCTTTTCCATATCTGAGATCTTTCCACCGCAATGGATGAAGACCATTAAGAAATGAAGCATGTCATCACTCAACTTCATTAAGGGATTGGTTGCAATAGGCCCTTTGATTTCGGTGCCGCAACTTATGCAGCTCAAAGCTTGTGGATGAAGCTGACCTTCACAACAGGGACAAGGCGTATTTAATTTTAGTTTTGTTGTTTTCATGAGGTTTAA
>SBGE01000272.1 GCA_006226755.1 Deltaproteobacteria bacterium | reverse complement strand
AGGACATAAATTCGATATTCTTCTCGAAGATACTGTTTTTACTAATCAGGACTGATTCTTTGCTTGAAATTAGAAAGCAGTGTACAATAGATTAACGAATCGTATTATAGTTCAATTCGGCCTACCTTACTGATTTATAATTGTAATTCATAATATCTTATCAAAATTCATTTTTTGCGAAGACAAACATTTGGCGGACACATGAAAGACTCTGGTTATGAACTTAAAAGTTCTAGAAATAAATCTATGGTAGACAAGAAAAATCATAATGAATCTATTGGGAGAGAAGTTATCTCTGTCGATTTTGGTTTAGGAACAATAACGAGCATTCAAAAGTTAGATGATATTCTCGA
Organism: Deltaproteobacteria bacterium; assembly: GCA_006226755.1. Taxonomy (GTDB): domain Bacteria; phylum Bdellovibrionota; class Bacteriovoracia; order Bacteriovoracales; family Bacteriovoracaceae; genus M0603. The sequence goes on along the minus strand of SBGE01000272.1, from coordinate 6,604 downwards.
CGACTTTTTTGTTGTTGAGTGTATGCAATCGAGTTTGAAAAATTTTATATCGACTAGAGATAAAACTGGTTTTCGATATGTAAGTTCAAAAGATGATTTAAATAATTCGTTCGAATTACTTCGAAATGAATACTGCCTTTATTTTACGAGCAAGAGAGACAGAATCAATTTTTTCAAATCCTCACTTTCTTGTGAAAGTTTGGATGAATTGATTCAAATTATTTCTGAAATGAGCAAGCTTGATGATTTGAGTCTTACAGAAAAAAAGATCTTTTCCAAAATTCTTGATTCAATTCTTCTAGAGATTTCTTATGTTATGGAGTTTGGTGCAGAAGATTCCAAACACTTCCTAGTGAGTCATCTCGACCTTGCTATTTGAGTCTTATTAAACTGAAATTTTAGTGAAAAAAAAAAGCCGATCAATGATCGGCTTTTCTTTAATATGGCACTCCCAAGGGGATTCGAACCCCTGTTACCGCCGTGAAAAGGCGGTGTCCTAGACCGGGCTAGACGATGGGAGCATTTTCGAATTCTGCTTTCGTCTATTTTGGAAGATGGTGATCCGTCTGTGACTCGAACACAGGACCCTCTCCTTAAAAGGGAGATGCTCTAACCAACTGAGCTAACGGACCACATCTTTCAAACGTGAGATCGAATTTAAAGTTTTAGATATTTTCTGTCAACTTCAAATATAAAAATAATACTCAAAATACAGGGGTTTGAGTTCGACAGACTTGCCCTTTTGTGCGACTTGTCTTATGTTAGCCACCAATCAAATTTTAGGTGTTTAGAAGTGGAAAAATCACAGCAAAATCCAGAAAAAAAGGTCGCTCTGCACACTCTTGGGTGCCGTTTGAACTTCTCTGAAACCGGCTCAATTGCCCAAGGTTTCGTGGATAGAGGCTACAAGGTCGTGGACTTTGGTGAGCCTGCTGACGTGGTTTTTATCAATACTTGTACGGTCACAGATAAGGCCGATTCCACCTGTCGAAACCTGATTCGTAAGGCCCACGGCTCCTCTCCAGAGGGGAAGATTGTGGTTGCAGGTTGTTATTCTCAAATGGAGCCAGAAACCATTGCCAACATGCAGGGAGTGGATCTGGTTTTGGGGACAACTGAGAAATATAAGGTCTTCGAGTATCTGAATGAGGAAGAAGAAAATAAAATTTTTGTGGATAAAACCCATGAATTTTATGGAGCTGCGACAACTCCTAGTGAAGGTCACACCAGGGCCTTTTTGAAGATTCAAGACGGCTGTAATTATATTTGTAGCTTCTGTATCATCCCATTTGCTAGAGGCAGATCGAGAGCGATATCAATCGCAGATGCAGTGTCTGAGGCCAAAGAGCTTATCGACCGTGGCTTTAAGGAAATCATTCTTACAGGTGTGAATATCGGTGAGTATGAAAATAACTCCGGAGAAAAACTTGCAGATCTGGTTCAGCAGTTACTTGATCTGGATGGGCTTGAAAGACTACGTCTGAGTTCTGTTGAACCCAATACGATTACTGATGAACTTTTGTCTGTAATGAAGTCTTCACCAAAGTTTCTTGATCATTTTCATATCCCACTTCAAAGTGGAGACGATGATATTCTTCGTGAGATGAGACGTAAGTACACTGTTGAGGACTACAAGAAAATCATCAACAAGATTATTGCGGCCTTTCCTGATGCAGGTATTGGAGCCGATGTGATCTGCGGCTTCCCTGGAGAATCAGATCAGCAGTTCAAGAATACTTATAATCTTTTGAAAGAGCTTCCTATCACGCATTTTCATGTCTTCCCGTACTCTAAGAGAAAGGGAACGACGGCTGCTAAGCTTGATAACCATATTCATCACGATGTGAAGAAAGGCAGAGTTAAGACATTGATGATGTTTGGCGATGCCAAGCTTTCTATGTTCGCTGAGGATCAAGTAGGAAAGACTTCAAAGGTTCTATTTGAGAGAAGAAATAGTGATGGTCTTTGGGAAGGCTACACCACTAATTTTGTAAGAGTCATTGCAAAGTCTGATGCTGATTTGAAAAATGAGATTCGATCAGTTCACCTAACAAGCGCCCAAAATGGACGCCTGTATGGTGAACTTCTTCATTAGAAATAATCTTTTTGAAATTTGATTTCTGATCTTTCTGGACCATAGGCAAGAATACCTACTGGGATCCCAACGAAGTCTTCGATTGTACGGATGTAGTTCTTAAGCTCGTCAGAGAGAACTTCACCTTTGAAGTCGTCATTGAAAGATGGCATGTCTTTAAGAATTGGCTTCACTTTTGATAGATCAATTCCTTGATAGGCACAATCAATAGTCTTTCCTTCATATTCGTACCCAGTACAAATTTTTATATCTTCGATACCAGAAAGCACATCAAGTTTTGTTAGTGCAATAGAAGTGATATTTGAAGCTTTGACAGTGTACTTAAGAAGAGGAAGGTCAATCCATCCACATCTTCTTTTTCGTCCTGTTGTCGCTCCGAACTCACCACCTTTTTGTTGGATAAAGTCACCTTTTTCATCGAAAAGTTCTGTTGGGAAAGGTCCTTCACCAACTCTTGTCAGATAGGCTTTAGTGATCCCGAGAACTTCTCCGATATGATTTCCTGGAAGACCAGCACCTGTGTAGATCCCACCAGTTGAGGTATTGGATGACGTTACGAATGGGTATGAACCATAGTCGATATCGAGAAGAACGCCTTGAGCTCCTTCGTAGAGTAGTTTTTTATTCTCTTGAAGACTTTTGTCTATGAAAGAGAAGGTGTCAGTTAGGAATGGAGCAACGATCTTTCCAAGTTCGAAAAGTCTTGCCGCTTCTTCTTCAACACTTGGAAATTCACAATTGTAGAGAGTCTTGAAAAGAACTTCTTTTTCAATCATGTTGTCTTTAAGTTTTGCAGTCAGATGATCAAGATCAAGAAGGTCTTTGAGTTTGAGACCTTTTCTTGAGATTTTGTCTTCGTACGCAGGACCGATTCCTCTTCCCGTTGTTCCGATTTTAACCGGACCTTTGGATTCTCTCTGACCATCAAGAAGTCTATTGTACATAGTAATAACAGAACAGTTCTCAGAGATTTTGAGCTTTTCTGGAGTCACTTTACAACCAGAGGATAGAACATCTTCAAGTTCAACTTTGAATGCCTCAGGGTCGAATACTACACCGTGACCAACTACTGAAACACAGTGGTCATGAAGAATGCCTGAAGGAATCAAGTGAAGTACAATTTTCTTGGTGCCTACGATAATCGTGTGACCGGCATTGTTTCCGCCTTGGTATCTCACGACGACATCACATTTTTGTCCGAGAAGATCAGTGATTTTACCTTTTCCTTCATCGCCCCATTGAGCGCCTACAATTGCTAGTGATTGCATTATGCTTTTACCTCGTAAAGAAGATTATTGTTTAAGAAAAATTCTTGAAGTTGATGAACTGCCATTTCTCCAACTCTAATTTGGGCCTCTTCAGTTGAAGCACCAAGGTGTGGAGTCAAGATGAGGTTGTCTAGTTTTCTTAGTTTTGAATCGGCTTCTAGAGGTTCTGTTGCGAATACGTCAAATCCAGCTCCTCTGATCTTCTTGTTTGAAAGAACATCGTAGAGTGCTTCCTCGTCAACAATTCCACCTCTAGAGGCGTTCACGAGAACGGAGTCAGGCTTCATGCTTTCAAGAAGTTCTCTGGTAACCATCCCTTTGGTTGCATCCATCAAAGGTGTGTGAAGAGTCACAATGTCACATGTTTCAAAAACTTCTTTTAGGTCTTTGGCCTTGGAAGCGTATGGGATGTCTGAAGTTTCAAGGAACGGATCGAAGAATTTAACTTCAACTTCAAATCCCGCAAGTCTTTTTGCAACAATCTGACCAATCCTGCCGAAACCGACGACACCAATTTTCTTTTTCCAAAGTTCGATACCGGTGAATTTGTTTTTATCCCAGGCACCGCCAACCATTGTGGTGTGGGCCCAAGCAGTTTGTCTAAGAACTGTCATCATCAAAGCGATGGCATGTTCAGCTGCTGAGTTATTGTTTGCGCCTGGAGTATTTGAAACTTTCACACCTTTGGCTTCACAAGATTTTTTATCAATATTGTCTGTCCCTTCTCCTGCACGAATAACGTACTTGAGTTCTGGAGCTTTCTCTAAAAGGTCAGCTGTAACTGTTGTTGCTGAACGGATAACCAAACCCGAAATTTTTGGAAGAAGTTCAGCTAGTTTGTCCTGACTTACTTTTGGTTCTGGGTAAACTTCAAATTCGCCAACAGCTTTCAATGTTTCAAAAACATCTTTGTCCATGCCATCGGATACGACGATAAACGGTTTCATGGGGAATTCCTCCGGATTTTGGTGGGGTTTCAAACCACTGGATTATAGACTTCGCAGCTCTCTTTTGGAAACCTTGAAGATGGCCTTTTGCACCATGTAATGGGCTTTTCAGTCTTTTTTAGGCTGGCAGCGGGCAAGGCTCAGGACCGAGGAGCGGTTCTTGATCTTGTCTGGGAGCAGGCGTAAAACAAAATCGGGATAACTTTGATAGATAATCTTGCAATGATCTGATTTTTTGATGATTAGCAACTCTCTGTATTTGCTGGTGGCAATCAGTAAATTCTTATAAATATCCTCAAGCTTGGTGATCGGCTCGACCTTGAAAGGGTGAGGTTTGTAGAAATTCAACTCAAACCTTAGATGGTTCTTGCTTCGATCGAAATCATCGTAAAAGACATAGAGTGTTTCTCTTTCTGCTTTGTTTTCATAGACGGCTTGATAAAGACCTAAGTAGCGATTGGCCGGTTTGAAATTGATGAAAGGGAAAATTAGAAGATTGAGAAATAATAATAGGTAAACCGAGTTCTCAAACCATGATGCTCGGTTTCCAAGATAGTTTTTAATCTCATCGAATAAATAAGAGAGAATAATAGGTGCTAGAAATATCAGAGGTGTTAAAAATCGGACTTCTTTGTGCCCAATAAAACTGAAAATAATAAAGTAGGGGAGAGTCACCCAAGTGAGAAGATCTTTTGGTTTCTTGATCCAAAGAAAGAGAAAGACCACTAGAAAAAGAATTCCATAGAGGTAAAAGCTTTTTTCTGGCACAAGAGTGAAGTAACCCCAAAAAGGCATTGTGCCAAAATGGTGAGAAACTTTTAGAATGATATTTGAATAGGCATGATTCCAAGTTGAACATACCCATCCTCCGTAGCCCAGATAATTGAAGACCCATTCAAGCTGGCCTATTAAAGCAATCAGAAAAATTGAAGTAAAAAACTTTTTAAGATTGATCTTTCCTATAAAGAGCATCCACAGTATTGCAGGAGCGGTGACGATAAGAGTCTGATAGCGAAAGAGAAAGGCCAATCCAGAAAAAAAACAAAAGCCAATAATGCTCTCCCAATCTATTTTCTTTCTCATGTTGTGATCGAGAAAGATAAATGAGATGGCACATAAACAAAGAAGGGCACCTATCGTGTCTGAACTGGTTCGAACCGCAAAGTAAGGAATAAACCACCAAAGCGAAATTTCAAAAGTCAGATCTCGATGCTTTTCATTTTCTCTATTTGAAAATAAAAAAAGTGACCAGAGGGAAAAAGTGAAAACTCCAAGTAGTCCTGTAAGGACTCGAAGAAACATACTCTTTGAGAAGGGGTCACCGAAGCCAATCCAATCCAAAGGTGTCGTCACCCAATGAAAAAGGATGGGCTGAAACCAAGGACGCATTTGGTACTGCCACTCAAGTTGACTTAGAGTCTCTGGAGTGGCCTTTCCTGCGTAGACATTCATATACTCCATAATTTGATAGAGTTCGTCAGGATGGTGGAAGCCTTTGCTGAAGATGGCAGCTAACACAAACAACATGATCGTCAGCCAACGCCATTCGGAAAACCCCGAGAGTCGATATTTGCCATCGACATTATAGTAGTGAAACAAAAACTTCATTCTTTTATTCTAGCCTGTGAGCCAACATCAGAAAACGAAAAAGGCGGCCCGAAGGCCGCCTGGGTTAAAGTCTGCTGGTTGAAGGTTGATGATTAGGCGATTGCTCTCAGTTCCATGTTCATTTTAAGACAGTCCAATGTCTCCTGGAATTCACTGAGAGTGGGAAGATTCCCAAAGTGTGTGTTTTCATGGATGTTCTGTGAAATGAAATCCATGAGTTCAATTGGGGTTGAACATTCCTTTTCTTTTTGAAATGCTCGCCAGTTCGACTTGCCGGTTTTGCGATAGTGGGAGAAAAGATCTTTTACCATCTCCTCTCTAGTCTTAACGCCAATTCCGACGACATCACCTAGGTCGCTGAATTCCAGATACCAAACTTTGTAGTCTGCCCTTTTTTCAGGGTGTCTGGAAGGTTCAACTGCAATTGCCATGAACATAAATGCCTCCGTTGTTTATGTGTGTGCAAGCGAAGGAAGACTCATTCTTTGTCCCGCATCCTACGGTGAAAAAATCAATCTTTTTCACCCTTCACTTATATTTAGGGTATGGCCCGAATCACGCTCTGTAACGGGCTTTCAACTAACATCGTCTGCCCCCACAGAAAGAAAGTGACAGGTTTTTCGGAGACATTTGGGCCCCGCATACTCTTTTTCGTCAACGCTCTGACGCTTTCAGAGACAGTTTGC
>SBGE01000033.1 GCA_006226755.1 Deltaproteobacteria bacterium | reverse complement strand
CCGATAAGCTACTGAGAATTTGTGTGTAATTTCAGGAGAATCGGTAATGAGAGTCAAGGCGATAGTCGCACAGCTTTTAATTCTAAGTTTATTCATCACCTCATGTTCTAGTTTCCAAAACAGTAGTTTTAATCTTTTTGGTTTTAGAACAATTGCTGGTATCGAAGATGATCTTCAGTATTACCTAGGTGTTGATCGTTTCCATTATTACATCACAGAATACTCTCACAACATGGAAGGAAAGATTCCTGAAGACGCTATGGCGGCGATCAAAAAAATTTCGGCCAAGCAACTTTTTGCTGAAGGTTATACAGTTGATCAACTGAAAAACGCACACAATTACGACAAAATGATTACTGACTGGTTGAAAAAATACCATCCTGAAATTTCATTCAACCAAACTGATATGCAATGGGGATATAACTTTCTCAAAAATAAGTTGAATGAAGCTTTCGCGGTCAAGGAAACCAAACTCAAAGGTGATTTGGTTAATCCTGATTTTGCTCCGACTCCTGCAAGACCACAAGTTCTAACTATCGCCAATATTAATCCAGAAGAGTTAACTCTAGATTCTGGACATTACATTTCAAACAGAACAACTAGAGCAATGTTCTGGGAAGCAGCCGAAACAGGAAAAACAGTTGAGTTTCACCTTGGTGACAGCCGTGAATTCATGAAACACATTCAGCAGTCAGGTGCAGAAGTTATTGCTGAAATCAATCCTATGGCTGCCAACTATAACAAGCAATTTGTTGTGAAGTATCCTGGTGAAAATACCTATCGGTATGCTGTAACCAATATTGGGGGAGCTGATCGTCTTGAGCATATGATCCATTCTCTAGCTCTTTCGAATCTTGCTGGAGGAAATCTTCAAAACAAAGTCGTTGTTCACGGTGATCTTCAAGAATTTCATAAGAGAATGACAGCTAAGCTTACTGAACAGATGGAACATTTACCCAATGCCGATAGAGTTATTATCGGTCAAAGAGGGGCCATCGATGGACAGTTCAATCTATTCTGGAAACTTCAAGGTCTCCAGAACATGTATGAACAAGATCCAACAAAGCTCAAACTCAGAGTGGGGGCTGATCAATTTGAACAAATTGAAGATATGTTTGAAAAAACTTCTTCACCAAAGTTTTCAGTTCATGATCACAAAAAAGTAATTGAGAAAAATTATGAAAAAGTGAAAGGATTGGTGGAAGCTGATCCGAATATGATGCCTGCTATATACAAGCAATTTGATTACGACACAACTCAAGTTCAAATGACTGATTTCGTTTTCAAAAACTCTCAAGGGAAATCTGTTCGTTGGAGAGTACTAGGGAACGTCTGGGGCGATGAGGTTGTTCCTCTGGCCCAGGCCCTAAAAAATACAGGTCATAAAGAAATTACCTATATCGGTACGGCTGGAGCAGTTCCTGGGAAAGGATATAAAGTAGGGGATCTTGTTGTTCCTGCTTATGTTCAAGATGGAACATCAAAACTCAGAGTCCATGGCGATGTTATGGATATTGATTTGGCAAAAGTCGGTGGAGCTGTTGAACACGTAGGGTCTCCATTTGAAGAGACTTTTGACTGGTTGGATCTGGTCAAACAAAGATCTGACTTCGTCGAAATTGAATCTTCTTATCTTAGAAGAATTTTTAATGGAACTGATGACAACCTAAGATTTTACCTCCTGATTTCAGATATTCTTGGAAGCGAAGGTGAAACTCTGGCGAGTGCATCTTCTTCAAAAAGAAGAAAGGCATTGAATGCGATTCTCGATACAATGTTTGCTAGAGACAAAGCAAAAATTCCCAAGCCTGTAGATGTTCCTTTGAATAGTGCTCATATGAAGTTGAGATCTCTTATTGATAAGCTTTACAACAAGAAAGGAAAAGTCTTTCAACATTATGTTCAAAGTCACTTCAAGGGTAAACCAGTGCCATCAGAAGAAGCCCTGAAGAGTTTTGTCGACTCAGTAGATAATTTTTCAGATGATTTCTTTTCAAAACGCGTTGTCTCTACTTCTGAAGTTTTGAGTTATATCGTTAGAGATATCAGTGAAAACCTACCAGTTCCTACACTTGGGGTGAGCCAAGAGTTTCTTGATGGAGCCTGGCATCCAAAAACTGATAAGTTAAAAGTTCAAATCTATTCTTCAAACACAGAAATTCTAGAGCAGTATCGCCAGATTGTTGAAAAGTACGAAGATGCTATTGGAGATATCTCTAAATGGGCCGAAATTGAAGTGGTGAGAGGACCTCCACCTGAGGGAATGGTTGCTCTTAAGGCGACTAATAACATTGAACCGGATTATCTGGTAAAGGCCTTTACTCGAGCATCATTCATGCAAGGTGGACTCGATTACGATGTTACCTATAATGGAGCTTTGAAATATCATATTTTACCAACCAATAAGTCGACTAATGTCTGCGAAGTTGGAAACAAGTTCTGCTCTCTTGCTTACTATGCACCAGACCCTAGAACAAAAGATCTTCTTGGTGAAATCACTGAAGTCGAGGGATTCAACCCGGAGCAAAGACTCAAAGATGCTATTGCTGATCTCTCAGATGAACTAAAGTACAAAGGCAATGATGAAGAATGGAAAGCCGTTGCCAAACTTAAAAAAGTAAACAGCTTACCTGATGGAAAAATGGCAGAAATCGTTCCAGTCTTTTCTAATACAGAAGGGCTGGTGATTGAGGTCAGAATCACACCTCAAGGATTGAAAAATCCAATGGTCGTTGCTGAAGAGATGGCCCACCTCAAACAAATTGTAGACGAACCTTTCATGCATCCTATTCATTGGGCCGAGATTACATTAAATGCTCAATATGGGTCGAAAAGATCTGCCATGCTCTTGGCCGAAGCAGAAGTCGATGCCATGGAAAAAGTCAGATATGACATTTTGGATGTCGAAGAAGGTTCGCAGGTTGATGAGTACATTAAAGCTAGAAAGGCCCAAGGGGAAAAACTTGTGAAGTCTGTCAAAAAAGAAGTGACAGCTGAAAACAAAATGAGAAAAACCATAACTAACAGGTATAAAGCTCTATTGAAGCAGTTGGAAGATTCTCCAAAAAAACTTGATGATTATATTGCTGCCGGAGATAGAGTTAACGCTCGAAAGTTAATTGACTCATTCATGCCATGGGAAGAGATGGAGCCAACTGAAGTTGCTCTTTGGACGAGATGGCTCGATGCTATGGAACATCCGGCAACTCAATCATCAAAAAAGACATTGGTATTCAGAGGATTGGCCGACGATCTTGTGAGAGAGAGTAATGACGGTGGCCATTTTCTTATGTCGAAGCTTTTGACTAAAAACCAAGGGAACTACACTAGGAGGCTAAGATCTCTTAAAACTTACCATGGCAAACTTGGAAAGATGGCCAGGGGAGAAGTTCCTCTGAAAGTTGATTCTTATACCGCCATGATGAAGGGACATAGCCACGATCCTGTAGCAAGTCCATTTTTGTCAACTTCCGTTGCTGATGTCGCAGATAATTTTGCTGATGAGTGGTCTGGAAGTGGAGACAATATGAAAAAGATTGCTGCTATTCATATTGATAAGCGTCGAATCATGACCAATTTGGTTTCAGATTACCGTGAAGCTGAAAGATTGATACCATTAATCGTTTTCCCTGATGAGATTGTCCATATCGAACAAGCTACAGAATCTTACGACAGTAACTTTATGAACAAACTCTATGGAAACGTTAAACAAAAAATTGGTAGAGAAGTGAAGTCTGAAGAGAAAGTTCAAAGTAATAATGCAATTGATAGACTAAAAAATACCAAGGCCTGGTGGGAAAGTGTTAATCCAGCCGGTTTGACTCCAAACAATGTGGGAACCACCTGTCGCGACATGGTGGAATCCATTATGGGTCTTTAAGAAGTTTTCTTTCCTCACTAGGGTCTGAGTGTTAAAATGTGCACTGGACTTTAGTGAGGTATCAATGGACTTGAGCCATCAGGTTAAACCCGATCAAATTGATCTTCTAAAAAACGTTAAGAAGGTTTTCTTTTATAGAATTTGTGGCACCGGTATGGGAGCTGCTGCATGTCTTTTGAAAGAGAATGGCTTTCACGTGGAAGGCGGAGATCTAAATTTTTATCCCCCAATGAGTACTTATTTGGAATCAACTGGAATTCCATGCAAGAAGCTTGAAGAGGCAACAGATGATTATCTAAAAGATTTTGATCTGATTGTTGTTGGCAACGTCGTTCCTAGAATGAGTGATGATGCTAGAAGAATAGAGCAGCTTGGTGTTCCTTTTATATCTTTTCCAAGTGCTTTGGGCTTTTTGGTTCTGGCCAAACAAAATGTTATTGGGATCGCGGGGACTCACGGGAAGACTACGACGACATATTTTTTAACTCAGATCCTTGAGAATCTTGGAAAAAATCCAGGCTATTTTATTGGTGGTGTGATTGAGGGAAGACCTCCTTCAAGACTTGGGGATGGTTCTTATTTCGTTATTGAAAGTGACGAGTATGACAGTGCTTATTTCGAAAAATTCTCTAAATTCAGAAGCTATCACATAGATCATTTAATTCTTACTTCTTTGGAGTTTGATCACGCTGATATTTTTGAGAGTATTGAGAACATAAAAGATGAGTTCAGAGCACTGATCCCCAATGTGGAAGGGGCTCATATCTACTGTGAGAATTATCCAGCGGCTAAGGAGTTGGCCTCAGAGTTTAAAGGTAAACAAATCACTTGGTATGGAGCCAATAGTGTAGAAGGCCCCTCAATCCTCAATGTGGATGAGAAGGGAACAACATTTGAACTGATTTGGAATGGAAAGAAGCAGAATTTTCACACCAACATGATAGGTAAACATAATATCGAAAATATCTCAGCTTGTTTGTTCTTCTGTTTGAATGAAGGATTCCCTGCTGAAGATTTACAAAGAGCTATTTCAAATTTGTCCCTCGTCAAACGGCGACAAGAGATCAGAGGAACATACGGGAAAGCTGTCATCATTGATGACTTTGCTCACCATCCAAGAGCTGTTGAGGCGACACTAGAAGCTATTCGCAGCCGTTATCCAGATAAAAAACTCAAAGTTATTTTTGAGCCTCATTCTGCAACCGCGAGAAGTTCATTCTTCCAAGAGGGTTTTGAAAACTCTTTGGCCGAAGCTGATGAAGTTTATATTACCAAGCTACCTCGGCCAACCAGCGCAAAAGGTGCTGTCGATCTTGATGTTCAAAAGGTTGTGGTAAAAGCGAAATCAAAAGGAAAGGAATCCAAAGTATTGTCATCAACGGATGAGGTCATTGAGGTGGTCAAGAATGCAGGAAAAGAAGATTCAGTCATTCTTGTCCTCAGTAATGGAACCTGTCTGGGATTTTGGCAATCTGATTTCATACATGAAATTCAAAAATAGCCTCCTCTCCCTATTCTTTTTCTCTGCTACTGCTCTTTCAAATGAGCAGTTACACAAAGTTGTATCGAAGCCAAGTCTGGTTCTTAGAGAGGCTCCTCGATCGACATTGGTTAAATTTCCAGGCTCCCGACAAACTGTTTTGAATCAATACCTGAAAGAGCATAATCGCTTTTTTAAAAAACTATGTAAGCCTGGTACTGAGGAAAAATTCTGGGTTTTAAACAATAAGTTTCGAGGAAGTGGTTTTTACGTTCCGGGACTTCCTGATTCAAAACTGGATATTCTGACCGTAAATCGTTTCATCCCAGAGTTGGAACGAAAGAAGGCATGGATTGAATCACAGAAGAAAATACTTTCAAAGAGAAAGAAAGATTTTAAATATGAAATTCAAAGACTTGAGGACTTTAGAAAAACAATTACACAGCTTCTAGAGTACAAAGGAAACCATTTTGAAAAGTCAGAGGCGACTGACAAAGAAAAGGCTCGAATTCGTTCGAAGTATCTTTTGATCAAATTTAAAAATGAGTTTCAAGCCTATCTGAAAAAGATTCCATTCCTTTTAACTTATAGACATCCTAACGATCATTTTGATCTGCGTCTGACGTACGATAACTTTAAAGGTTCACAGGATATCAATGAAGCTAGAAAGGCCAATGAAGTTTATTTCTATAGAAAGATTGTTCAAGATGGAGCTTCCGATCCCAACAATACACGAAGTGATACTTTTTTACGGACTACAATTGATACTTTGGTACTCGAACTTCGAAAGGAAAATGATTTTTTAACGGAGAATTTGAGGTACGACTTTGACTTCGTTCTGGATGCTGTTGAATACCAGCTTGAGAAGGGACAGAAGAAGCTTGTTGAAAGACTGGGTGAGTGGTCAGATCGAACAGGTCGCATGATTGAGTTTTATAAATCACTCAAGGAAAATAAGGTTAGAGTCGGAGATCATTTCGAAACGGGTGATGAAATCGTCAAGGCTAAAGATATAGCCCGTTTAGGATTGAAAAGATTCAGTTATCAGAAACAAGCGGACTCATACAATTACTGGAAGTCAAAACCAGAGTGGATGAGAGCAATGTTTGCGATTGAAACAATTCTCTATAATGAAGTTGGTGCCCTCGATGGAAGAGATGCTCTCGAGCGTAAAGATGTCGCCCAGGTTGTGATCAATAGAACCAGGCTTCCTCAATACTATGTCATTCCCCCTGAAGATGAGATTCATAGATACATTTCAAAATCAGGTAAACCTCTTGATAAGTATCGCTGGTTAAACGTTCTTTTTAAAGAGAGTGAATTCTCATTTACCTATTACTTTATTCACGGCAACCTTCGCATTTACTGCCCTGAAATGACGACATTGGGGAAAAATCTTCGAAAGCAAAACCTCAATCTTGCTTATGATAGTTTAATGAGTCCTAATTTTGATTTTCATGCTGTTCGTTATTTTTCCAGACACTCCATGTTGGGGCGTATTGATATGGATAGCATCTGGGCGGAGTTTGAAGCTGTGCCTGAGAGACCAGGAAATGAATTTAATACCAAGGATCTTCTTAGCGATTACAAAAAAGGTAACTACGAATACTACTATCACTTCATTGACCCTCGAGGCCGTAAATTCAAGGTCTTATCTTTTGACGATAAAGTTTACGTGAAGCTTCTAAATAAAGATCTTTTTTACAAGTATCGAAACCCGCATTTTTTCCGTTATTTCAGACGCAAGGAATAAAGCATAAGCACCCCAAATCTCTTGTGTTCATGCACCGTTTGGCGTAGGATGTCCCGAATATATTAGTGTATTATTTATTTAGATTTCTGGAGATAAAATCATGTTAAAGGACTACGTATTTACATCTGAATCAGTTACAGAAGGTCACCCAGATAAAATGGCAGACCAAATCTCAGATAGCGTTCTCGATGCTATGCTCGAGCAGGATCCAAAATCCAGAGTTGCTTGTGAAACCATGATTACAACTGGTTTGGTTGTTCTTGCTGGTGAGATCACGACTAAAGCTCAAGTTGATTTTCAAACAATCGTAAGAAATAGAATTAAAGAAATCGGATACGATCATTCTGATAAAGGATTTGATTGTCATACATGTTCTGTGATGGTTGCTCTTGATAAGCAGTCTCCAGACATTGCTCAAGGTGTAGATGAAGGTGCTGGAACTCACACTGAACAAGGTGCTGGGGACCAAGGTTTGATGTTTGGTTACGCGATTAACGAAACTGATACTTATATGCCACTTACTACAGATCTTTCACACAAACTTGCTCTTAGACTTTCAGAAGTAAGAAAGAATGGAACGCTTGCTGACCTTAGAGCTGATGGTAAAACACAGGTTTCTGCTCAGTATGTAGATGGAAAGGTTACAAGAATCGAAAACATCGTTGTTTCTACTCAGCACGCTGAGAACATGACCCTTAAGCAAATCGAAGAGGGGATCAGAGAAGAAGTGATCAATAAAGTTGTTCCTTCACATCTGATCGACAACAACACCAAATTCTGGATCAACCCAACTGGTAAATTCGTTATCGGTGGACCTATGGGAGACTGTGGTCTTACAGGTAGAAAGATTATCGTTGATACTTACGGCGGACACGGTGCACACGGTGGTGGCGCTTTCTCTGGTAAAGATCCTTCAAAAGTTGATAGATCAGCTGCTTACGCCACAAGACATATCGCTAAGCACGTAGTTGCTGCTGGTCTAGCTGATAGAGCTCTTGTACAGGTTGCTTATGCTATTGGTGTTGCTAAGCCAATGTCATTGCTTGTTGATACTTTTGGAACTGAAAAAGTGGATGTTGCTAAAATCAACAAAGCTGTTAATGAAGTATTCGACATGAGACCTAAAGCAATCATCGACAGACTAGATCTTCTTAGACCTATCTACAGCAAGTCTGCAGCTTATGGTCACTTCGGAAGAACTGACGTTGAGTTTCCTTGGGAAAGACTCGACAAGCTTGAAGAGCTTAAGTCTCACTTCTAATTTAAAAATTAAATTCAAAAAAAGAAAAGGCCTCTCGTATCGAGAGGCTTTTTTTTGCTATAATCAATTTATGGATGTTGTTTATTTCATCATTAAGTACATTCCCTTTTGGGCGGTACCAATGTGTTTTATCTTTTTTCCCACCGGTTATATCTTTTGGACTAAGGATTCCAGAGCAGTTTCGGCCGTTCTTTTCTCTCTTGGTTTGTTGTGCATTGCATTTATTGGCTTTTGGGCCTGGGCCGGAGGGCCAGATCGTTCAGTTCAAGCATTTGATATTATTATAAATTCTTGAGTCTTGTGCTCGGCAAAATAATTCACATGTCTAGAAATTGACACCCATTATTGCTTTGGGCTAGGATTTTCCTAAGTGAATGACTCAGGAATCAGAAATGCTTCCAGTCGAGCTTGGGAACACACTATGGACGATTTTCATTTTCTACACACTTCATTTGATGAAAAAAATGAAGATGCTAATGGACAAGGGAAACCTGTTCTTTATCTGGTCGAAGACGACCAGACCTTTGGTAAACCACTTCAAAAATATATCGAAAAGAAGTTAGGGCTTGAAACCCGTTACTTCCTTTCTCCTGAAGACTGCATCAGTCACTTCCAGGAGCGGATTGCTAAGGGTAAAGTTGATCCTTTCTGTTTGATCACAGATATCAGTTTCTCTGATCAAGGTGGATCTGACGGACTTCTGTTGATCGATATATTGAAAGATAAGAAATTAGATTTTGTCCCTATCGTGATGACTGGATTTGCTTCAATTGAAACTGCGATTCAGGCCACCAAGAAAGGCGTCTTTCATTATTTGACCAAGCCATTTGAGCTTGAAGTACTCTCTGAGCTTGTTGCCAAAGCATATAAGCAAAAACTGAACTGGGATCTTGGTAAGGAGCATACTCCTTCTGTATCAGTCAGAGACGATAAGCCTTCTGCTCCAAGAAGAAGAAAATTTAAAATTGAAGATCCTAGAGAAGAAGACGTCTTTTGTGGAATGATCGGTAGATCTGTATTGATGAAAGAAGTTTTCGAGAGAATTAAGAAAGTTGCAGCTTCTGATTCAACGGTTCTTATCAATGGTCCATCTGGAACGGGGAAAGAACTGGTTTCAAATGCTATTCACCAACTGAGCCTTAGAACAGAAAACCCGATGGTTTCTGTGAACTGTGGTGCCATTCCTGGTGAACTTCTTGAGAGTGAGCTTTTTGGACACGAAAAAGGTGCCTTTACAGGTGCAATCAATTCCAGAAAAGGTCGATTTGAATTGGCCAATAAAGGGACAATCTTCCTCGATGAAATCGGAGATATGCCTCTTCTACTACAAGTAAAACTTCTTAGAGTTCTTCAAAATAGAGTTATTGAGAGAGTTGGGAGTACAACGACAACTCCTGTTGATGTGAGAATCATTACTGCGACTCACAGAAACCTTGAGAAAGCTGTAGCCGAAGGAAACTTCAGAGAAGACCTTTATTACCGACTTAATGTTATTCCTATCAGAGTTCCATCTCTTGCCAGTAGGAAAGAAGATATTCCACTATTGATTTCGTACTTCCTTAGCCGATTTGTCAGTGCTGATGGAAGAAATAACTTGGAATTCGATGATGAGTCACTCGGACTACTTATGGCCTATGATTGGCCAGGTAACGTTAGAGAACTTGAAAACCTCATTGAAAGACTGGTTATTCTTAAAGGTGGAAACGTCATTACAGCTGATGACCTTCCTGCAAAGTTTCTTCAGCATAAATCAATGGCCTCAAGGTTTGATGATCTCATCTCTCTTCCAGAAGAAGGTGTCGATCTGAAGCAGACTCTTTCTGATATTGAAGATAGTCTGATTCAACAAGCACTTGATAGAACGGATGGAAACAAGAATCAGGCTTCCAAGCTTCTTCATATGAACAGAACAACGTTGATTGAAAAAATGAAGAAGAAGGGAATGAGCAACTTCTTGACTCAATAAACTTCATCAAGCCAAAACCAGACAAAAATACTAAATTAATCGGTTACATACTGACACCAATTTCTTGAGTGTAAAACTTCAACACTATCTCAAGTTCCCGTGTAAATAGGGAAAATAATGAGGTGTCATAATTTTGTTCGGCAAAATGTTCCTGTAAGAAAAATTTTCCTTCCATACTGCCCAAAAAAATGTAGAATTAAGATGCGGCTGGTTATTTAGGATGAATGGTACAGCGGCTTCAAAGCTAAAATATGGAACAGGAAGTTTCATTCTTATGAAGAAATGTGGAATCAAAATTTTGACAATTATTGCGGCAATGTTTCTGTCTTCGGAAATTTTTGCTTCAGTAGTTTCACAAGAGAAAGCGAAGACACATCTTCGTTATAAGATCGCGGTTCCAAAAGATTTAATTGTCATTAACAAACGTGCTGATGAAGTGATTATCAAGTCACTCAACCCTGAAATTTTCAAAAGTATTTCAGATGAAATCATCGCATTTAGCAAAGATCCTAATTATGTAAGCAGTGTTAAAATTCTTCCTAAAGAAGAAGATAATGCTGTCTCTTCATTGTCAATCAAGCTCGCTAGTCCAGATGTAGAACTCTTCACCTTCTATAAAGATAGAGAAAAGTATTACGTAATGGATTTTTGGACTGATGCAGACACTATCCTTAATAAGGATAAGAAAGTTGCAATAGAAGCTGATAAAGCAAAAGAAGCTCCAAAGAAAGTTGATGCCCTTCCTGTTGCGAAAAAGCCAGAGGCAAATAGCACAGAGAAAACAGTATTAAAGAGACCTGAAGTGGCTAAAGCACAGGTAAAGACTGTTAAGAAGGCAGCTAGTGAAAAGGCAATCTCTCCTTATAGAGACTTCCGTTATGGTGCTAGTTTTCTATGGGATTACGAGCCACTTGAGCCAACTTTGAAAAAAGTGGTCGATCTTTCAAGAAAAACTCCAGAGTTTTTCTATCCGATTAAAGACAGAAGCTATACCAAGAACGAAAAAGAAGCTCACATCCAATTGAGTATTAATCTTTATAGAAAGAAGAAATTTGGTTTGATGTACAAGTCAATTGAGCTTTATAAGCAAAAATATGGCGAAGAAGATCAAGTTGATATCAATGAGTACCTCAAGGCCAACGCCATTTTGAAAGAGAATATCGACAAAGGTAATACTGAGCCGGTTAAAACGGCTCTTGCCATGATTTCAACCATCGCTGAAAGAACAGACAATTATGAAATGAAGAAGGGAATTTACAAGTACCTTCTAACGTCAAAAATTGAAAATAACGATTACATCAAGTTGTTGGAGTTGGCGAAAAAGTTTTACGTAGCTTCAAAAGAGAATTTTGATTACGAAGAGAGTGGATATGCTGCAGAATTGATTCTCTACTCGCTTACTAACTTGAGACAAGTTGAGAAACTTAGAGAATTGATTGCGGACAAAACGGTCAGAAAACTTGTTCCAGCTCAGTTGATGATTGCATACGAAATCTATACCTTGCTTTCAATGAATAAAACCAAGGAAGTCATTGATACCTGGGAAAAGAACAAGAAGGGAATGGTAAAGCCAATTCATTCTGCAATACTTTATAACGTAGCTGAGGCGCTTTTTAGAGAAGCAGAATATGAGAAAGCGATCAGTTTTTACGATGATTTTATCGCTAATTACACTTACATCACACAAAGTGGGTTTGCTCGTACGAGATTGGCCCTTTGTTATGAAATTCTGGAAAAAGATGTGAATCAAACTCTGGAACTTTATAAGAGAGCAATTAACAGATCTCAAAATTTTGATTCAACTTATGAAGCAAGATTGAGATATACAGCCCTAAGAACTATCAGAAAAAGAAAGATCGATCAGTCTGACCTTGAGATGAGAGCGCTTCTGGATATCAAAGACACCAAGAAAAAGCCGGTTCTTTCAAGAGATGTGACCAAGCTGAGATGGTTAATCCGTCTAAGAAGCTACTTGGTTGATGAGAAATTCAAAGAAGCTCTAAGTTATCTGACGGCCCTTCCTTTGACCTCTATGAAGCCTTCTGAGAGAAGAGTTTTCGAAGGAGACGGAGCTGAGGCCATCTACGGCATCATGATGCAGAATTATAAGAGCACAGAATATGGAAAAGTCATCAAGGCATGGGAAGTCTACAAAGAAAAGTACGTAGACAAAGTTGCAATGGATCCAACACTTAACTTCATCGTTGGGAAAAGTTATGTGAAGTTAGGAATCTTTTCTGGCTTTGATGAAATTTACGAGTCATTCTCAAAGATGAAGACATCTCCAACCAGAACATTTCCTATCTGGGTTGAGAGAAGAAAAATGAACACCTCAGCAGTAATTCTTGAGGAGTTGAAACTTTCAAAGAATATGAAGTTGAAGAACTGGGACCTTGCTCTAGAGAATGTAAACAGGATCAAGACACTGGCTCCAGGGTATTCGAAAGTTGATTTTTACAAAGGCCTGATTCAGTACCATAGAAAGAACTACAGGTCGGCTGAAGAGTCATTTGAGAACTATTTAAGCGTTCAGGAAGGGGAGAAAATATTCGATCCAACAGATCTTGCGTCCATGTTGGATGCCTATACAGACTCTGTTTATCAGCTTGGCGATTACAAAAAGTTCCAAAAAGTCTCTAGTGCCATTTTGAGTGATACCCGTAATTTCGGTGTCAAAAATCAACTAATGACGAAAGTTAAAGAAAAGATATCTTATTTAAACCTTGAGGTATTAGCAGGAAGCAACCAAAAAGGTACGGAATATCTACTAGTTGCAAGGATCAAAAAATTCCTTGAAGAGTATCAAAACAGCGTCTACAAGGGCAGGTTGCAATATCTACTTGGCCTAGCGCTTGCAGATACGAAGAAGGAAAAGGAAGCCATGAAGGTTTTCAGTGAGATTTTGGAGGATGAATCAATTTCGGAATACATCAAGGAAATGGTGAAGTCGGAATTGTCATTATTAAAGATTAAGAATCAAACCATATAGTATTGAAAGTCCTAGGATGGGACGGAAAGATGACAGGAGGTCAAATGGATGCTGTAAGAGTTGAACTTTTTGGGAAGGACCCTAAAATTCAAAAAGCTATTTCTGTAGCGAGAAATGTCTCTGTTACCAAAGCACCTGTTTTGGTAGTAGGTGAAGCCGGAGTTGGCAAAAGAGCACTTGCCAAATTTATTCATGAAAATTCATCAAGAGCTGAAAGACCATTTATCGTGGTTGATTGTGCTCAAGAGGCAAGAATCGTTGAAAATGAAATTCTTGGCTGGAGAGATGAAGAATCAGGACGTTTCAATAAGGGAGCTCTTGAGGCAGCAAATACAGGAACTGTTGTTTTCGCCAATATCGAAGGCGTTGATGACGAATTTCAAAAGAAACTTCACAAAATTCTTATGGAACTTCCAGATTATGATATTGACGTAAGAATTGTTGCTACAACTACTAAAAACCTTTCAAAGCTTGTTGGATCAGGAAGATTCTACAGAGGTCTTTATACGCTAGTTGCGAGCAACGCTATCAACCTTACTCCACTAAGAGAAAGAGAAAACGATCTTCAGATGCTAGCTCAATTCTTTGCAGCTGAGTTTTCTGAGAATGGAAATGGTCAGATTGAGCAGTCTGCCATGGATAAAATTATTTCTCACTACTGGACACATAATGTTCACGAGCTAAAGACAGTTATCGAATCAAGCATGACAAATTCTGAGTCGGGAATCTTGACGGAAACTGATTTAGAGATCGGTGAGAAGAGAGCTGTAAGTATGATCAGTGATGAAGACAATGAAGGAATCAGACTGATGTCATTGAAAGAAGCTGAAAAGCTACTTATCAAGAAAGCACTTGTTCATACATCAGAGAACAGAACTCAAGCAGCTAAAATTCTTGGTGTTTCTATCAGAACACTTAGAAACAAAATTAACGAATATAGAACTGACGGTTCTGCTTACTTCGTAAACCTTCGTTAATAAGCTTTCAGGGATCGAGGAGGTAAGATATGAAGATAGAAGATAAGACAATGCAAGCCTTGGCAACCAGTTTGAACTACAGGTTGATGAGGAACAAGCTTATCACTTCTAATATCGCTAACGCTGAGACTCCTGGATATAAAGCGAAAAGAATTGATTTTGAAGAAGCACTAGCTAGAGCATTGGATGTTGATGAATCACAGAAGCTCAATACAGATGACGAAAGACATTTCAATGTCGGAGGTGGAGGTTTCAACAACCTTGAACCAGAAATTTACGAAGACCCAAGTGGTGTCGTGAGTGAAGATGGGAACACAGTCGACAGAGAAAAAGAAATGGCCATGATGGCGGAAAACAAAATCCTCTATGATGCCTCTGTACAACTGCTTAACAAAAAACTAGGACTGATGAAATATGCCATCAGTTCAGAAAGGTAAGGTAAACAATGGACCTACTGACAAGTTTGAGAATTTCATCATCCGGGCTTAAGGCCAATAGAACAAGAATGGCGGCGATCTCTTCCAATATCGCGAATGCACAAACAACTAGGACTGCCGAAGGTGGACCTTATAGAAAGAAAGAAGTTGCTTTTGGTTCAGAACCAGCAAGAGACTCATTTTCAGAGATTCTTGAAGGGGAGATGAATGAGAATGCACAAACAGTTCATGCGACCGAGGTAATCTCTACAGATAGACCTCCAATCCTGAAGTACGAACCAAACCATCCGGACGCAAATGAACAAGGTTATGTGGCATATCCAAACATCAACGTTATGGAAGAAATGGCCAATATGATTTCAGCATCAAGATCATACGAAGCCAATATCAGTGCAATGAACACCACCAAAGGGATGGCGTTGAAAGCACTTGAGATTGGAAGATAAGGGGTAGGAAATGGCAATTCAGAATGTAGGAAATTTACAACAGATTCTGAACAACTATAACGCCAAAGACTGGGCGAAAAGTTCTGAAATTGAAACTTTCAACGAACTTGAAACCACTGGAATTGGCAATGGCCTCTCTCTGGAGGAACCAGGTAATAGAAAGTCTTTCTCTGAACTTCTTGCCAGCTCGATCACTGAAGTGAATGGATTGCAGCAAGAAGCGAATAAGGCTATTCAAAACTTGGCGACTGGGAAATCCAAAAACCTGCACGAGACAATGTTGGCAGTTGAAAAAGCTGAAATTGCTTTCAAGACCATGAACCAAATCAGGTCGAAGGTGATTGATGCATATAAAGAAGTAATGAGAATGCAGATTTAAGGCAATGCCGTCATAGGATGTGACGGTAGAGCGGGAATCAGGAGGATTCTGTGCAAGATTTCTTGGAAAAAATTTATCGAAACTTCATGGAGTTTTATTCGACACTGGATACTGGCAAGAGAATAAGTCTTGTTGGTTTGACTGGGGTCATTATTGCTGTGATGGCATCGATCATTATCTGGGCGTCTAAAACACGCTACGAGGTTCTTTACACTGACCTTAACAGAGATGATTCGAAGAAAATTGCAGTTATCCTTGAAGAAAAGAAAATCTCTTACCAGTTATCCAATGATGGTAAAACCATCAAGATTCCTGAAGACATGGTTAATAAGTGGAGACTTGAACTGGCAACCATGGGAGTCGCTTTCTCTGGAACTGTTGGATATGAAGTCTTCGACAAGCAATCATTTGGGACAACAAGCTTTGTTCAAAAGGTAAATAGACAAAGAGCTCTTGAGGGAGAGCTTATTAAGACAATCAGATATATCAATGGTGTTAAAAGAGCGAGAGTCCACCTTTCAATTCCAGAATCTTCTCCATTTGTGAGTGAAAAGAAAGCTCCTGGAGCTTCCGTTGTCCTAGAATTGAACAATGGTGTAACGCTAACTGAAGGTGAGATCAAAGGTATTGGACAGCTGGTATCAAATTCAGTTGATGGAATGAGACCAGAGAATGTCGTGATTCTTGACCATAGAGGTAAGAAGCTCTCCGAAAATATTGGCGATGCCATGACTGCTGCTACGGCAAACAGGCTTGGGCTAGAGTCTAAAATAAATAGAAAATATGAGTCACAGATCGAAGAAATCCTTTCTAAAGTTGTCGGCGATGGAAAAGTTATCGCCAAAGTAACTGTGAATATGGATTTCACGGAAAGTGTTCAAACTGAAACTAAATATGATTCAGAAAACGCCGCGGTTCTTTCTGAAGTTAAAAATTCACAGAAGTTAAATGGAAGTAGGCCTTCTCCTCAGGGAATCCCTGGAGCCAGAAGTAACGTTCCAGGTGAAACACCACAACCGGGAATACCTGAAACAAGAAACAACGTAGATAAAGAACTTACGACAAGAAACTACAATGTACCAACACGAGTTAAGAAATCTAAAACTCCAGTAGCCGGGATTCAAAAAATTTCAGCTGCAGTCATGATTGATGGCAAGAAAGTACCTGCTGTTGATGAGAATGGAGCTCCTCTCCTAGGAGATGATGGAAGACAGATTATGAGATATGAAGCTTGGTCTGAAGCAGATCTAGCGAACTTTAAAGCAATCGTTGCTTCGACTCTTGGAATTTCCGAGAAAAGAGGGGATCAGCTGGTCATCAAGAACATGGAGTTCGCACAAGAAGACCTAGCTGCTGTAGAAGCTTTGATGCTTGAAAAAGAGAAAAGAGAACTTTGGAAAAATATCGTGAAGTACTTGGCCGTTGGTCTGGTAATCTCACTTTTCTTCTTCCTAGTAGTAAGACCATTCATTCAATGGGTTACTGATAACACAGTTGAGTCAGTAGAAGATTTCCTTCCAAAGACTCTTGAAGAGCTTGAAAAAATTCAAGCAAATCAAAAGCTTCCTGGACTTGAAGATGCGCTTCCTCAGATTGAAGAGAAGCTCAACCCAGAGAAGATTGAAGGTAATATGTTGAGAGAAAGAATTATTTCACTGGTTGAGTCCAACCCAGGCAAGGCGGCTCAGATTATCCATGAAATGATTCATAGTACGGAATCTGATAAACAAATTGCCTGATTGGGCGATAACAAGCGAGGAAAACTGTGGCAATGCCAAGTGAAAACAGTTTAGATCCGGATACGGAATACTCCCTGCTCTCAGGGCAGGAAAAAGCCGCGATCCTTCTATCTGCTTTGGGGGTTCAGACGACCCAGCTGATCTTCGGACATCTTAGGGATAATGATGTTAAAAGAATGATCAACACCATGGCAGCTGTTAGGAAAGCTCCGATCTGGTTGATCAAAAAAGTTCTTGAAGAGTTCTATGCAACTCTTAACGAAGAAAATGATCTACTCTTCTCTGATAACCGTGGACGTGACTTTATCGTTGGTGCCCTTGGTGAAGAGAGAGCGAAACAACTTCTCGGTCAAATCGTTGAAGTTGGATCGAACAATACACTTGAGTCACTTGAACTTGTTGATACGAGAACCCTTGCCAACTTCCTTATCAACGAACACCCACAAACAATTGCTCTTATCGTGGCTCACCTCGCGCCAGAAAAGAAAGTGGATGTACTCAAGAGACTTCCAGAAGGACTCCAAGCAGAAGTTGTTCTCAGAGTTGCGAACCTCGATTATGTTTCTCCAGAACTTATTGCGCAGTTGGATGACGTCCTCAAAACAGAACTTTCGACTCTTGGTTCAATCGATACCAACCAACTTGGTGGTGTGGAGCCAATCGCAGATATGCTCAACCTTATGGACAAGAACAGCGAAAAGAACATCATGTCCAGGGTCGAGGAGAAAGATCCAGAACTTGCAGAAGAGATCAGAAAACTTATGTTCGTATTCGAAGACCTTGTCCACGTCGACGACAAAGGTATTCAGAACCTTCTCAAAGAAGTGGATCAACAGAAACTCGTTATTGCGCTTAAGACTGCTCCTGAAGATATTAAGGCTAAAATCTTCAAGAACATGTCAAATAGAGCTGCAACTCTCATCCAGGAAGACCTTGATGCCCTTGGGCCAACAAAACTTTCTGATGTTGAGAAGGCACAAACTGAAATCGTTCAGAAGGCTAAAGAACTCGAACAACAAGGTAAAGCTTTCATCGCCAGAGGTGGTGAAGGTGATCAACTCGTCTGATAGGAGAGAGGATAAATGGCTGGTCACGAAAACAAAATTGAAGAATATACATTCAGAAATTTCTCGGTTGTGGCCGGTGAAAACGACTCAGTTGAAAACTATAGTTTTAGAGATCTTGGAGAATTTGTTCCTAAACTTGCCAAGCAAGATGGAAAGAAGGCCAAGCTTGAGCGTTTGAGCGCAGAGAAAAAGAATTTTGCCATCTCTCCAATTGTAAAAGAACATCGTGGACTACTCGAACAAGAAAGAGAAGAACGAGAAAGAAAAATCAGAGATGAAGTTGAGAGAAGGGTCGACATCCTTCGCGAAGAAGCATTTCAGCAAGGTTTTGGTGAAGGTATCGAGGCGGGGAAGCAGGAAGTCTATAATCAGACACGTGCGGCAACAGAAGAAAAGCTGAATGCACTTGTTGATATGATCAATGATGTACTTGTTCTTAAAGAAGAAATCATCAATGCTCAAAAGCAAGATCTTTATAAATTGGTCAAAAATCTCACAAAATGGGTAATTTTAAGAGAGTTGAAAGATGACGGTGAATACATCACCAGATTGTTGGAAAAACTCGTAACAGAAATTCAATCCAAATCGAATCTCCTTGTTCAAGTCGATCAAAATAGCTTTGAAGGTATGACAGATGTTCTTGAAACCGTTCAAGAAAAAATAGGTGCATTGAAAAATGTCAGAGTTGAAGTTGATTATGACATCAACGGACAAGGGATCATCATCGAAAGTGATAATGGAATTATCAATGGAACTTTAGAAGAACAGATGGTCAGTCTCGATAAACTTTTTGAAACCGTAGGATTGAGAGATGGACGAGAAGATTCTTGATCTAGGGCCTATTCATAAAGCCTACGAATATTCTTTGCCTTATCAAAAGGTCGGAAAGATTGCATCCAGTCATGGAATGCTTTACGAAGTAAATTTAAGTAGAGCCGTTATTGGAAGTAATGTTGAATTTGTTACTGAGTTTGGTGATAGATGTCTAGGTGAAGTCGTGGCCATTAATGGAAACAAATGTATGGCCATGCCGTATGATGAGATTCCTGGAATCAACTCGGAAACACGAGTCTATCTCAAAGAGCTAACCACTACTTTCTTATGTTCTGATGCCCTCATTGGTCGTGTCATAGATTTTCAAGGCAATCCAATTGATGGGAAAGGCCCAATTGATAGTAAAGATTCAGAGATGAGAAGTATCTTTGGACAACCTATCAACCCACTTGATCGTCCACCAATCAGACAGAGTTTGGATACCGGTGTTCATGCCATCAATTGTTTCATGACCGCAGGTAAGGGCCAACGTTTGGCGATTATGGCCGGTTCCGGTGTTGGTAAGTCTGTTACTCTTGGCATGATTGCTCAAAATACTGATGCAGATATCAACGTGATTGCTCTGATTGGAGAACGGGGGCGAGAGGTTCTTGAGTTTATCGAAAGTGATTTAGGTGAAGAGGGGCTAAGAAGATCTGTTGTAATCGTAGCCACTTCTGATCAATCAGCTCTAATTCGAGCTAAAGCTGCCTATGTTGCTACTACTGTTGCAGAGTTTTTTAGAGATAGAAATAGAGATGTTCTTCTGATGATGGACTCTGTAACCAGATTTGCTATGGCAAACAGAGAAATCAGCCTTGGCGCAGGAGAACCTCCTGGTCAAAAAGGTTACACACCTTCAGTTTTTGCTAAACTTCCAAAACTTCTTGAAAGAGCTGGAACGAAAAGAGGAGCAGGTTCAATTACTGGTATCTATACAGTACTTGTTGAAGGTGGAGATATGGATGAGCCGATCGCAGATGCGATTAGAGCAATTGCCGACGGACACATCATTTTGTCGAGGGAACTTGCCAGTCGAAACCAGTTCCCAGCAATCGACGTTCTCCAATCACTTTCAAGGGTCATGAGTAAAGTTGTTCCAAGAGAGCATATTATTGTCGCTTCTCACTTGAGAGATCTTATGGCCTCTTACAAAGAAAACGAAGATCTTATCAACGTCGGAGCTTATGTCAGAGGTTCAAATGCTAAAGTGGATAAAGCTTTGGTTATTTATGATGAGTTGATGGAGCTTCTCAGACAAATGCAAGGCTCAACTGAAGCGATGAAAATCGAAGAGCTCTACGATCAGATGGTAAATATCGCACGTAAAGCAGAAGGCGCTGTGAATCCTGATGTTTATAACGACCAGGGTTAAGGATAAGAGATGGCCAAGAAGTATAAATTCAAACTTCAGGGATTGATGAAACTTCGTGAGTTCAAGGAAAAACGAGTAAAACTTGAACTTGGTGAAATTGTTTCAGAAATTCAAAATTTGAAGGATGAAATTACCGCCATCGAAAAGCAAATTGATGAAGCCTATGAGAGTTTTCATGCTACATCCAAGAATGGAGCTGATGGAAAATTTCTTCAGTTCTATCCCTTTTATATCCAAGGTAAGAGAGAAGATATTAAAAACAAGGAAAACCTAATCTATAGTCTCGAGCGTCGCATGGAAGTTAAAAGAAAAGAACTAAGCGAAGCACGTGGTGAGGTAAAAGTTCTAGAGAACTTAAGAGAGAAAGAGTTTACTGCTTGGAAAAAAGAAACAATGAAAAAAGCACAAGAAGATATTGATGATCTAATGACGATCAGAAGAAATCTGGAGAAGGGACACTAAAATGAAAACTTTTATTTTAGCAGTGATTGTTGTTTGTCTAGGAGCGGTTAGCGCTCAGGATAAAAAAAAGACAGAAACCAAACCTGATAAGAGACTTTATACAGAAGAAGAATTTCAAAAAGCAGTTCTGGAAGAAGTTGATAGATATCTGCAAAAAGCGGGAAATAACAAGTTAGTAGATTTCTCAAAAGAGCTCGTAAAAAAAGATCAGGACTTGAGATTAAAAGAAATTGAAATTGATAAAATGAAGCAAGAGCTTTCTCATAATCAGGAGAGCTTCAAGAAAAAGGTGATTGAATTTCAAAAAAGACAGGAACTATTCATTGGCTGTATCGATGGAAAACAAGATGAGAGGAACAAAAGAATAACTCACATGGTTGATGTTATCTCAGCTATGAGGCCTCAAAATGCCGCTGATGTGCTTTCTGTGCAGGATGCAGACATCTCAGTTCAAATTCTTGAGAAACTTGATCCAACTAAAATTTCGAAGATATTCAATTCAATGGACAAGGAAATATCTGCCCGGCTTCAAAAACAGTTCATGAATATGAAAAAATAGTAGAGTGCAGCATAGTCTCGAAACAGGAGTACGAAGACAAATATGAACGGAATTTCAAACAATAACAACCTTTTAGCGATTCTCGGAGGACAACAAAATGCCTCTGCTTCGCCATTTGGTGTTGGAAATTCAGCTGAAGGATTGAATCCTGAAGAGTTCATGAGCCTTCTTCAAGATGCTTCTAACTCTGATCCAGGCATGATCGACGAGTTCATGGCCAAGGCCCTGAAGTCGGATCCTGCAGCAAGAGAAGCTTTTGCAAAAGCTCTTGGAAAAGAAGACGCTTCATTGGCTTTGGAATTTGAAGCTAGAAAACAAAAAGTTCTTGCTGAAAATCCACAACTGCAAACGCTACTTAAGGGAGCTCAAGAAGGGATCACACCTGATCCAGAAACACTTGAAGAGTTCGCAAAGAATCCTGAACTTAATCAAAACATAAAAGATATCATGATGGCTCAGAAGAAAAATTCTTCAGCGGCCAACGCTTCTGGAAGTAAGCTCAATGCTGCTGAAGCAGAAGTTATCGAAGGTAACCCAAGGATCCCACTTGATCTTCAGATTGGAAAAGGTCCTAAGGTTGCTGGTCAAAATAATGGAATGCTTCAACTTGGTGGAAAACAAGTTCAGACAACAGGTTCTGATTTTGTCAGTAAGTTGAATACAACAACGTCTCCAGAGCTTATGCAAGCTGTTCAAGGGAATGCTGATGTTCTTCCATTTGAAACTCGTGCAAAAAATGCCAATAACCTTCTGAATAAGATCAAGGGTTATGGAAAGAATCAAGATATTGCCAGAAAATCAATGTTCGACATCAATCCAGCAGATTTCAATTCAAAAATTTCATTAAGTGATGATCTTGGAAATTCTTTAGAAGTAGAAGCTGCTTCTGGTGAAAAAGGTGAATCAAGTTTTGATTTCATGTCATCAAGCATGAAGTCTTCAGGATTGGATTCTTCGAGCGTTGGCCCTAATACAAAAGTTGTAGATCTTTCAAATATTCAAGCTTCAAACAAGTCTGAATTGATTACAAAGATTACAAACTATATTGAGATGAATAAGCTAGAAAACAGTAATCAAATTGATGTTCTAGTGAAACATGATGAACTAGGTGACTTCAGAGTTAATGCTAAAAAAGCAGGTCCTGGTAATCAAGTAGATCTTCAGATTCAAGCAGCTTCAAAAGAAGCACAAGTATTCTTTGCTGAAAATGAAGTAGATATCATCAAGAACCTGGATAAATCAGGAATCAAGTTGTCACAATTCAAAATTGTTACAGCTAATACCAAGTCTGAAATGATGAGCTTCTCATCAGATTCAAGAAACTCAGGAAGTCAGTTTTCTGAAGGTTCTCAAGGACAAAGTCAGAGTCAAGGAATGTTTGGAAGAGGTGAATCTTCTGAGCAAAGAGATTCTCAAAGAAGAAAAGAGCTTTGGGAGCAATATAAAGAGCAAAGTCAGGCCTTCGCCTGAACATTATAGGGGACTAGATGCCCGAAATCGGTAAACCACAAGAAGCCAATCCTTTCAAGAATGTTCAAATGAACATGGGGAATCGCTCAAACAAGAAAAAAGACAAAGAAAATGTTGGGGAACAGCTCAACAAGATGGCCGGAGTTGAAGGCGAGTCAAAATTTGTCGACAGAAATTCCCACAACAAGATGGGCAAAGATGGTTTTCTAAAACTTCTAACGCATCAATTACAAAATCAAGATCCGTTGAAGCCAATGGATCAAAAACAATTTGCTGCAGACCTTGCTCAATTCGCTCAGCTCGAGCAGATGACAAACATGAACAGCAAGTTCGATAACATGCAAAAAGCTATGCCGACTGAAAATAAATTTTACGGGGCTAGCTTTATTGGAAAAGCTGTTCAGACCAAGGGGACTTCTGTTCGTGTTGAAGAAAATGGAAAGAAAATTGAAGTTCCTTTCAATCTTCCACAGTCAGCTAAAAAAGTGCTTGTCAGAATTTACGATAAGAACAACCAGCTTGTTGGCCAGGTTGATCGTGACTCTATGGGCTTTGGACCTCAAAGTGTTACTTGGGATGCTAAAGGTTTCGATGGATATTTCGTTGGCAAGGGTGACTTCAGAGTTGAAGTAAGAGCTTGGGATGAAACATTCAATGAATTCAAAGGTGAAACAAAATCTTCTGGTCTTGTGACGTCGGTTGATTTTGTTGGAGATGAAACTGTACTTACTTTAAAAGGTGGCAAGAAGGTTTATCTGAGAGACGTGGATTCTTTCAGCTCTCCTGAAGCTGCGAAGAATAGTGCTACAGGTAAAAATAATGCCGGTGCATCAAATTTGCCTGCATTGCAAAAGAAAGCAAACGATAGCTATAATCAAATTAAGCTCGACCAGTTTGAGAATATGTAATTTGATTGGGATTTTATGACGGGAAAGGGAAATATCAACAGCATGCTAATACCTAATGTTTCGAAACTTCCGAAACATAAGAAGGTTGATGTATCTAACAAACTCCAGCCGGGACAAGGCCAGGAGACTTCCGAGTTTAAAAATCTTCTTCAAGAACAAATTGGTGATATCAAGCGTGAGCACGGACTTAAACTTTCCACTCATGCTGCCAAGAGACTACAAGAAAGAAATTTACAGATGGATAGCGAAGAGTTTTTTAAACTCAGAGACGCTATGGATAAGTTAAAAATGAAAGGGGGAAAAGATTCTTTGGTGATTACACCTAATGCTGCTTATATCCTCGATGTCGAAAACAACACAATTGTGACTGCGATCGACAAAGATAATATGGCAGAGAATGTATTTACCAAGATCGATTCTACATTAATGGTAAACTGAGTACGTTAGATTTAGGGTGAAACTGGCTGGTCCTTAACGGGAGCCTCAATTCAGGCCTGTCGTTGTCTGAATTAAAAAAAAGAACCCATAGCTAAGTCTTTTGTATTCACTAAGTCTAGGAGGGACTTATATGGGAATTCTACGCTCTTTTCAAATCGGTGTGTCCGGTCTTCAAGCTGCAGGTTCAGGGATGGGTGTTGTTGGTGACAACATTGCCAACGCCGGAACAACGGGTTTTAAAGGTTCACGGGCTGAGTTTCAGGATGTTCTCGCTACTTCACTTAAAGGGATTGATGGTGGTGACCAAATGGGTGCTGGTACTAAGATTGCACACATTAAGCCAATGATGTCTCAAGGTGATATCGCAAGAACGGAAAGTATGACTGACCTAGCTATTAATGGAAACGGATACTTCCAAGTAGATGCTCCATTTGGAAAAGGTTATACCAGAGACGGTTCTTTCCATTTCGATAAAGAAGGCTATCTGATTACAGGTGATGGCTATCGAGTTCAAGGATTTGCTTCAAATGATAAAGGTGAAATCACGAACAAGCTTGAGGCAATCAGACTTGGAAATACAACAATCCCAGCATCTGCTACTGAGAATGTTGAAGTTTCTATGAACTTGGATTCAAGAGCTGAGGTAAAACAATTTAACCCAGAAAATCCAGATGAAACTTCAAATTTCTCTCACTCTGTTACTGTTTACGACAATGTCGGTACTGCTAGAGTTGTTTCTCTCTACTATAACAAAACAGGAAATAATACCTTTGAATACCATGCTATGGTTGATGGAAAAGATGCAGCTGGTGGAGAAGAAGGAAAAATGATTGAAATGGCCAATGGTACTCTTGTCTTCAATGACAAAGGTAGACTTCAAGAAGAACAAGTTGGCTCAAATTCATTCAACTTCAATAACGGAGCAACTCCAGGTCAGAATATTAAATTTTCTTGGGGAGAATCAATTGCTGAAGGTGGAGACGGACTACAAGCTTCTACCCAGTATGGTTCAGGATCAGCTGTTGCGAGACACACTCAAGACGGTTCTTCTGCAGCGACACTGGCTTCAATGTCATTCAGTGATGAAGGTATTCTTACTGCAGTTTATAACAACGGAGAAGATAGAGACGTTGCTCAAATTGGTATCGCCAAGTTTGAAAACAACGAAGGTCTTTTCAAAGTTGGGAAAAACCTTGCTAAAGAATCTAAAAACTCTGGTCAAGCAGCAGTTGGTAAGCCAGGTGAAGCTGGACGTGGTGAAGTTCTTGCCAAGTCACTTGAGCTGTCAAACGTCGATATCGCAAATGAGTTTGTGAATTTGATGACAGCACAAAGAAACTTCCAGGCCAGTGCCAAAACAATTACTACTTCAGATCAAATGTTGCAGGAAGTTCTGCAGCTTAAGAGGTAATAACTGACCTCGACTTCGCAAAACTTAAGGCCTTGTGTTGCAGCACAAGGCCTTTTGTTTTTAAACTTCAATTCTTCAGGATTCGCCGTCTTTTCCAATCGCCTCTACCGGACACGCATCCAAGGCTTCAAGACAGTTTTGTATTTCTTCTTCACTGGTCGGTTGAAGTAAAACG
The DNA here is from genome assembly GCA_006226755.1 of Deltaproteobacteria bacterium. Taxonomy (GTDB): domain Bacteria; phylum Bdellovibrionota; class Bacteriovoracia; order Bacteriovoracales; family Bacteriovoracaceae; genus M0603. The sequence goes on along the minus strand of SBGE01000033.1, from coordinate 11,432 downwards.
TAGGCATGACCTTCATCATTATTCATAGCGAAGAATTTCGGGGCTTCGACGACACAGGCATCACATGCGATGCACTGGTCGTCTACATAGAATGCTCCAGGAGCGTTTTGATCGAACTTGGAATTTTTATCGGCCATTAAAGCATTTGATCATAGACCTTGATTGAAACTTTAGTCTCAAGATCTTTCATGATTTGCTCTCTAAGTTTTCTTGAAAGCATCATGGCCAAACTTTGTTTTTCTTTATCAATGTCCAACTCTTCTTTTTTCTTCTCTTCTTTCGCTGGGGAAGTTTTGACAAGAGTTACATCAATAGATTCGTCAAAGCTGTAAATTGAACCTGGCTTGTCTGTAAAAAGTTGTTTGAGGTTCTTAGAATCGATAGAGATGTTTCCTTTCGCTCCATCAAGTCTATTTACTTCTACATCTGTCTCTAATTTGAAGCCGTATTTCTTTTGAAGAGACTCAAGTCCTTTCTTGTTGTTTGACTTGAGGTTGGATTCAATTTCTTTTTTCAATTCAGCAACGAGAGTGCTGATTTGTTCTTTTTTCTCTTTTTGAATCAATTCTTTAGCAAGGTTTTTTTCATGATCAGCTAGAACTGCTTCTTTGGCTGATTTTTTGTCTCTGACATAAATAATGTGATAACCAAAGTCTGTTTTAACAGGACCTACGATACTACCTTTCTTGGCCGTAAAAGCTGCATTTTCAAACTCTGGAACCATTCTACCTTTTCCAAACCATTTGAGATCTCCACCGTTACCTTTTCCTGTTCGGTCTTCAGTGTGTTTGTTGGCAAGAGTTGCGAAGTTGTTAGCATTAACCTTTTTTATCAAATCATCAGCTTTCTTTTTAACTTCAGCATCGTTCTTGTCGCCACTTTTAAAAAGAATATGGCTGGCGAGAACTTCTTCTTTTTGGTCCAATCCAGCTTTTCTTTGTTTGAAGATTTCCTGAACTCTATTTTTGTTCTTTTCATCAGCAAGAAACTTTGTAACTTCAGCATTGGATACATTGATGTGTTTTTCCAGCGAATCTTTTTTGAACTGAACGATATTGGCATTAACTTTTTGATCTTTGAACTTCTCTCTCTCTTCAACATATTTAGAAGAAATAGGGAAGGCTTGAAGAATTTCACCTGAAAGTTGGGCCTTAAGGTTTTGCTTAACATCTTCTTCAAAATCAGTTGGTGTCATGCCATTTCTACTAAGAAGCATCTTGTACTTGTTGATATCGAATTGATTACCGGTTTTGAAATAAGGAAGATTTTTGATCTCTGCTTTAATTTGGTCAGAACTTGGAACAATACCCATTCGATCTGAAAACTTGATCATGAGGTTTCTTTGAATCAGGTTTCTAATGGCATTTTGCTTCAGTCCAAATTGCTCAATTTGTTTTGAACTTAGATCGCCATTCATGATTCTTCTGTAAAACTCCAGCTGACGATTGTATTCATTTCTGTACTCAGCAAGTTTAACTGGTATCCCGCCGACTTTAGCGACAGTGTCTGGTGTTCCTTTCATACTTTCATAACCCGTGAACATAAAGGACACGACAATGAAACCAATAAAGATGGTAAGGAAGATGTTTGTTGTTCTTTTTTGAAAAGCTCCTGACATAAAAGTGCTCCAGAATTGCTGCGATTTTTGTGAAGGGAAATTATCATATGAATGGCTTAATACGTAAAGATTATTGGCATTAAGAGAGGATTTGGTTACTCTATTTAGGATACCCAGGGAGGGCTATTTTGAGAGTTTGGGAAACGCAGGGACAGCGTCTTAAATTAGTATTGAATATCTGTGTTTTGGGCCTGGCGTTATTCAGCTTTTCACGCAAGGATACGACGTTTCGATCCACCTCTGCTTTTGAAAACCTAATGATTGACTCGGTTACTCCGCTTCAGCGGGGCGTTACTTTTCTTCATGGCGAAATTTCAGGCATCTTTGAGCACTATGTCAACAACGTCTCGGCCAGTAAGAAGAATATCGAGTTAACCAAAAGAATTGCCCAACTCGAAGCTGAAATGTTCAACCTTGAAGAAGTTCAAAAAGAAAATCAAAGACTAAAAGGTTATCTCGAATTTGGAAGTGATCTTAATATCAAAAAAATTCTCGGCCAAATTGTGAGTTGGGATTCTTCAAGTGACTATAAAGTTTTGCGTATCAATAAAGGCATCAAATCGGGAATCAGACTTCAGTCTCCGGTTGTAACTTCAAGTGGTCTTGTTGGTTATATCTATCGTTTAACCGATCATTATGCTGACGTTCTTACCATTCTCGATCCTTCCAATAGAATTGATGGTCTTGTTTCTCGAACTAGAGCGCATGGAGTACTGGAAGGTGATTCTGACGATCGCTTGATCATGAAGTATGTGACTCGAACCAAGCCCATTATTTTGAACGATACTGTAATCACTTCAGGCCTTGGAAATATTTATCCTAAAGGTTTAAGGATAGGAAGAGTCGCCAGGATAGAGCGAGAGTCTTATGGAATTACTCAGCATGTGGAAGTGATACCTGAAGTCGATTTTGGTGGACTAGAAGAAGTTATCGTTCTTGTTTCAAATCTTGATGAAGTCAAAAAAGTAGAATGGGAAGCCTTGGATAGAGAAGATCAGGAGAAGCGTTGATGAGATCTGAAATCAAAAATGTTGTCGCTCCAATGCTTATCACTCTAGTGATATTGATTGTTCTAGAAGTTTTTGCAACTTCACTCCTTCCTGTTTTTGGTGTTAAGCAGTTCATTCTTCCTTTCAACATCGCTGTTGTCCTATTCTTTGGTTTTCGTTTTCAAACTCCTTATCTGCCGGTGTTTATTTTAATCGTTCAGTATTTTCATAGTTTTTTCACAGTGGAAGGATGGGAGCCTGGGACAATTGCGGGGATTGCTGTCTGTATTGTCATCAGTTATTTGAGAGACCTTATTCATTTTTCTTCTGCAGCTGCCACCATGATTGTGACGCAAATTTTTCAAACATTCTGGTTTGTTGTTGTGAGTGGATTGATTTACATGAGAATGGGAGATGTCACTTATATCGTTGATAAATTTTGGAGATTCGTTCCAGAAAGTATTGTGATCTCTCTTCTCTCTCCATTTTTGTTCATGATCTTTGAAAAAGTCTGGAGTATGTCAGAAGGCGGACTTCTTGGAGATGAGCTCTGATGTTTGGTGAAGATGATATTGTCCGGTCCCATAAAGGAAGACTGGACCTCATTGGAAACATCGTTGTTCTTTTTTTCTTGGTGATTTTTGCCAGGCTTTGGTACCTGCAAATATATTCCGGCAAGGAACTCTATCGTTATTCAATTGAAAATACTCTTCGTAAGGAAACTGTCAATGCTCCTCGTGGAATGATTTTCAGTCGAAATAATCAATTATTGATTCACAATATTCCAAGATTTGATGCCGTCATTATTCCTCAGTATTTGAAAAACAAAAAAGAGTCGATCAAAAAACTGGGAATGATTCTCAAAATGACTCCTGATGAAATTAATAAAATCTTGATTAAGAATCGAGGTCAAGCTAGGTATCGTCCTGTCGTCATCAAAAAAAATATTTCTCGTAAAGAAGTTGCGATCATCGAAACGGAAAACTTCAAGATGCCTGGTGTGATGGTTCAAACGTTTATATCAAGGGAATACTCCGATAAAGAAATTGGGGGACACTTACTTGGATATATTTCAGAAATCTCCCAAGCTCAGCTCCCAAAGTATCGAAAGCGAGACAAATTCAATTACAAGTTGGGGGATTTTATCGGTCAAGCAGGTCTAGAGGAACAAATGGATCTTCAACTGCGCGGAGAAGATGGTTTTGAGTTTGTTCGTGTGGATGCCAGAGGGCGAGTAAGGAAAAACATCAAAGGTGAGGATCTCTTTTCAGAGGTCCGAAATATGAAGGCCACTCCAGGTAACAATCTTCGACTGACTGTGGATAGAGATCTTCAAATTGCGGCTTACGAATCACTTGAAGGAAAAGTTGGTTCCGCAGTCGCAGTTGACGTAAATTCAGGTGAAATTCTTGCAATGGTTTCCAGACCAAGTTTTGATCCAACACAATTCAGTAGAGGACTGACTTCAGAATACTGGAAGTCACTTATTGATAATGAAAACAACCCTCTTCGTGATCGTACTATTCAGGAACATTATTCTCCTGGGTCAACCTTTAAGACGATTACTGCCATTGCAGCACTCGAAGAAGGGATTGTTAAAAAAGATCAAGTCATTCAATGTGGACCAACTTTCAAATTGGGAAGACGTCGATACCACGATTGGAAAAAAGATGGTCACGGTCCAACGGATGTTTATAAATCTTTAAAGCGGTCAGTGGACGTGTATTTCTATAAGATAGCAACACAACTAGATATTGATGTCCTCGCAGATTACGCAAGAAAGTTTGGACTTGGAACGAAAACAGGAATTTCTCTCCCTCGTGAAACAAGTGGATTAATCCCAGATAGAGAATGGAAAAAGAAAAGATTTGGTGAAGAATGGCAACTTGGAGAAACTTTAAGTTGTTCGATTGGTCAGTCATATATCCTTACCACTCCTCTTCAGTTGGCCATGGCATATGCTGCTATTGCAAATGGAGGAACTCTTTATCATCCATACCTGATTAAAGAAATCTTCAAGAACGATGGGGAAGTGATTGAAAAATTTAGTCCAAAAGAAGTAAGCAAGTTAAATATATCTAAAGATACTCTCGAAGCTATCAAGAAGGGACTTTATCAGGTTGTGAATGAGCAAAAAGGAACGGCCTGGTGGTATCGAGGGGTCGGTATCAGGATGGCCGGCAAGACTGGAACTTCTCAGGTCAAGTCAATGACCTCTAAAGAACTCTTTTCCAAATGTGAAGAGATGCCTTATCGAGACAGACACCACGGGATTTTTGTCGGCTATGCACCTGCGTACGATCCAAAAATTGCCGTTGCCGTTGTCGTTGAACATGGTTGTCATGGATCTTCAGCAGCAGCACCTGTGGTAAGAGACGTTATTACGAAATACATGAAAAAGTATTATCCGCAAAAATACGCTCTCTATGCTGAAGAAGATAAAAAGAAGATGAAGCAATTTTGGCTTGATGAAAAGGCCAGAAAAGAAAAGCTGAAGAAAGAAAGTGAAGAGAAAGAAGAAGTTGCAGCTGAATCAACTGAAGAGGATACCTGATGAGATTTAATGCATCTGGATTTTTAGATATCTTTAAGAGATACGACTTTTCCTTTTTTGGAATTGCGATGGCCATATTCATCGTTGGAATTTTGAATCTTTATTCTGCTACTTCTGGTTCTCCCAATATGGCGAACCTTTATCAAACACAGATTGCTTACTTCAGTGTAGCCATGATTGTAGGGATGGCCGTTAGTTTCCTCGGTCCAAAAAATTACTACCGTTATTCCTATATGTTTTATTTCTTCAACATCTTTTTGTTGGTCGTTGTTCTAGTGATGGGGCACAAAGGGATGGGGGCTCAACGTTGGTTAGTCATTGGTCCAATCAGATTTCAGCCATCAGAAGTTATGAAAATGTCAGCTGTACTTTGTCTCGCGAGGTGGTGGTCAAAGCATGATACAGATAGAGAACTTGGTATCAAAGAATTGATCATTCCATTTGGAATCAGTTTTGTTCCAGCTTTACTTATTATTCTCGAACCGGATTTGGGAACAGGTCTTCTTATTCTATTGATCTTTTTTGTGATGGCCTTCTATCGCAAGCTCAAATGGAAAACTTTGATGATCATTATAGCCATTGGAACTATAAGTGGTGCCTTGATGTATCAGTTTGGCCTAAAAGATTACCAAAGAAGAAGAATTTTGACGTTCATTGATCCCACAGCTGATGCCCGAGGTTCTGGATACAATGCCATTCAATCAAAGATTGCAATTGGCTCCGGACAATTCTGGGGGAAGGGATGGACAAAATCTACTCAGGCCTCTTTGAACTATCTACCAGAAAACCATACGGACTTTGTCTTTTCTATTTTCAATGAAGAGCATGGATTTGTCGGTGCTTTGATTTTGATCTCTCTCTATATTCTTTTATTCTTCCGTTTCTTATGGTTAGCCAGCTCTGTTACCAGGCTGTTCGACGCCATTGTTGCGGTTGGGCTCATGTCGATTTTCTTCTGGCACACCTTCATCAATATGGGGATGGTGATGGGGCTGATGCCCGTAGTGGGTCTTCCTCTACCCCTCATGTCCTATGGAGGTTCGTCACTTGTGACGTTTGGCATATGTTGCGGAATTGCGACTTCTATCTCCAATTCAAGGAACCTCTTCTAGCTTGGCCCCTGCTTTGCACTATTTTTACATGAGTACTAAACCTTAAGAGTTACAAGGGGTTATCATGTTGAAGTTGGCTAAATTATTGACAGTCGTCTCAATTCTCACGTTTTCACTAGGGACATATGCCCAAGACAATGCCTACTCAGGTATAAAATTCTTCGAAGTAAAGAAAGATCTTTGGGTCTATGGTCTTGATCAACCTCTTGAAATTACTGAAGAAGTTGAAAAAGTAGAAGGTCATCCTGAAATCTCTGAAGCCTACCCAGAAGAGCTGATTCATGCTCTAGATAGGCTAGACCAGGCTAAAATATAATCTATTGAATAGGTTTTTCTTTGCCCTACGCCATTTTCATTGTTATATCTATATAGTCTCAATGACATACTAAATGTGACGTAGGGTTATGAAAAAGATTTCTCATATCGGCAGCTTACTGAAGAAGATCTACCGCTTTTACGCAGCGGAGCTTCTCGATTCTCTTCAAAAGAGAGGTTTCACCGACTTGCGTCCAAGCTTCCTAGAAGTCCTCCTTTTTGTATGTGAGCACGATGGGCCTTCGATCAAATTGATTGGGCAGGGACTGGATTTGAAAAAACAAACCATGACCAGTCACCTGAATGAATTGGAAAAGCGTGGCTATATCTTGAGAAAGGTAAATGCTACGGACAAGCGAGAGCAAAATATCTTTCTTACTGAGTATGGAGAAAAGTTTAAATTGAAACTTTTTGAATGTACGGATGAGTTAGAAAAAAATTATTCACAAATTGTAGGCGATGTTGAACTTGATAGGGTGGAACACCTTCTCAAAAACCTTCACACAAAGCTTACACATAAGCCTGAAGCCCAAGGTTCATTGCCTTTTTAATTCTTAAATTGTCTGTTTGAGTTGATTCTCTTTTCTTCCCGGCCAAAATTCGTATCCACCAGAGATATTATTGATATTGAAGAATCCTTTCTTCACCAACATTTCACAGGCCTGAATGGAGCGTAGTCCTTGTTCACTTATGACCATGACAGGTGTAGTTCTCGATTGGACTTCAGCATATCTTCTATCAAGTTCCTCGAGAGGAATGTGAATGGCGCCTTCTAGCCTTTCATCATTCTTATAATCCGAACGAGTCACATCAAGAATAATGAAATCTGCATCTGGGTTTGAAAAAACCTCAAAGGCTTTATGTGGATTAAGATCGTTATATGGGCGACCCATGAGAATCATCGTATCATCAATGAAATCTCCATTTTTGATTCGAATCAGGTGATTTCTTTGTAGGGCTATTGAAAAATCCAACTTCTCATCTATGCGAGCAATATTCTTTTCGATATTGCTAAGTCGGCTGTTCATGTATTCAAGCATTTGGAAAATACGAAGGCTCATCCTTCACTCCTTTGAAGTCATGATGGGCATCATATCAATTATAGGTGTATGAATTCGCTTAAAAAACAGGGTAAAAAGTACCAAAGTTAATATGTCCGGTAATTACCGTAGTTAAAAAGCAACTGGCAAAAAAAGTCGAACCTTCATAAATCCCGTATCCTAAGGTCTTTTCCAGGTTCTCAGGTTTATTATCGATTACAATCTCTCTTTCAACTTCATCATGAAATTTGAAAATAACTTGCAGTCCTTTTCTAAAAATAGGGATTATGATCAGCGATAAAACGATTTTAAGAATCACTTGAATCGAGAACCATCTGATTTCAACCAACTCATTATTAATTGATGAAGAAATGATCAGAATCCATCCCCATAGAAAGCCTAGGTAGCTGAAAGCAAGTCCTAGATTCTTTTGAACCAATAATCTGTTAAACGGAAGCTTTGAGATGATGGAGTAAGACTTTGTCGCAAATCCAATTAGAACTATAGAAAAAAGCCACAAGAAGATCAGCATGATAATGGAATGATTTGCTACGGCCAATACTGTCTTCAACACATAGGCCAGACCAATGGCGTGAGACAGACTTATGATGGAGTAAGCATAATTTTTTCTTTTGAGAACTTCATCTTGATATTCGAAATTGAAAAGTACAATGCTTTCTAGAATGTAAATACTTGCCAGATAAATAACGAAACCAATTGCCGCTTCTAGAAAGAAATCAAGCAGGGCATACAAAAACCCTTCAGACATGAAAAAGTAAAATTGACTGAAGATGATCCCAATTCCTACAACTCGAGAAAGAAGAATGAGAGTATCTGGACTGTTTTTAATTGGAAAAAATCTTTTAAAAAGCTGCTGTCTCGTTGATGGGTAAAGAAAGCTATGGGCGTACTTATAGAGATAAAGCAGCCCAAGGATAAAGAAGGTGAAAACAATTCTGAGGATGAGCTTGTCAAATAATTCATTCATTTAATCACCTAGTTTGCAGTCTTTTTCCATTGAGGAACATCAAAAAATTTCTTCAAGTGAATGGATATTTTTGATCTCCCTACTGGAGTTTTATCGTGTGAATTTGTGAAGGATAGTTTGGTAATGCTTCCGTCCTCTCCGAATTCATTGTTGAGTCCATAAAATGGTTGTTGGTGTTGAAGATGGATTTTCATTCGTTCAAAAAAATCAAATGAAGGTTGAAACTCATTCCAAGCAAAGATTTTTGGGAAGTGGCGATAGGCCCTGTGAAATCTCCATACCTTTTCACCACTATCTAGATAGTGCCAGCTACCAAAGGCAAGGTTACCAATGTATAGAGAACCTGGCGGTAGTGGAGTTGTACTCGTTTGGTTTTTGCCTTCATATCTTCTGAAAAGACTTAATCCGACATTCTTCAAATTCTTCCGCCAGAATTCAGGGCTCGTTCTGACTGTGACAATTTCAGGGCTTTTGAAGCCAACAAAGACTTTGTATTTCTGAAAATATGTTTTGATCAAAAAACCGGTTTGAAATGAATCAACTAGCATCACACTCAATGGCGAACCGGTGAAAAAGTTTGCGTATACTTTTTCATTGATAATATAAGGCGTTCTCTGCTCTGAAGGAGAGAAACTCTTGGAGAGTCCAAGATAAATGAGAATAAGTAGCACATAGAGAGAGATTTTATTCATACTTGAGTTCTGGGTACTAGAAAATTATCCCAGATTCGAGGAAAAAGCTCAATAACAGGTACTAGTTGTTAATAAGTGCCAATAAGTCACTTTGTGTAGCCTGATCGAGCTCTTCAAACTCGCAATGGATACGATTGACGGCATGACTTTCAGAAAATTTCAAAAAGAGGTCTGAAACTTGATCAATTTCTGAATAGGTTGGTGCTTTCGAGCCAAATTGTTTCCTGACAACTTTCATTGAGTATTTGTCAGGGTCTTTCTTGGGTGCTTCTTCTCCATAATATTTAGAGAGTCTGCTAGATGATGAAGAGCGAATATAATCAATATTCTTTTCATCCAGATATTGTTGAATACGTTTCAGCTTCAAAAGTTGGATTTCATTGAACGATTCAAAAATCTTTTGAGGAATTTTATTTTTAACGATGGCCTGGGCATATTTGCTTTTACTACTTCTCATGATCTTTAAAAGATGATGATCATCGTGCTCGATATATTTTTCAATATCAGCAGGAATTCTGTATTCGTCAGGCGACGACATGAAATATTTATAGAGAAGTTGTTCAAGACAAACTGATCTGTAATGAAAATAGACCATAATAAACATATGGTATCGACTCAAAAGAAAGTCATCGAAAGTCACAACAGCTCTTTCATTAATGCCAAGGAATGCCTTTCCATCGATTTTACACACATCCAAATTATCGAGAAGCCAGTCGAGATCATATTGTCCATAACTGACTCCACAGAAGTAACTATCTCGTTGAAGGTAGTCCATTCTGTCGCAATCGAGCTCACTTGATACCAACTGGTGAAAGAGAGGGAAGTAATTCACTCCACCAATAGTAAAATAATCCGGGTCAGTTGTTTCTCCGACGATGAGATCTGCAATATGCTTTCTGGTTATGCCAAACTTCTTTTCAAGAAGCTTGAATGAATCTGCAAAATTGGAGTCGGCAATGGCCTTGATCGTATAATCTTCATGAGTCGCTTGGCGATCTCTGCTCTTGTCGCCTTTTGAGACGAATTCGTCTGGGATCTTTAACTCAGAAACCTGAGGCATTACTATTTCTGTAGAGTGACTGAGAGGAGCGTGACCAATATCGTGAAGAAGACAGCCCATTTTGAGTGTCTGCTTAAGTCTTAAAAACTCACTATCATTAAGTTTATCTGGGAAAAGCTTATCAAATGCTTTTGTCCCGATATTCATGACTCCGATACTATGAATGAATCTGCTATGAGTTGCTCCAGGAAATACATATTCTGAGAATCCAAGCTGCTTGATATTTCTCAATCGTTGGAAAAAGTCATCCCTGATAACAGGTGTTTCTTCTTCTAGAATATGAACTGAACCATGTACCGGGTCTCTAACTTCCATTTATGAATTCTTCTCCAAGCTAGACTCATTATCTTTGAGCCATTCCATGATATCCTGAGATTCAAACATAGGAACATTGTCTATATAAAGACAAGGAACGGTTCTTCTTCCGGTGTCATTCACCAAACGCTTGAGGTTAGATTGATCTCGCAGAATATTCTTCATTTCAACTTTGAGGTTCAGGTCTTCAATTACACTCATGACGTATTGGCAGAAAGGGCAGGAATCGTAATAAAAAAGTTCTAGTTTTTTCATAATAAAAAAAGCGGCCGAAGCCGCTTGTCTTAATCTTCGTCTTCTTCGTCGTCCAAAAGGCCTTTGGCATAGAGCTCGTCTTCATCCATGTAGTCGTCTTCTTCTTCAACTTCATCTGGATTATCAAAGGCATCATTATAGCCCCAACCGTAACCGTATTCACCCTCAAACTCATCTTCAGTTTCGTCATCTGGATTGTAGTTATCTGGAACTTCATCTTTAGAAGAGTAACCTTCAGTTGTCTCTTCCACTTCATCTATATTTTCTACCGATTCGTCGTCTGAAGTCGCTTCAACAACTACAGCTTCCGGCTCTTTTTCCTCTTCTTCAGTCTTTAGAGGTTTGATTTCTTCTTCAAACTGAATTTTGTTTTTTTCTTTGTATCTTTTAATAGCTTCTTCTTTTGCTTTTTCTCGTGAAGGAGCTTTCTCTTTTTTAGGTGCAGCTTTCTTACTTGTTTTTTTATCTGCTTTTTTAGGTGCAGCTTTCTTAGC
>SBGE01000271.1 GCA_006226755.1 Deltaproteobacteria bacterium | reverse complement strand
CAATATGCAGATGATGTTGATTCAGGAAGTGATTTTGCAGCAGATTTCTCTTTTATCAACAGTCTCGATATTGCTCGTCCTGTAAATATTCCAGGCATAGGAAGAGTAGACGATCTACTTTTCAGTTATAGAAAGAAGCAGAATCGTTGCTTGTATAAATGCATGGTTTTTGAAGTTCATGAAGGAAATCTACTAAAGCTTATTGAAGGAAAAACTGAACTTCGAGTCAAGCCCTTGCTTTCAGTTGCACATTTACCGCAAGTAACAGATTTAAAAATTAAAGGTCAGGTTGAATTACAAATTGGTCTAAAGCTTCCGCTTTAAAAGAACATCCTCAGCTCAAGATCGAATCTTTCATATTTGGGAGTATTTGTTCCACCAACAATACTCTGAACTGCGGCATTCACATCTAATGGAGCGACAAACTGTTTCTTTTTATAAAGAGACACTGTTGAGAAATTAACGTTAAGTCTAAATGTATGAGACTTAAATTTCGTGTCTTTCTCTAGAATAGCATCTGCTTCTGCATAAGCACTTTGATAATTATCTTTTCCTTTGAGTTCATAGAGGTAAATGAAAGAAGTCGTCCACTCATCACTCAAATGGAAATTAGCTTGAGAATTAACCAAAAACTTATCTCCCAAATCAATTTTGGCATCACCTGTTCGTGATGTGATGGGAAACGCCTCAGATTCTGGAAGTCTGATCGTTTTATTGTATGGGAGTTGATAGGTGTACCTAAAAAAAGCATCGAAGCTTACAAGATTCCCGGGGCGATAACCTCCCCCATTTTCCAAAAAGATATCCCACTGACCGTCTCCAAAATTTATGTCCTGTAGGATATCCGGGTTATCTTCTCTCCCTGTCGGTGCAACAACCCCAAAAATCATCATGGCTCCATGATTCTTCTTTTTATAATATGACCACATTGTTCCAAGCTCGGCATCACCCCAACCTGTGGCCTCCCACTTTCCTAAAGGTTGGTACTTGTAATAATTCACAAAGAGATTCTGAATGATCCGAACATCAATATCAGGAAGATTTTCCAAGGAGATGGATGACCCAACATTATTTCTTCCTTTTGCGGTTCTTACGAGATTCAAATCCACAACAGCATCGTAAAAAGGTATAAATCCATAGACGGTAATGTTGTCTGTTATGCCATAGCCTCCACCAAAAGCATGTGCCATTACTTTAGAGGTAGCCTTCCCTTCAAAAGTACCAAAACTGAATGAATTATAGTCGCTAGTACTTAACCCATTAAGATAAGTATCAACTGCGGTGCTCAAACCTTTTATGACGTCGGCCGTGATATTCGCGTTGATATTGTAACCTTCGTAATCACCTGCTGTGTTATAGCTTCCTGTGATTTCATTGGTGACCACAAACCGATAGGTCAAATTACGCACGCCTTTAGGCAGCGTCGTATAGTAGGCTCCAAAAGTCTTTAGAGAAAAAATAAATAGAGAAAGGCCAATTACAAGTTTCATCGAAAATGATTATAGGCCGTAAAAATGAAATGTGAATTTTTTCACAAATTGTGAGCGCTTTTTAGGCCCTCATTCACCAAAAGTAAAAATTTAACAGAATTTCCGGAGCCTAAATGACACCGATAAAGCTAATTGGTTGTTTTTTGTATTTACTCTAGGTTCAAACAATCTCTTTTAAAAAGGGAATTTTTCATGACGTAAAACTGAATCCGAATTACATTACTCTCATCTCAGATCCTTTCCCGGTTTTGAGTTGCCTATATAGGTTCAGGTAAATACTCTCTCCCCAGATAGTTTTGGCGGCCTGAACTGAATAAAGCCCTTCCCTCCTCTCCCAATCAAGGAAGGGCTTTTTTATTTCCTGTAAATTTTATTGTAGCTAGGTGATTGAGTTCTGATCTTTTTATCAGTGAAATAATTTAAAAATTCATCGTAATTGACGCCCCAAAGTTCTTTCATCAATTCTTTTGATTTTTGCAAAAAGAAATTGTCATGATGAATAGGTACAACAAGTTTTACCTCTTTGGCTTGGTTTACAATACCTTCATAAAGATCCTGAGAACTTTTGCGATTTGCAATCCCTTGGAACAAAATATCAACCGTTTTATCTTTCAAAAGTTTTTTGATTTCATCCGAAGTACGTGAAGCTTGATGAACAAAAAATTCTCCTTCAGGGTGAGTGACATAAAAACTAAAGCTTCCACCCATGACATAATCAGAGAGATCTGGTTTTCTCCCAAGAGGAGCATTGAGCTCTCCCCCCTGATACTCATAGAACCCCAGGATCTTTCCATGCTCAGAATCGACAATACGTACCTTGAATTCGCCTAAAATGATTTCATCGCCATTTTTAACTATCTGATACTGATCATCCCTGAGACCATGGGCCTCGGCCAAGAATGCAGTAGTTTGAGTTCCGTGAATTTTCCCCCCTACCATTTTGTTGATGACATGCATGTCAAGAGCATGATCAAAATGTGAATGACCTATGAATATGCCATCAAGTTTACTGATCCCCATTTCAGTTAGCTCTGAACGAACATAATTCTCATCAATTTCATAGGTACTACCTAAAAGGATTTGAGGAATAGATGGTCTGGAAAATACGGGGTCAAAGAAAAGATGGGTTTTTCCATCTGTCAGATAAACTCCAGCAATTCCACTCCATCCCCAAGAGATCGTTGCATGCAGATCAAAAGAGAGAAGAAAAACAAATAGCACATGAAAAAAAAATCTCATGTGCTATTTTTGCATCTTTTAAGACTAATGTCAGTTCCTAAAAAAGCATTCCGAGGGAGGCTGATCTCCAGTCTGTACCAAGATCACCTCTTACAAAGAAGCTCTTCATAAAAGGTTTGATCACGGTTACTCCTAAGATCAGTTTATTTTCTTTTTGATTTTCAATGTAATCTTTTTCTCTTTGAAGTTTTGCTTGATCAACGAGAAATGGATTCTGAGAATTATTTTCTCCTAGACCAGGAGCATCTACGAGAGTCGCTTGAAATCCCATGTATGGCTGCAAATTGATATTGAACCAAGGAGTCTGATAGTTGTACTTGAATCTCATCGCCAAAGTTTCATAAGTAACATCTAATCCTGCGACTGGAACATTTGTTGCCACTCTTCTGGCATATGAGCCCTCAATCCACAAATTATCCAAGGCCTGCCACCCTACCATCAAGGTTGGAGCAATATAAAGAATATCCTGTTGCCCAGTGTAATTGTATGTATCGACAGGAGCTGTCTTACCATCAATAGTGGAAATACCGGTCCCTACAATGAAACTCTGAGGAATCGCTCTTTTTGGAAGCCCCCCAAGGTACTGATTAAGATCACTCATCAATGACAACTGATCAGCAGCTGGTGCTGCATAGTTATTATCAGGTGTCGTATCTTGAGATACTCTATTCTTTCTGACAGGAGCACTTGTTATAAGAGCTGTCTCGTCAGTGATTCCACCACCACCAAGTTTCTTTTTGATGATTACATTGTTTTTGTCGATAATTTTTTGTAGTCGCCTGTTTTGATTTTGCAGGTCTTCAACGATTGTCGTAGCGAATAAATTTGTTGAAACAAGAGCTGCAATCAGTGCAATAAAACGAATCCTCATGATTCCCTCCTTGATTGACAAAAATGCTAGCAGAGAAAATCACCTTGATGCAAAAGACGTATGTAAAAACGTCAAAACCTTAATATCAAAGGGGTTTTCAGACAATTTGCAAGGAGATGTCAGAACAATAAAATCTTAATTCATTGAAAATACAGGGATTCATTCAAGCAAAGCAGTTATCTTTTTGAAAACAGGCGAATTATGCTTTTTTTTCAGGGTAAAAAGGGTCTTATTTGCTCAAAGAAGACTCCGGCGCCCTTTTTTGAAAGATGAATCTTGTCACCAACATAGTGGTCTCTTTCAAGAAGAAATGTGGCGAGATTCTCTTCACTCATTCCTTGAACAAACTGACAGCGCTCACCAATTGCATCTTTAAAATGCTTCTCTGTCTCAATTCGAATTTTGTTTTTCTCGGCCAGATCTTTATAGTACGGAGGAGATGTAATGAAGATACAATCTTGACCCTCTATCTCATCCAGCAATTGTTTAACCTTCTGCTTGATATAAGAACCACTGAATCCCATTGAATTACCTAGAAACTGAAAAATAACAAGGTCTGGTTTATTTCGGTTCACATAATGAAAAGCTGATTTGTTTTTATCTCCAGCACAAATCTTTTCTTTTAGTGGAATTTCAAATTGAGTATTGAAACGACCATTCCTCTGACATATCCACTCACCATTCTTTGTCGTACCGGGATCGCCCCAATGCCTAGGAGAACTCGAGCCTATTCCGTAAACCTGTATATCTTTTTCATCAAATGTCTTTGAAAGATGATCGAATACATATCTTCCTAAATGTCCTGCACTTTGAGAGTCTCCAATATAGAGAACTGTCTTATATGAAGAAGCTGGAGTTCTTTCTTGAGTGGAACAAGAGAAACTGACGATTAGAATCAAGAATAGTAGATATTTCATAACAGCTTTTCGACTATTTCTTCTCCAAACTAAAGCTCAAAAGTAGTCAGAACGGCCCTATGATCAGACAGCTGCCTTCCCTCATACAGTTTCTCTTTGAAGACAACTTCAACCTTCTGAACAGGAATATCTACTGTAGTAAAGACATAATCAATTCTTCCATCAGAAGAGTTTGTTACACCTCTTTGGATATCATCTGGAAGATCAGGATTACTTTGTACATAATCCTGATGAGAATCTATCAGGGAGAGCTCTGTTGTGAAAAGATTGTGAAGAAAGCTAGTATCCGGAAAATTAAAGTCTCCAAGAAAAATGGCTTTACGTCCTGTTGAGTTTTCTTTAGCAAATTCGATAAAGTCCATTATCTGATAGAAGCGTGGTCCTTCATCGTCACCTTCTGCATTTAAATGGGTTGAATAAACATCAAGATCTTCTCCATCAATCATAACCCTGACGAACAACACACCTTTATTGGCAAAACAATCAAATCCCTGGCATTCATTGAACTTTAAAATTTTTCTTTTGATAATTGGATGTTTTGACATGATCACAAGTCCACTCGAAAGATTCAAAAAACTTGAAGATGGTCCATGAGCCTTGAAAGGATACATTTTGCTTTTTGTAGTAACCTTAGCCTTATCAGTAAATGCTTCTTGTAGAGCAATAATGTCAGCATCAAACTTAGGAAGCTTTTTTTGAATCAACTCAAAGCGACCAAGCCTTTTAGAAATTGGATAAGGTAGTCCCCAAATATTATAGGTTAGGGCCTTGACCACTCTCGCACTTGAAGTAGGTGCCAAAAATATAAAGTTAGAAAGAAGAAATACAAATATACAAATAGTTCGCGCCATCCTGACACTCCAAATGTTAAATAAATTGCTTTGACTCTATTCTGAGCAATCCATCAAGCATTGTCTAATCCTGTAAAACCTGCTGTCTAAAGCGGTAAATATAACGTTTTGAGATGATTTTCCAAATTGATTTGGAAGAATCTTTTTCAATATCATCTCCTTCGAATTCTGATAGAGAGTCCATTTCATCTTTTGAGAGATGTTGCTCTTCATGGATTGGCTTATCCTCTTCTACATCAAAACTTAAATCCAATCCTTTCTGAGAGTCACGTCTTCGATCTCGAATCCTTTTTTTCTTAGGAACTCCTTTGAATGTTCTATCTTTATGCTTCCCAAGAGAAGCTTGAAGGTTTTTCATATTTTTCAGCGTTCCTTCAACATCAAAATCATTCTGATCTGTATAGCGAGCAAGAGATTCTCGAGTTGTCTCATCAGCAGCACTTTTCGCCATTAAAGTCTTTCTATCAGCTGCCGAGATTTGGTTTAATCCATTCTTCAATGCAGTTTGCATACTAGACATCATATTTTGTTTTCGAAGTTCAAAATTAACTTGCCCTGCTTTGTTTTGTTTTCTTAGTCCGTTCCAAACTTGTTCAACAAACTTGTTCTCTTGTTTAAGTCTTGGCTCAAAGGAGAGAAGTTGCTTAGAATAAACTTTCTGCATATGATGATTTCCATTATAAACAGCATCTGCATACCTCTTCATAGAAACTAAGGCCGTTGTTGTCCCCTTCAAGGTATCCATCTTAATGTACTTCGAAGGTTTCGGTAGAAGCATTTCAGCTTGCTTACAAGATTTTGTTCTCAAACATGAGCATTTCGGATCAGCATAAAGACCAGTTTTACCAGTATAGCAATTATTCGGAGCTATTCTAGCCGCTGCTTCAGCATCAACAATTGGTTCCAGCGCTTCCATTAACTTGAGTACACCAGAAGCAATTCTTTGAACTTCATCACGACTAATGTAACTACTCCCGGTCGCAGTTGGTGCAGGTATTGGAATAGTCGGCGTTACCGAAGATGGAAAAGTTGGAGCAGGGGGAACTGTAAACCCAGGAGGAACAGTCGCTCCCGGAGGTATTGTCACACCAGGAGGAACTGTCGGTACTGGTGGAACAGTAAAACCGGGAGGTACAGTTAATCCAGGAGGAAGTGTTGGCAACGGTGTAATCGTAGGAATCGGTGTAAATGTAGGAAGAGCAGTCATTGTCGGGATAGGAATCGTCTGTGCTCCATCCGGACTTACTTGGTTGGAACTTGGATCATAATAATCATTATGCTCTCCTGGTTTCGGAGCACTCCATTCTTTTCTATCATCGTAGAAGCCTTCATTATTCAATGTTTTTTCAAAGGCGTTGATGATGATGGTCATTTGTCCGACATAACTCTTCATCAAATTTTGCGCTTTTTTAATAAGGGCCCCAGCTGTAAAACCTAAAGCTGCGACAACTCCGAAGAACACAGCTCGCATAATTCCAGCTAGTTTTGATTTAGCAAACCATAGATAAATTGATCCGATCAAAAGTACAACTGCTCCAGCTGTCACTCCGATAAGTGGTCCAGTATCTCCTATTCCCATATTATCTAGAATTTCTTTAACTTTTAAGGCAGTAACTCCAGTAGCAAATGTTCCGGCCGTCAGTGCCAAACCTCCAAAGATTTGTTC
>SBGE01000201.1 GCA_006226755.1 Deltaproteobacteria bacterium | reverse complement strand
CGTGCCAGTGTAGCGGTACTCTCTAATGACGATATCTTTTGTTAGGACACAGAATGCTCTGAAGTAAGGAGCTTCAGATTTAGAAACTTCTGTACTTACCCAATTTTGACAATCGCGTTCCAGGGCCTGCCTTTGGTCGGCATCCCGAGCACCCTTAAATATTTTTTTGATAGTTGGAATATTTTCGTAAGTCAGGACATCACTTTCATTAATGATTTCTACTTCGGCCGGGCTTTGGGGAAGCTTGGCAAAAGAGAAAGATGAATAAAGCAGAGCAATAATTAAGAGAAAGCGCATGAGAGACCCTTGTTGTGTTTTCCTAATTATAGGAAGCAGGGAGTTAATCGGTCAAACTCATTTCCATCGCCCGATGAGTCAAAGTTTGCTAAGCTATTGGAATGAACGAAACCTCTACGAAACTTAATTTCATTTGTTGGATAATTGCGGCGATCGCTACCTGCGGAAGTCTCTTCTTTTCTGAAGTCATGGAGTTCCCGCCTTGTGTTCTTTGTTGGTACCAACGAATTGCCATGTACCCTTTGGTCGCAATTTTCTTAGTGGGATCTTTTAGAGGGGCGAGAGAGTCTTACGCTTTTGCACTTCCCTTGGTTATCATCGGATGGTTGACTGCCGTATATCATAATCTACTTCACTATGAGATTGTTCCAGAGTCTGCTTCTCCTTGTAGAGAAGGAGTCTCATGTGCCACAGTCTATATTGACTGGTTAGGCTTTATTACAATTCCTATGCTTTCTTTTTTTGCTTTTAGTTTAATTGGTGCAATTCTGATTTATATGAAAAGGACTCAGTTTAATGAACAATAAAAATTACCTCTATATTGGAAGTACTGCTCTTCTTATTGCCTTTTTTCTTTTGGGAACAAAGCTTTATAAAGATTCTCAACAGGAAAAGTTAAGCTTCTTGGCACAATCAAGTGCAGAGATATTTGTTAGAGATCATTCTCCTCGTTATGGAAACAAAGACGCTAAAGTTTTTGTGATTGAATACCTTGATCCCGAATGTGAAAGTTGTCGTCGTTTTTATAAACCAGTTAAAGAACTTTTAGCTGGATATGGAGACAAGGTTCAACTGGTCGTTCGCTATGCTCCCTTTCATGGAAATTCTCGAGTGGCGATTGCCGCTCTTGAAGCTGCTCGTAAACAGGGAAAATATTGGGAAGCCTTGGAGCTTCTTTTTGAAAAGCAACCTGAATGGGGAAGCCATCACAATCCGCAAGTTGAAAAAATCTTTGATTACCTACCAGAGCTTGGTCTCGATATGGAAAAACTTAAAGCAGATATGCAAGATCCAAAAATTCAAGACATCATAAAGCAAGACTCTGAAGATCTAAGAACTTTGGATGTTCGTGGAACGCCAACATTTTTTGTAAATGGGAAAATGCCTAGTGGCTTTGGAATGGAATCTCTTAAGGATTTGATCGATCAGGAAGTAAAGGCAGCCTATTAAAAGGCTGCCTTTGAAATTATTTGATTTCTGAAAGTAGTTTTTTGTTCGTAACAAGTTGTCTCACACCGTGAGCTTTCTTTTCTTTGAACTTGTTATTTTTACACCATTCATGGACGCTATTAATATCCATTTTGTTACAACTTGGGCTTACATTCCAGGTCACTTGTAGAGGTGAACATTTCGCCTCAGTGTATTTGGGACCAGTCGTTGAGCCAAGAAATTCAACTGCATTACTTCCTGTTGGAATCTGTTTGGCCTGCCATCTTCCATTTGTTTTTGATTTATTTACATCCAGGCTCAGAAGATTCGTTGCACTTTTATCGTTCACTAATAAGTACACTTGAGTCTCGACTCTTAGCTGTGGGTTGGCACATCCATCAGAAAGGCATGAACCTAATCCTTCACCTGGAGTAATACTACAGGATGTGTGAACCCAGTGGATTTCGATTGTGTCTCCTGGATTAATATTTTCACAAATAGCTTTAGAAACTGGTTTTAACTCATTATCTGAAAGCTTAGATGATTCATTACATTTATAACCTCCAAATTCACCATCACCTGCTTTCACACTGAATTCAGGACCTTTGTGTTCTGCATTTTTATGAAAGTGAATATTACACAGGTTGAGGTCTTTATAGTTTGGAGCTAGATTGAAAACCACTGGGTTGTTTCCAGACTTGGAAGTGATGTCCCTTGGTGTTTGAGGTCCATGCCCCTCACAGGTTTTTGCGGCATACGCATGAGAGAATCCGAACATAAAACTTATTAGCAGTACAAAACGAGCTGTCTTCATGGCCTATTCCTTTTGTTATTAATTAAGGCGAAATTTGTCTTATTTTCATCGCAAACGAGATATTAGAAAAGACTATAAAAAATCAAGAATCCATTGATTTAATCAATGGAAGGCTTTATCTGCCTGATATTATTGACTTTTTTGTAATTGGACAGGATCTGTAGCAATTCAGTTTTGCTTAGACAAATTTTAGTCAGATGCCTACTAGTAATAAATACAAAGAAACCCAATTTAGTCGTGTTGTATGGCATAGTGCGCAAAAAAACTTTGGGGGACATATGAAAAAAATCATCACACTTGCTGTCTTGTTATTATCAACATCAGTTTTTGCAGAAAATAAAATCGAGATCACCATCATATCCAATAGCGATTTGACAGGTGTGGCCTCTGCACGATTTTTGGCCAAAAAGGATTCTTTCTTTTGTAAGCGTTTTTCAATGAATGACGGTTCACCGACAAGAATTTCTAAAGATCGTTATGACAACTTCAAGGCAAAGAATGGAATCATTGATGTTCCCGCAAAAATAAAGTCAAAATGTAATTACGAAAGAGTGGGAGGAGCTTCACTTTCTTTTGAGATCAAAGGTAAGGCAGAGCCATATAACGTTGTTTCAGTTTTTCAAGGAACTGAAGAAGACGCTGGAATTCAAACTGTAAAATGTAAAGAGATTATCTCTGGGCCATCAGGCAAAAAAGAAAAAATGATTGCTTGTTATGGTGATCTTACAACTGATTCAGAAGGTCGCGTGATTGTCGAAGTGATCAAAGAATAATTGTTATCAATAACATCGAGGAGCTTCTCTTTCAGGGAAGCTTCCTTCGATGAAGTTCTTTAAACGTTCTAATTCTCCAGATCCAAATCATCAAAATCAAAGCAGAGGCAAACATCGGATAAGGTGGAGCTTCCTGGAGGGAAAAGAAGTCGTAAACTCCATGGAGAATGAACGATAAGCAAAACCCAAAAATCAGCCAAAGCCTGCTTCTTTTTGCTAAAGAGACGATGTGGTAAAATCCAAAAAATGAAGAGAACAAAGCATGAGTGATGGGGGAGACAATAGCTCTCGCTACCAAGAGCTTGCTATCACTTTCGAATCCAGTATAAAAAAATGTTTCTTCAAGAGAAAATCCAATTCCAATCATTGAAGCGTAAATCAGTCCATCAATAAGTTCATTGTATTCTTTGAATCTAGTGCAGATAAAATAAAAAGGAATGAACTTGCAAAGTTCCTCTACGAATCCAATTTGAAAAACAGTATAGAAAAGAAAACTAAATGATTTTTCAATTTTTAAAGTAAATCCAAGGTAATCAGAAAAATGGTGGAGTTGTTCAGCTAGCTGCGAAGAGAGAGCTCCAAGCAGGAGAGTGGCAAACAAGTGAAAGATGGGTTCGGGACGATGCTTGTCCCTATAATAATGCCAGCCAGACCAAAATAGGCCGCCCAGGATAATGATGACAGGAAGGAGAAAATAGCTTTTCAAAGCAAATCCTTTCCTTAATTATAGGCCAAACCATTGAAAAGACGAACTAAATATCGACAGTTTGAATTCCGATAAGGGTTATAATGGTCTTATTCGGGAGTTCTCTTGAGAAGGTTCAATTTATTTTGTTCTGTTTTGTTATTTGTCGTTTCATCAGTCTTTGCCGATGATATTGGTGGATTTCCAAACAATATTTTTAA
Organism: Deltaproteobacteria bacterium; assembly: GCA_006226755.1. Lineage (GTDB taxonomy): Bacteria > Bdellovibrionota > Bacteriovoracia > Bacteriovoracales > Bacteriovoracaceae > M0603. The sequence continues at coordinate 3,105 of SBGE01000201.1, read as the reverse complement.
TGATCCCGATCCAATTCATGACAAACCTGTTTCGAGATGTTTTCCATCATTAAAGAAGAAAGATAAGTTTTTCCCTCAAGCCATCCAACGAACAGGTGATCATGCTCAGGACTGTTTAGATACTCGTGAAAAAAGAAATATTATCAAACTTGGAACTCAGAATTTTACAGATGATGATCTTAAAGAATACGGCATTACAAAGAAACCTGGATTCGTGTATTTTGCCAATTTTGCTCATGACGGGAATTATTACATTGCCGAATATCCAATGGGAAAAATAAAGAGTGCTGAAATCCTTGTCGAAAAATTTATCGACCTGACTATGGAAAAAGATTGTAAAGGCCAGTATCTCGATAACGGAGCCAAGACAATGTTTGGCCTGATGAATAGTGTAAAAGAAGGGTTGATATTTGGACATACCCAGTTATTTTTCGACTTAGAGCCAGGCCATTTCATTACACTTTATCCTCAGAAAAAAGCTGATAAAGGTAAAAAGCCAATTAAGCTTTCACGTTTTGCTTACTCTCTAAATGCTGTTCGCCCAAAATCGATTGCTGACTCAAAGTATGACCCCTTTGGAAAAGGGATTAATGGGAGTTACGGGATCAGCCATAATGTTATGTCTAGACATCAAGCAGCTCTTCAGTACTATGGAGACGGCTCTAAAAAGTATGAGAATGAAGTTCATAATTATAAATTGACCAATGATCGATCCAAATTTGATCCTAATAAGTCCTTTGAGCATATTTTGACTCAACTCTCTCATCCTGTGGGTGGGAATGGGCAAAGAGATGTCTATAATACACTGACCAATGCCTGTAACGACTTCACTTTTGATGTTATCAATGCCGGTACTCCGGCCGACAAAAATGTTCCAAAAAGCAATTACACCACCTATCCGGTAGTCGCCTTAAAGAAAAAAGGCCTGCTTGAAAGCCCTAATTATCAGGACTTTCGAGAAGACCTTGAAAAAGAGCTTGGCATCGACGGCGGGGGCTGGGAAACTACTGTACATCAATAATTCTAATATCCGGTGACAGATGAAAGATAAAAGTCGATGCAAGTGGGCGGAGGCCCATGAATTATTTATTCCCTATCACGACAAAGAGTGGGGAGTACCTATTCATAATGATAAAAAACTCTTTGAGATGCTCTGCCTTGAGGGAGCTCAGTCAGGATTGAGTTGGCTAACGATACTCAAGAAAAGAGCATCTTATAGAAAAGCCTTCGACAATTTCGATTTCAATAAAATTTCCAAGTATGATTCGAAAAAAAAGAATAATCTTCTGAAAGATGAAGGGATTGTGCGCAATAAACTAAAAGTTAATGCCTTTGTTGAGAATGCCAAAGCTTTGATCAAAATTAGAGAAGAATTTGGAACTTTCGATAAATACATTTGGACATTTGTTGACGGCAAACCGATAAGAGCAGGAAAACAACCTGCCAAAACTTCTATAAGTGAAGCGATGAGTAAGGATCTCAAAAAACGTGGTTTTAAATTTGTGGGACCGACTGTTTGTTACGCATTCATGCAAGCAGCAGGTTTGGTAAACGATCACACTTCAAACTGTTTTAGAGCAAAAGAATTGGCAACAAAAAAATAAAGGAGTCTTTTATGGCCAAAATTACACTTAAAGGAAATGAAATCAATACATCTGGAGAGCTACCTGCAGTTGGAAGTACTGCTCCAGATTTCAAAATGGTGAAAGCTGATCTTACGGTTGCAAACCTAGGAAGCTTTGGTAAGAAGAAAGTTCTTAACATTTTCCCAAGCATTGACACTGGAACTTGCGCCATGAGCGTTAGACAATTTAACAAAATGGCAGCTGAGTTAAATGATGTAACAGTTCTTTGCGTATCAAAAGATCTTCCTTTCGCTCAGAAAAGATTTTGTGGAGCTGAAGGTCTTGATAAGGTTGAAACTGTTTCTGTTTTCAACTCTGACTTTGCCAAGAGTTATGGACTTGAAATTCTTGATGGTCCTTTAGCCGGACTATGTTCTAGATCAGTCGTCATCCTCGATGAGAACAATAAGGTCATCTATACTCAGCAAGTTACTGAAACTGCTGATGAACCAGACTACGATGCTGTTCTTAAGGCTTTGTCTTAATAAGCTATTAAGAGTTTAAATTTGCAAACCAAGGAAGCCGCTTTTTTGCGGCTTCCCTTATTTTGGCCTGTTTTAAATTTTCAAAAAGTGGTATAATGCCCTCATGAACAAACTGCTTATCTTACAGGTTTTGCTTCTTTCATTGTTTTCCATCAGCGAAATCAGCAGTTCACAAGTCTCTCTGACTTATAACACTCCTCTCGAAAAACGTACTGATAAGAAGATTTCTTCGGATGTAACTATCATTGAGGAGTCTGAAAATGTTGCTTCAAAATTGCTCGATGGTCCATTGGCCGTTTTTTACCTCGAATCCGTAATATTTCCAAAATCAAAAGCAGATAGCAGAGTTCTTCTCACATCTGTTAATTTCTACGATTCCAGGCTTCAAAGGCCTTGTCTTCCTCGTTCTCCTCCCATTGTTTAATTTCATTTAAATTTTGAATTTTTTGATTTGTTCCATTGGAGCAAATGGGAGTTCTTATGAATTACGTAAAGAAGTTTATGGATCTAATCGTGATCCTAGCTGTGGTGATGCTTTTTGTCTCCAGGCTTGGACTATTAAAGAGGTAAATATGAAAAATGTTAAAACAGAAACTGAAATTGAGTATTCAAACAAAAAACCAATTGGATTGTATGTCATTACCTTTTCAAGCGTTTTTATTCTCTTTGTTGTAATTGCAATGGAATACATCCACAACCACTGAGGCAAACATGTTTAACAGCTATACCTCATTATATGTGGTTGTGGTGACCATGTTTTTGATGACTGCATTCATCAAGCTGCATCTGTAAGGAGATTACATGGAAGATTTAACACAAGAAATACTCCATAAAGTATTTCAGGCCTATAAAGCTTGCTCATTACAGACAGTCAAGGCCTTCAATAAATTTCAGTTTGAAAAGATGTTGGATGAAATCTACGATCAGTATGAAAATACTGGAATTGAAAGAGAACAGTTCAACAAACTAGTTGAGGATGGATTGGTACTGATTGG
>SBGE01000077.1 GCA_006226755.1 Deltaproteobacteria bacterium | reverse complement strand
CCGGGCACACCTTTGTTGGTGGCAAACTCATAGAGTTCTTCAATTTGTTCAATTTCAGAATCATTAGTAGCAACGATGTATTTTCCACAACGATTAACTTGAATGCCAAGCTCAAGGGCCTGCTCATCCCAAAGACGATTTCCTTCTAGGCAAAATTTCTGTTTATTAGAGTCAGCTGGATAATAAAGACCGGCGTGAAGAACACCTGAATTTCTAGCAGTTGAATGTTCACCGGGGTAAATATTTTCTTCAAAGACGGCAATGTCCTCGGAAGAAATACCTCTTTTAAGAAGCTGATAAGCGACTTGAAAGCCGATGATTCCAGAGCCGACGATGGCAAAACGAATGGGCGTTGTTTCAGAAATAAAAAATCCCCGGTTGATTTTAAAGGCAAAATTCTAAGTACTCGCCTCTTGTGTCATAAAGCCTTCCACCTAGGAGGACTTATGAAAAATATCATCACCCTTTCATTTTTGCTAATTCTTGTTTCCACTTTCACTTCTTGTGGCACAGCCCCACAAAAAAACACCACCAATCCCTTTAATCCAGTCACCTTAAATCAGACCCTTATTAAAGGTAAAACCACACAGGGCGAAGTGCTCAAAACTTTCGGAGCACCAAATGTTGTTGCAAAAGGGAGTGAAGAATTTGAAACCTGGACTTACTCCAGACAAAACCAAAGTAGCCAAGCTAATGAAGTCGACGTTTATGCACAGACTGGTAAATTTTTTGATTATACCTTTTCCAATTATCTCGGAGGGAGCATTGGAGGTGGTCAGACGACTCGCAAATCCAATTCCAATAGTATTGATGTCACCATGACCTTCAAAAAAGGTGTGCTCGAAGAGTACAACATGATGCAAACTCAGTATTAATTTCGAGCACTTATGCGTCAAGATTTGTCATGACCGATCTTGACGCGTATCAAAAAGAGAACTAAAATGTTGTTCATGAGCGATTCTATTAAATTCAGTTCCAAGATGAATGCAGAAGTCCTTAAGGAACTTAGAAATTTTGCAAAAGAAAACAATCTCGAAATTTCTTCACTCTTAACAGAAGCAGTCGAAGATCTTCTCTTGAAAAAAAGATCAAGGCCCGCATTCAAAGAAGCCAGTGATTTTGCCTTTGAACAATTCGATGAAGCTCTCAAAGAGTTGGCAAAATAAATGACTTCCTATCTTTCAGTTGAAGATATACTAAATCTTCATAGTAGAACTATAAAAACACACGGTGGAGCAAGTGGCGTTAGAGACTTAGGACTCATTCAAAGTTCACTTTATCGATGTCAGTCTGGTTATTATGAAACTTTATGTGAGCAAGCAGCGGTCTTAATGCAAAGTTTTTGTCTTAACCATTGTTTTATTGACGGCAACAAGAGAGTCGCTCTTCTTTCCTCCATCACCTTTCTCAAGCTTAATGGTTATAGTCTAAAAACTACAACAACTGAGATCGTGGAATTGATTTCAGTTCGAATCATTCAAGACAAGATTGGTATTCCAGAAATTACGAGTTGGATCGAATCAAAAATTTCTAAAGATTAATTCACCTGAATTGTGATCTGCGCTTTATAGTTTTCACCCTTATCAAGAACAATGATTCCTTCTTTTTTAAAGAAGTCTCCATCCGATCTCACTGAGTCAGCGACTCCGTGCCACGGTTCGATACAAATGAAGGGCGCATCGGGCTTTTTCCAGATGCCAAGATAAGGGGCGCCGTGAGTGTCGATGATCACTTCCCGGGCATCGATTTTGTTTTTAAGAGTTACACGTTTTGAAATGAGATCTTTAAAAACAAGAGCATCGAATTTAAAAATTTCTTCCGAAAGCGGGATTCGACGGCCATCGAACATTCGGCGATCGTCTTGATGTTCAAAATTGATCAGTCCGTTATCAAGAAAGTAGGCCCCTCTCGATTCACGTTCATCAAATTCAATATAATAGTCTTCAAGCTTTCCCTCACGAAGTGGAATACTGAAGGCCGGATGAAATCCAATTGAGAAGAGAATTTCTTTGTTGTCGACATTGAAAACCGTGGCCTCCATTGAAAGCTTGGGTCCATAAGCAATGTATTCTACTTCAAGAATGAATTTGAATGGGTAGATACGATAAGTTTCGTCGTTATAACCAAACCTGAAAGTCGCACGATCCTTATGAGAAGAGACTAGCTCAAAGTCGTGGTCACGAGCAAAACCGTGTCTTCCCATTTGATAGAACTTGCGACCGAGAGAATATTTTTCATCTCTTAACTCTCCCACTACTGGGAAAAGTAGCGGTGATGTTCTAGGCCAATGTTTGGGATCACCTGTCCAAAGATAGTTGATGTTGAATTCTTTGTCCCTAAGTGCTCGAAGCTCAGCTCCCATAGTTGAGATCTTGGCTTCAATAAACTCAGACTGTATCTGGACTTCTTTGGACAAAACTTTCTCCTTTCGCCGGAGGAATAAGGGACAATGCGTAGATAGCGGTAATCAAAAAGAGGTTTTCGCCGTCTCCGAATGTGTACTGGAATAAACCAGCTACTGTAAAGCTTACCACAAAAGGCAGGATCATATCACCAATCCAATCATCTCTTTGCCACATTTCCAAAAGCCAAAACAAATGGAAGAAGCCAACCAGAACAAATCCAATGATTCCAGTTGAGGCCAAGTGCTCAAGAAGATTGTTGTGAGCATGCCCACCATAGGTGGTGTGAGCAATATTGTACTTTTCTTTTATTTTGACTGTGTTCGGCTCAAAATTTCTGAAGCCCCAGCCCAAGATCGGTTTTTCGCTCCAAGCTCTGTACGCCGCTTCATAGAAGGCCAAACGCTGATCATTGGAATGACCACGCTTAAAAAACATATCCCGAACACTTTCACTAGCAAGCATAGTTCCACCTAGAACCAAAACGCCGGCGATCATCACACCGAAAAAGAGTTTGATGTTCTTTTTAATAAAGAAAAAAGGAAGAGCAACCAAGAACCCCAGAAGTCCACCTCTAGCGTAACTCAAATGAAGGCCCGCAAGATTGATCACAAAAGCTGCACCAAGAAGCCATGTGGGAACATAATTTTGAAATTTGTCTCGATAAAGAAGTGCTCCCGAGAGAAGAACCATGAACAAACTAATGCCGTAACCGTAGGTCATGTACATGCCGTACACGCCGCATGCACGTGTAGGGTGACAAGCGGCTTTAAATTTAATCGGATTAAATCCAGTGTAAAGACCAATGATTCCAGACAGAGAAGCTAGCGTTGTGGCAATGAGAAAGAGCCAAAGTAAAATTCTAATTCGCTTTTCATTCATATAGTTTTTGAAAACTTCTTTGAATGAAACCAGAAAGAAAAGAGCGAACAAAAAGTATTTCCCTTTCAAAATATTTCGAACGGGATGCTCGATGATAGCAGTGTTCACCAAAACTGAAGCGATCACTGTAACAAAAAGAAGAAATAAAACTTTTGCTGACCATGGGAGCTGACGCTTTTGCTTGAAATGTTTGAAGAAAAAGTAGATTCCCGGAACAACTATAAAGATGTGGGCCCCGGCCGAGATACTAAGTGAGGTAAATGTGGCAAATGCCAGGATAACCAGGGAAGCAAAGCTCAGATGTAGGGCCAAATTATTGAAATTCATAGCTTTTGAGTTTATCTCCGGTAATTCAAAACGGCAAAATATCTTGGCGATAAAGTGTAAAGAGCTCTGATTGAACTCTAATAATAACAGCAAGTTAAAGTTATTTCCGAGTATTCCGATAAGATATAGGTATGAGAACGTTTATTTTGCTTCTCACATTCACCCTTCTTTTCGCTTCGTGTGGGCGCAAAGAAAAGAAATCAAAAGTCACCTTGAGATTATCTTCGGGTGCTTTGGTTAATGGTGTTGCTCAGACAGCTGGTCTTGTTGTTATGGGGAAACATCGAATGTTTGATCAGAGCTTTACGCTCGATGGAAATGCCTCTGATGGTATGGTGATCGAACTTGAAAAAGGTGAATGGGATTTTTACGCAATCGGATGGGAAGGAACACCGGCTCTTCAGGCCGCAGGTGTGACGAGGTTTGCTGGAAATGTTCGATGTAATTTTCAAACTAAGTTGTTGGAAGCTCCTGAAGAACAAATTTCTTTTTCGATGAATCAAGCAAATTGTATGCAAAAGCTTCCGATGCCTCATGATTTTTATCCGCATGATCCATCGATCTCAGCGAGTATTCCAACAATCACGATTGCAACTTGCCAAGACATTGTAACACTTGGGACTCCAACCGGTGGAACTGAATGTGCGAGTGGCAACTCAAACTTTGGCTTAGGAAGAAGCTTTCTTGTGAAAACATATTTTCACATCGGTCCAGAAAATGGTGGTGGTCAACCAATGGGTCACATGGAATCTCATTGTCTTAATCCAGATGTAAACTCAAACTTAAGTTTACCGCTTGGAGATACTCTTAAAGACGACGGTCTTCCTGGTTTTCATATTTTTTCTTTTACTGAAGCTGGTTGCCAAGGGCAATTTATTGAATACAAATTCAATGGTCTTGCAGCAGGTCCTCAACATCAAGAACAAGATTCTAATTTAACAATGATTGGTGGCCAAGCTTATCTCTTTTTAGAGCATAACTCTCAAACACCTACTGATAATGGTGGTCAACAAAACTTTTTCTTTGGTTCGGGAAAACATGGCAATGGGACATCAGCATCTCTTCTCGGAAATCACGAAGAAAGAATTATTGGGATCGACAACACAGGAACTGTACTAACTGTACCAAATACTACAGCGACTTATTTTCAACCAGGAGATGAAGTCATGTGGTATGTGAATGAATGTGCTGGCCAAGGCTGTACATCAGGGTTCAAACCTGGCCGCTTTAATTTTGCTCACGTTAAATCAAACAATGGTAATAACCTTGTTACTCTACATGGTCCAATTCATCAACAAACACATTATGGACCATTGTCTTTACCTTTGAATTCACATTTAAGTGTTGCTATACCAACGACGGACTATCTATCTATGCAGCTAGTGAAAGTCTTCAATTTTGAAAACCTTGATGTAAATGGGGATATTTATGCTTATGACTATTCTCAAAGTCTTGGCAAAGGTGGAATCAAGGCCTTTAGAGTTAGAAATGAAATGACTGTCGATGCGACAACTATTCAACGTTCTATCTATGCAACAGGGGCAGGAAGAAATAATAATGCCGGAGTTGATATGAGTGGTTGTGGAACGGGAATTCCTTGCTTGCTCATGGGCGGAAACAATGGGGTAAATGCCACGGAAAAAGGTGGTGGCATCCTCTTTATAAGCGCTCGAACATTAAAATATTCTTATGACTCCGGTGGTGGACTCTTTATCAAAGCAAGTGGAGATACCGTAACAACTGGTTCTCAGACAGCTGGAGGAACCCTTCTCGCTCAATTTGGCGAAGTTGTCTTTAATCACCTCGGAACAGCCATGGCCGCAAACATCAGCTCAAATCAATTTCACGCCAATGGACAAATCAATGGCGGTGCTGGAATGTGGGGTGGTTACGCTAAATTTGAGTACTGTGTAGAAACTGATGCCAATGTTCCAGGCGGATCTGTCCCTTCTCCAGTAACCCAATCCGGAGGCACTGGAGCAGTAGAAGTAAATCCAAATCCTGACTATTGTGGATTTTACTAAGAAAGTTTTTGTTCCCACTCGTAAGCAGTTTTCACAATCAATTCCAGATCGTCATACTTAGGAGTCCAGCCTAAAACTTTTTTGATTTTATCGGCCTTCGACATCAACGTCTCTGCGTCCCCTGCTCGTCGAGGTCCCTCTTCAACTTTGAAATCAATGCCTGTAACTTTCTTCATGGCAGCGATCACTTCTTTAACGGTGAAGCCGTGACCATATCCGCAGTTCATCATTTCTGATTTTCCGCCCTTAAGAAGATACTGAATGCCATCGACGTGGGCCTGGGCCAGATCGTCTACGTGAATGTAATCTCTAATACAAGTTCCATCTCTAGTTTCGTAATCAGTACCAAACACAGCCATCTTCTCACGCTTTCCGCAAGCAGCTTCGGAAGCAACTTTAATCAAGTGAGTAGAATTTGGTCCAGACTGACCAAGCTTACCTTCAACGTTAGCGCCGGCCACATTGAAATATCTCAAGATAACGTAATTGAATTTTTCATGAGCAAAAGAAACATCTTCCAACATCCACTCGGTCATGAGTTTGCTTCGTCCATAAGGATTCAACGGAGCAACCGGTGACTCTTCCGAACAAACGCCGCCTTCAATATTTCCATAGACGGCAGCCGTTGAAGAAAAAATAAAATTGTTCACATTGTTCTTAACACAAAGGTCAATCAAACCAAGCGTCTTAACAGTATTGTTTTGATAATAAAGAACCGGCTTATCCACACTCTCCGGAACAATGATCGATCCTGCAAAATTCAAACAAGCATCGAACTTCTCAGCTTTCATTAAAGCATCAAGTTCTTTGGTGTCGCCAATATCCATCTTGACCAAGCGGCCTGCGAGAATATTTTCTTCTCTACCGGTTGAAAGATTGTCGACAACAACAATATCAAATCCCGCCTTCCCAAGAAGGTTGACGACATGTGAGCCAATGTAACCGGCTCCGCCAGTGACTAATACTTTTGCGGACATAAAAAAAGCCTCCGAAGGAGGCTATCTTATCTTAAATTTTATGGTGAGTCAGGGCTAAAATCGCCTGGGTCGACGCCTACGCCGATGGCGTGGAGGTCATTAAACTGATCGTAGATCTTTTTAGAATTGTCTCTAGCGTCATCTCCCATTCTCCACCAAGCTCTTCTGTTGATGTTGTTGGAATGCTTCGCCAAATTATAGGCCGATCCGCCGTTATAGATTTCTGCTACATTACCTGCAGAGAGATTTGTCGACCAAGTTGAAACTTCATCGATATAAGCTTCAACATTCATGCTGACATTATTATACGAACCGATATGTCCCACTTGCTGACCAAAACCAGTGAAGTCATCTTTTACTTCAGCTCTTTGTTTTCCATCGATGAAAAGTTTGTAGCCATCGCCCTTGCTGTATGTCCCAACGATGTTGTGCCATCTTTCATCAAAATAATAAAACTCAGCACCAAGTTCTCTAAGCTGTCCTTTCTTATTCATGAATCCAAGAACGATTCGCCCTTTCTCAAGACCAAGATAAGTCGCACTTCCATCGTTGTAATTTCCACGGTGAAATGTAATTAAACGTTTTCCAATCTGATTGATACCAGTTTTAAACCACAAAGAAATAGACCACTTCTTATCATTGGTTAGAACTTCGT
>SBGE01000213.1 GCA_006226755.1 Deltaproteobacteria bacterium | reverse complement strand
AAAAGAAAAGAAAATTTATAAAAACAAACTGAAACGTCTTGTTAGTTTTAACGTTACTTTTAAATTCCTTAAACATAAATGGAATAAATAATGACCAAGGCAAGGCAAATATGAGTAATCCTTGAAACAAGACGCGTACGGGATAACTTTGAGCAGTAAACTTGCCGACATTCTCTCTCAAAAAGAAGTAGTTAAAAAAATCCTCACCATGATTTATGAGAGAGATCAAATACCAGATCGAACCAATAAATATCGAAGCAAGGGCCCAAATTATAACATCTTTGTAGCGTGGCTTCTCCTTACTGATGATCATTCTTGTAAGGTGATAAAGTCCTATCCCGCCAAAACCCATGACAAAAGAAACAGGTCCTTTAACCAAATTGCTTAGAGCAAGAGCAAAAGAACTTTTTGCAAGCTCTGAATTTTCTCTATTTTTGTAGAACTCATAGTATTTTAAGACAGCATATGTAGTAAGGAGGGAAAGTGGCATCTCCATCATGAAAATTCTTGAATACTTAAGAAAGCCGATCGTTCCGCAAAAAAAGAGAAAGAAATAAAGATTTTTGGAGCGAAGTTGCCTCTGGCACCAACGATCAATAAGCCACACCATGATTAAAGAGAAAACTAAAATACTAAGTCGAGAGGAAAAAAGACTAGTTCCACCGGAGAATCCATAAAAAGGAAAGGCCAACCAAAATTGAAGAGGTGGTTTGGACCAATGTGGTTGATTCATGTGCATCGGAGTCAGCCAGCTGTCATTTAGAAATGTTTCTTTGGCAACTTGCAAATAGAAACCTTCAGTTCCCTGTCTAGGGGCATCTACACTTCCTAGGTTCATCAAAAGGATGAAAATGAAAAGACCTGCAAAAAATATTTGAAAAAATAATCTCTTATTCATCTTAATGTTCTATTTTTATAAAAGAAAAACGACAGAAATAGGGAAAAGAGTATTGGAACTGAAAATGTAGATATCAGAGCAGGTATCTTGCTGCTTTTGCCCATTTCTATAAAGTAACTTTGAATTAACCAATACATAAGTGTGAAGATAAAAACAAATACAACTGAGCGCCCAAAGCTACTACCTCGTCTATTGGGGTTAAAAATTGCAATACTTGAGACGAGACTGAAGATTATGCAAATTATACTTGAGCTAAACTTGTCGTAGAACATTACCAAATATTCATTGATATTAATTCCACTTCTCTTTAGCTGACTGATGTAGGAATAGAGGCCAATAATATTTAAGGTCGTGATATCGGCTTCAATTTGGAGAAAATCTTTTGGTTTCTCGTCGATGACAACTTCAGAACCGGTAAGGTCATTGATGGTTGGGAAGTTTCCGAGGTCAATGTTAAGAATGCTTTTGCCAGACTTTGCAATCCACTTATTCTCTTTGAACGTAACTATATCTGCATGAACTTTCTGTTTCAATTTGTATTCAGGAGTAATGTAGTAAAGACTCACATCATAGAGAGATTGGGTGTTCTTGTCATACTTTGCAAATGAGAAGTAGTAGCCCTCTGATTTATACCAGAGTCGGCCAGACCCAATTGTACTAGCTTTAAGTCCACGACTCTTCAGATTTCTAAACTTGGCTTCGGAATCTTGAATTAAAAGGTTTTTATTTCTCTTTGCAAAGGGGTCAATAAAGCCCGTAATAAAAAATTGAAGTACAGCTACAATCAAACTTGCCTGTATGATGATGAAAATAAAATCTTTTCTTGAAAACCCACTCGCAAAAATGGCGGTCAGTTCATTTCTGTTCTTTAGTTTGTTGATACTAAATAATGAAGCAATCAGACAACCAATAGGGAAAATTCGATTAAGACTCCCTGGAACTTCAAGCAAATGGTTCATAAGAATATCTGAAGCAGAAACATTACCTCTTAAAAAACCTGAAATGAGATTTGCTACAGAAAGAAGTAGAAAAAGGAGTATACAGGCCGCTCCAAAAACTTTCATCCACTCACTAAATATAAAACGTTTCAATAAAGTCATTTACGAACCAATAATTTGGAGACCAGATATACAGGGTAAAGTAAAAACTGAGTGAGCTTAAGAGATAAAAATTTGAATGGAGAAGGTAGGTTCTCCAGGAAGGTAACAAGCCTGGGACTGTGTTTATAATATCTATCCATCAAACTAACTCCAATATGATTCGTTTCAATAAAATCGTCTCGGAGTAATCGAAGCTGATTAGTAACCATATGATCAGAACCAAATGCGTAGGTACTTACAAAACAACCCTTCGCTTTGACATAAATTTTGTCATATGCCTGTTGGAAGGCCTTTACATTGTTGGCCTTTCTCTGTCGGAGATATTTTTTAATCATTACAGAGTTTGCATATTGATATTTGAAGCCAATAGAAAAAAGTGCAAATTGCTTGAGACAACGAACAGCTTCTTCTTGAAGTTTTTCACTTCGATCATAAGCTTTACAAAGATCCCAGTAGGCGTGACTAATTAGCAATTGTTCTGAAACGTGATCGTATCCTTTGAATTGATTTGGATGAAGTTGCTTTTCTTCAACTCCATGAAAAGCAGCAACGGCATTTAGATACTTTCTAACAGACTCCACCATTCGTGGGATATCATCTTTTTGCTGATAGATTTTTGCTTTCTTGAAATGAGAAACTCTTTCGAGATATGCTCGGGCAACAGGTTCCGGAACACTGTCTAGCGTAGGTGGTTTGACCAAATGGAATCTCCAGCTTGGTTAGAATTTATAGGCTAGAGAGAAAGATGTATCCTTTATGGATTGACCTTTCTGGTTTAATTCTGCCCTTTCATCAATTTTAGTGTTTTTATAGGCAATTTCAAATACCAGTTTTGGTCCAACCCAACCGATTCCTGCACCATTTCCTCTTTCTGACCAAGCTTTGTCACTGAAGGTACCAAATCTTAGATAAAAATCATTGTATGCTCTAATTTGAAGTGCACCACGCCATTGAAGCGTTGAAGAAGGATCTGTACTGTAATCAGCACCAAGATCACCCATCAATGTGATGATATTTTCAAATGTATATTGGAAGCCCATTAAGCCGCGGGTGTCTTCAGCTCTTTTCTTGAGGGGGTCAACGGCCGTTAATCCCAAAGTGAATTTGTCAGATATTGCGTGAGTAATACCGAAAATAAACTGAGTGTATCTTTCCTTATAAAGATCGTTTCCATAACCAGAAGGAGAAAGTTCGTCTGTTGTCTTTCTTATGGTTGAACCAATCGCTGAATTCTTTGTTACTGGTGTCGCTAGCGCGGCTGAAATTCTTTTTCTGGTCTCAAAGCCCTGGGCTTGTGTGGTGTAGGAAATTGAGCCACCAGTTCCGGCACTTGCATCAGAGGCTATGATCCCCATAGAGGCCGGTTCATTGCCTCGATATGGTTCAGTGGGGTTTGAATTGGTTACAGTTGTGCCACCCTTTTGGAAATAAATACTTCCCATGGTGTAAAAGGCCAATCCAGCAGGATTTAAAATTGAAGATTCATCCATGAGAACGCTACCAACACCGGTTCCGGCCGTTGATTTTAAACGAGTTGTCTCATAATCTCTTAACCGAGCAAAAGAGTCGGGTGAAATCAAGAGTATTAAGAGCGAAAATATTGTGTAGCGCTTGATTATCATTGAGTTGTTACGTGATAGGCTGTTTATTTGCATAATTTAAAAACCTTTTTGCAGTACAGGAAAATTATAATGAACATTACGAAGGCCGTCATCCCCGTTGCAGGAAAAGGAACAAGATTTTTACCTGCAACTAAAGAAGTTAGCAAAGAGATGATACCAATTATCAATAAACCCATGATTCATTATGCTGTCATGGAAGCAGTGGAAAGTGGCATTGAAGAAGTCCTTTTCGTTACTTCGAGTGGAAAAGAGGCTATCGAAAACTATTTTGATAGAAATTTTGAACTGGAGCATTTCCTAGAAGAAAGAGGGAAAGAGGACCTACTCAAGCAAATTCAAGAGATTGGCTCAAAAATAGAAGTTTGTTCTGTAAGACAAAAAGAACAATTGGGACTTGGTCATGCCATTGCCCACGCTGAATCTTTTACTGGTAGTGAGCCATTTGCTGTCATTTTAGGTGATGATTTGGTTTTGGCCAAAAAACCAGTGACCGCACAGCTAATGGAAATAAGTTCAAAGTTTGGAAAAAGTGTCATAGGCGTAATGGAAGTTCCAAAATCTGATACAGATAAATATGGAATTGTTGATGGAACATTTTTAGAAGGGAATAAAACTCTAAAAATGCAAAAGATGGTTGAAAAGCCAAAACCAAATGTTGCTCCAACAAATCTTGCAACTCCAGGAAGATACATTTTGACGAACGAAATTTTTGATTGCTTGAGAGAAATTCCAAGAGGTGTGGGGGGTGAGTATCAACTCACGGATGCGATTAATATGTTAGCTGGAAAAGATGATGTGTATGCACATATTTTTGAAGGCGACAGATTCGATACGGGCTCCATAAACGGATATTTAAATGCAACTGTAGAATTCGCGCTTCGAGATCCTGAGTTGAAAGAGGTTATGGTCAATATTATAAAGGAAAAAATTGTAAGGTATTCAATATGAAAAATTTTGTAATCATATTTCTATTTTTTCAACTCTCGATAGCTTTTGGAGCTATTCCAACGACTGAGGGACTTTTTAGAAATGGAAACAATCAGGATATAGAAGGTGATCTGGTTGTTCTGACTTTTATCATTGAAGAAAATGTAAACAAGAAGCTTCTTGATAATGCCAAAGTTTCTGAAACTAATGAAAAAGTTGAAGAAACGTTGATGAAGGAAACTATTAAACCAAGATACTTTAAGGTGATTTATGGATTAGAATCTGAAGCTAGAATTGAGGCCATTTTAGTTGAATATGACGATTCCAAATTAAGTACTGAGTCTATTATTGATGTTAAGTATTTTTCAAATATTTTGGAAAAAATAGCAGCAGATAAATATATTGAAAGGGAAGTGTTTTATTCACTGCTAAATGTTCTTGCTCTAAATGACTCAAGGGCCATATCCACTTTGTTGACTAAATATAATACGAACTTCAACAAAAACGAGAAGTTGTTAAATGAAGAAAAATTCAAGCTTTTGAATGATTACAAGAAATATCTTCAAACAATAAAGGATGATGAAACACTAAAAGAAAAATTGGAAAATCCGCTTAAGCCAGAAGATCCGGAGAAACTACAATTGGTGAAGGAGGTTATGAATAAACCTCTCTATCGTAAGGATGAAACCGTTTCTTTGGTTAAAGAAAATGATGACTTCTTTTGGCAAGTTCAACTTGAAAATACGAATGCAAAATTCGAAAGTAAAAAATTAAGAATGTCTGAGTTTGTTCATATACATGGTGGTTCAAATATCAAAATAAATATGGGCGAATATATACTCTTTGATGGAATTCACGAATTGCCTAAATTCGTCTTCATTAA
Source organism: Deltaproteobacteria bacterium (assembly GCA_006226755.1). Taxonomy (GTDB): domain Bacteria; phylum Bdellovibrionota; class Bacteriovoracia; order Bacteriovoracales; family Bacteriovoracaceae; genus M0603. The sequence goes on along the minus strand of SBGE01000213.1, from coordinate 1,865 downwards.
AGATTTACTAGAAAGAGTATTTAAAGTTCAAATTACATCTTACAAGGCATTTAAAAATACTGGTGATAATGTAGTGAAGCGCTATAAGAAATATCAAGAGTTAGTAGAAACTAATAAAAAAGACAAACCTCAGATGGCTACAGGTTCTGAGGGTGAAAATACGATGGTGAAGCTATTTGTCTATTGAAGGAAATACCAGCAAAGCATTTTGTCAGGTAGCGCTAAATACACCCCTTGGAGATGGAGTCTTAACGTACAAGACCAATCCAGAGTTTTCTAATTTGAAGGAGGGGAGCTTTGTAGAGGTTCCTCTAGGTAAAAGAAAAGAAACTGGATGCATTTTAGAGTACATGAATGATCCACCAGAAAGCGCTAAGAATTTTGAAATCAAAGAGTTTCAAAAGCCAATTTGCTCTGAAATAGAACTTACTCCAAATCAAATCAAATTTTATAAGTGGATAGCTGGATATTATCACTATCCACTAGGACAACTAATCTTTGATACTTTGCCTAAGTCTTTGAAAAGACCAAGAGAGCTCTCTGTTCTAAAGGGTAAGGCCAGACCACTTGAGTTTGAACTGAATGAAAGACAAAAAATTATTTTTGAAAGTATCAACAGAGGTGGCCTTGATAAATTTGGCCAATATATGGTTCATGGAGTAACCGGCAGTGGTAAAAGTGTGATTTACCTTGAGCTCATGAAACAAGTCTTGAGTCAGGGCAAATCGGTACTATTTTTACTTCCTGAAATCAATCTGACTCCACAATTCGTTTCGCTTTTTGAGGAGCATTTAGACTGTGGAATCTATAGTTATAACAGCAGTATATCTAATTCGGATAAGTTTGGACTTTGGAAACTATGTTTAGAAAGTGACAAGCCCAAGTTGATTATTGGTGTTAGAAGTAGTGTCTTTCTTCCTGTGGAAAATCTTGGTTTGGTGATCGTTGATGAAGAACATGATAACTCATTCAAGCAAGAGGATAGATGTCCCTATAATGCTAGAGATCTGGCAATCAAAAAAGCACAATTGGCAAATGTTCCAGTTATTTTGGGATCAGCAACACCCACGATGGAAAGTTGGTATCGCTTTCATGCTACAGAGAATTATTACGAGTTGAGGGAGCGAGCAGGAAAGGGTGAGCTACCAGAAGTAGAATTGATTGATTGTAGAGGCACTGTTTCTTTTACGGATGACTATTGGCCATTCCACCAGAATAGTATTGATAAAATTAAAGAGGCCCTTGCAAAAAAGGAACAAGTTTTAGTTTTTGTGAACAAGTTAGGTTTTGCTAACTTTATTCAATGTCATAACTGTGGACATAGTTTCGATTGTCCAAATTGCCATACCTCTCTTCGCGTTTTTAAAGCAAGAAAAACTCTTAGTTGTCACATTTGTGATTATAAAGATAATCTGCCTGAAATTTGTCCAGAATGTGGAAACATGAATTTGTTAAGTAAGGGCTTTGGAACAGAAAGATTAAAAGAAGTATTGGAACTGGCCTTCCCTGACAAACAAATTGGTCGCTTTGATAGAGATGAAATCGGAACGATGAAACAATTGGAAGAAAGGCTAGAAGAGTTTCATCGAGGTGATATTGATGTTCTCGTTGGGACTCAGATGCTTTCGAAGGGACATAACTTCAAGCGTGTGAATTTGGTTTTGATTTTGGGTGTGGATAACCAGCTTAATTATCCGGATCATAGGGCCAATGAACGGGTCTATCATCTGCTAACTCAAGTAAGTGGGCGCAGTGGCAGATTTGGCGATAAGAGTTCTGTATTAATTCAAACCTTGGCTCCTGAAAATGATGTATTTCGATTTGTTAAAAATCATAGTTTTGATGAATTTTATAAATCAGAAATA
>SBGE01000297.1 GCA_006226755.1 Deltaproteobacteria bacterium | reverse complement strand
TCTAGCTGCTTCTCTTTTTCTTGTTTTGATGAACTGAAGTCCAGAAAGGAATATCAGGTGAAAAAAGTAATTCTTTCCTATCTACCAGAATCTATTTTAGAAAAAGACAAACGCAATGTCTTTCTTACATTCATCTTCATTGCGATGATTATGTTGATTGTCGAATATTTTGGTTGGCAGGGTCCATTTTCAAAGATTGGTAAAAATTTTTCCTTTGTGAGAACTGATATAAAGAGTTTCACTTTTTACGCTCAAGTCTATACATCTCTTTCATTTATGATTTTTTTCTTTATTTTTCCTCTGGTTTTTAATTTTTTCTTTCCAGTGAATGCAGATAAAGGAACAGGATTAGGTGGCTTTGAAACAAAGACATCTTTAAAAATTTATCTTCCCATTGTCTTCATCATGCTGCCAGTGATTTGGATCGCAACTAGTTCTCCAGGGTTTTATCGATTTTATCCACTTTATCGTCCCGAATCTTTGAAAATGTTTTTTGTCTATGAGTTGATATATGCCACTCAGTTTATTGGGATTGAGTATTTTTTTCGTGGCTTCGGTCTTTTCAGATTAGAAAAAATTATGCCAGGTTACGCCATTGCGATCATGGTTATTCCTTATTCTTTCGTCCATATTCATAAACCTTTTCCTGAGGCAGTAGGGAGTGTTATTGCGGGAATTATTCTGGGACATTTGGCACTCAAGACCAGGTCTATTTGGCCTGGAGTATTTACTCATATTGCAATAGCTTTATCTGCAGATACTTTTTCACTTATTCATAGTGGGACCATGTCAAAATTGATTAGTTTCAATTAAAGGTAGAGTAATTCCAATTTTCGCATGATGATTTCAGGAGTAAAAGGTTTATGAATGATGTTATGGGCGCCTTCATCCATGGCTGACATGACTTTATGATCAGAACCAGTAACCATAATGAATTTGAGGTATTTAAGTCTATCGTCATCAGAATTTCTAAGTTTCTTCAACAAATCAATCCCATCTCCATCGTCCATATTCCAGTCAGAAAAAACCAAATCGACAGGAGAATTTGCTATAGTGGTCATAGCTTCGTGTATGTTTGAGGCTTCTCTGACATACTTGATACCTAGTGAGTTCAAGGATTTGGAAAGAAGCTGTCTTACAGCTTTAACATCATCAACAATGAGGACTTGGAGTTCGCTAAGATCTAGTGGCGTGGCCATATTTAGTTCCTTTGAAGACAATCGAGTAATTCTTGATAATCTTTAAGTTCAAAACCTTTTAAACGATCATCATTACGAATCTCATCAAGGTCTTTTTTGGTGTATATGATATGAGCTAGTGTCAAAATGAATTGAAAGGCCGTAGAAAGTTTATGTGAATTGGATTTCGATAATGATTTTGGATAACCCGATCCATCAGGTTTTTCATGATGCTCTTTTATTATTCTCAATGTGTCAGAATCAATTACATCAAGTGATTCAAGCTTCTCTGCTGAATAATTAGGATGTTGAAGTATGAAATCTTTTTCACTTTCTTTGTATTCGGATTTATCGACATCACTTCTTGTTAAGAGTGCAGACGTATGATCATCAGGTAGTGATATATCATGTAAAAGTGAAGCATAGGATAATTTATGAAAAAGAGACAAGTCTCCTTGTTTATGCTTTTTAGTATAGAGCCAGCTAAGAACCATACATATGGCACTATGGCCAGATAAGTAACCGAGGTGTGAAAAGACCTTCAACAGATCTTTTTTTATTTCTGATTTATCCCAAAGAGTATTTAATACTATTTCAAATGATTTAGTCATTTTTTCTAAGTTGAGTTCTTTTGGATTAGCCTGATTAATGATGAGCACCGAATGTTTAAAAAGAGTATCGGTCAGTTGTTTAATATTATGTGGTTCTTCAAAATGGCATTCACCAACCATCTTGTTCAAATGGCTTAATTTACTTTTAATCCATTGATGATATTCATCTGTTTCAACCAGAACATGTGTAAGGCCTTTGTTTTTGAGCTCAATAATCTTTACTTGATCAGTAGTTGTGCTGTCGTTAAAGAGAAGTCGGGGTTTATTGTCGATCTCGATATAAACTTTGAAAAATTCACCAATATATGGGGAAACGTTCACAATACTGAGTTGAGTGTATTTTTTTTCTGAAGGATCTTTTTTTAATGAAAGTGCACTCATTGTTAGAGAAGTAAGAATTTCATCATCAAAAGGTTTCGTCATGCATGCATTGGCTGGATGGTCTTCGAGTAAAGACTTGAGTTTTTCAAACTCAGTGTGAAGACCAGTTGACATGTGAATATAAGGAATCTGTAGATCATTATCCTTGATGAATGTATAGACATCAGATCCTGTTCCATCTGGCATGTTGTGATCGCAGATGATGAGGTCTACATCTTGCGGTGATTCTTTGAGATAACTGATTGCCTGATTACCACTCGAGAATTCCAAAAACTCATACTGATCCAACTCTGATTCTAGAATCATGACCACAAGCTCTGTAATCTCCTGAACGTCGTCTACGACCAATATCTTTTTCATGGCTTTATTTTAGACCTAATTGATGGATATTGTTTAAAAAAATTCTTTCCTCGTTACTCTAGCGGCGCACCGTATTTTATGATTCAGCAGATTAAAAGTTGATTAGAAACATCGTATTTCTATTTGTTTTGTCCTAGATTGAATTGACCAGTAAAATGGAGATTGTTAAAGTTTGGCCTTCAAAGGGATGTCGTTGAAGAGAATAATTGAGCAATTTGAAAATCTTAATATTTCAGATACTTTGAGAAGAGGTGTGGAGAAAGAATGTCTCCGCGTAACGCAAAAAGGAGTCATTTCTCAAAAACCACATCCACAAGCTTTGGGTTCAGCTCTGACTCATTCGCATATTACAACAGATTACTCAGAGGCCTTGCTTGAATTTGTCACACCAGTATTTAAAGACCCGGCAGCAATGCTCGAGTATTTACAAGATCTACATATCTTTACACTTAAAAATCTTGACGATGAAATATTATGGTCGAATTCCATGCCCTGTTTATTGGAAAAAGAGTCAACCATTCCTATTGCGGATTACGGGACTTCCAATATTGGAAAAATGAAGAAAGTTTATCGTAGGGGACTTCTCAATAGATATGGTTCGGCGATGCAAGTCATTGCAGGAATACATTTTAATTTTTCGATGACTGATGAGTTCTTTGAAGTTTGGAAACAGATTGAAAAAGATCAAAATTCTTTTCAAGTCTTCAAGTCCAAGCAGTACATGAATGCTGCAAGAAATATTCATAAAAACTCATGGCTGGTTCCCTTTGTGTTTGGCTCTTCTCCAGCAATCTGCCGATCTTTCTTGAATAAATCACCTGTTGGAATAAAATTGGATGAGTTTGATGATAAAGGAACTTTAAGCTTTGATGGAGCAACTTCACTTAGGCTAAGTAATCTTGGGTATACCAACTCTGGACAAGATAAAATCAGCATCAGTTATAATGATATTGAGTGCTATATTAATGGCCTCCGTACTGCCATGTCGACTAAAGAAGAACGTTACGAAGAGTTGGGCGTTAAAGTCGATGGTGAGTATATTCAGTTGAATTCAAATTTATTGCAAATTGAGAATGAGTATTACTCGAGTATCAGGCCCAAAAGAGTTGCAAAATCAGGAGAGTCGCCCACGAATGCACTTAAACGTGGTGGAGTTGAGTATCTTGAGCTTCGTTCTGTAGATGTGAATGCCTTTTCTCCTATAGGGTTAGACTTGGATCAAGTTTATTTTCTTGATGTCTTTTTGATCTATTGCATGCTGAAAAAAAATGACTCTCTTACGCCAGAAATGACTAAAAAGTTTAGGGCAAATCAAGAAATGGTTGCAAGGCATGGTAGGCGAAAGAATTTAACTCTGTTCGACGGTGAAAAAGATGTAAATGCGGTAGAGTTGGCCAAAAGTGTATTTGCCGACTTTTTTGTTATTGCTGAAAAATTGGATAAAGAACTAGCATCAAGTCACTACACCAATACAATTCAACATTTTAACGAATGTATCGAAGACAGCTCCAAGCTTTACTCTGAACGTTTACTGAATGAAATGAGAGAGACTGGCAAATGTTTCTTTAATACAACATTGTCTAAATCTATTGATTATTCAAGTAAACTCAAAAATATGGAACTCTCAGAGGAAAAAATAAAGCATTTTGAGGAGATGAGTACAAAGTCACTCGAAAAACAAAAACAGATCGAAGCAGGTGACGTACTCAGTTTTGATGAATTTCTTGATCAGTATTTTAAGCAAAATACCTGACAAAAATGCTTTACAGCTCCTTGATTTCAACACCTTCCGTGGTGCCAAAATGGCCCAAACGACTTCTAGATGCATAATTTGGCATTTCGTGTTTTTTTCTTTAACCTCTTTTGACACAAATGGAAATTTCTTCAGGATGGAGTAGTTATGAAAAAAATGATTTTTACAGTTCTTATGGTTTTCCTCGTTTCGTGCGGAAGTGATAAATCCCCATCAGCACAGAATCCAAATTTTAATCCTAACAACAATTGTGGAAGCTTTAATGTTTCTTGCCAGCAGAATGGTCCCTCTTCGGATTGGGTCATTAATACCAATTTTAAAAATTTCCCTTCAAAAGTTAAAATTATGATGGCCGGGCAAACGGTTGTAGATGAGTGCGCCGATCCAAGAGGACAACTCTTTAAGGGGAAAATTCTACGTTCTAGAAATTCAAATCATGTGAGAATCACTATTGATAATCACTTCACTCCGGTACCGGGACTTCTTCCAATGGAAATTGTAAGACTTGGACAAAGATGTCTTTGGTGGTCGACTTATTACTACCAAGGCGATGTAGATTTTAATATGTCAGACAGTAGAAATTCATCTAGAAGAAGAGTAACAGTAGAGTTACCTCAGTAATTAAGGCTTGTAGATAAGTATCATAAATCCCAGGGCGCTGATAATCAGCGCCAAGGTGATCTCAAACCACCACGTCTTTTTGACTTCTGCTTCTTTAAAACTACCGTGGGTTCTAAAATAAGAGTCATTGATATTATCAATAACATATTGGAGACTTCCTAGCGGTGTTACGCCAGTGAAGCTATAAAGAACTTCTCTATTTTCGCAAAAAACAATATAGGGGACTCCTCGTACACCAAAATGAGCCGCTAGCTCCGGGCTTTCCATGGTGTCGACTTCATAAATTGGTATATCGGGATTATTCTCATCCAACTTCTCCATGACGGGTGTCATGGTATGACAAGGTCCACATGTTGGTGAAGAAAACCTGATGACGAAGAGACCTTTTTCTTTGTTCCTTACAACATCAAAATTTTCGAGATTGAGCTTATTCAAAATCAAAACCTACCAGTGATTCCTACCATCAACATATTGTTATTACGATTTTCAAACGATTGTGAACCTGTAACGTTTAATTGTAAATGCTCACCGACAAGATTCTGTCTGAAACCAATTTGGCCAACTCTCTCAGACCCAGGAAGCCAAATTGGGGTATTATTATTTATGGCCCCTTCAGAACCCACATAGAAATGAGTTCCAGTTCTTTCATTGGTAATTCCTATCTCTGCATCATATGTTGCATATCTTGCCGTCCCAAGATCTCTAAAACCTACACCAAGTAATGTATTAATTCTTGTTTGCTCGGCCACTGGAATTTCCATTTCATGAGTTATCAAAGTTGTAGGAGTGATAACTGTCACTCCTTGAGCGCCATCAAGCGCATCGGCTTGGTCTAGAGCAGAATCGAATGTCACACCAGTAGTATGTCTAATATTTCCTGTACTATAGTGGGCCCTGACTCCGTATTGAGCATTGACATTGTAATCCATATTACTTTCGCCATTGTTTCCACCAATTGAGTCATTTGAATACATTGTCCTTAGATGTACAGCTCCATGAGTTTCTAAAACAACATTATCAGAGACTCGTGTTTGATGATTAAATCCCTGAGTTGTTCTTATATAAACACCCATTGATTTGAGAACACCTTTTTCTGTGTCTCTCTTGGCCTCAAAGCCTGTAATACCGTATTCGCCGTAAAATGTTTTATTGTAATCGATATGTACGTTATAAGAGATACCTGTGATTTCTTCACCATTACCCATGTTCGCTTTTGCATTATAGGCCCTGAAGTTTCCATAAGGAGTGGCAATACCACCTTGAACGACATTGAGATTTGCAGAATGGAGTAGATCCAAATCAGTGTCTTGTCCTCCAGTCATGCGATTAAGAATTGTTCCACGATCACTTGGAAGGATAATCGCAGGTTTATCGTTGGCATTATATACTCTAAATCTAATACCCGTATCTGGTAGAGTATGATTCTGGCTCAATGCTGAAGGTCCAGCTACTCCATCTTGTGTAAGAATTCGACCGTAATTCAATTGATAAGTATTTCCTCTATTATTAGGATCTGTCACAACAAGTGTTCTATGCCCACCACCTTGAGTTCTAAATCCTACGCCAAAGGCCTCTTCCATACCCATTGCATGAGCAAGACGAACAGCTGCTTGGTGCATATCTCTACAAACTCCAGCATCAATATTACTTCCAGTTCTGAAGTTTGAGTTATGGGCCTGCATCATTTGAGTTAAAGTCACTGATCCTTCAGAGTTAGGGTGATCAGAGTCTGTTCGGTTGTTGTCATAATTATTACCGAAAGTATCGAGAAAAGTTGCGAGAAGTCCCATCTTCTTTCCAAAGCTTGCTCCTTGCATTCTATTTTTTAAAGCAGCATACATCGCCTGGTCATTTTCCAAGTAGGAAAGATCACGAATAATCATGGCATTATCAACAGCATCTTCAAGCGCCTGACCCGTTAATGAACTAGAACTATTGCTAAGAATATTTCTAAATTGATCATCAGGAAGGGCAAGGACTTGTTCTCTCGTCATTCCGTTTCGATTCGCATAATTTTTAACGGCACTACTAAGATTTACTGTACCAATTGGAGTGGAAATAAAACTTTGTTCACCATTTTGACCAGTGATTCCATATTGGAGTTCATAGAAGAAACCGATATTCTCTGGTTGTCGTTCTCTATGGTGTCTCGGATTTAAAGGTAGTGCTTGAGGTCCTTCAGTTTGGTTCTCAGGACAGCGAACTTCATTCCTATTCAGATTCTGCAATTCTGCTGTGGCATTTTCTAATTGATGATTGATTTCTCTCACATCAGTTTCATTAGAAAAAGCGCTCAACGATACAACGGCAACAACTAACGCAACAACAACTCTCATACACTCGCCTTTAAAATTTTCTATGGGAGTGTTAGTAGCAAAAATGCGGCCAAGTTATTGATGTGATTACAGGCCGTTAAAGTTAAGCCATTTGTCTAGATTCTAGACAGCGACTATATTTCGTACGTACTTAGCTCATTTT
>SBGE01000242.1 GCA_006226755.1 Deltaproteobacteria bacterium | reverse complement strand
GTGATCTTTTTGATCTTTCCGACTTTGAAATCTTTGGATCTGCCGATCAGGTACCAGGACCTAGGCGTTACGGGGGTCAACATGAGCTTCCTCTTTATACAACTTCAACATTTAGCTATTGCGCAGTGCGTAAATTATAGTGAAAATGAGGGTGCTTGTACAGCAAAAGCTCTCGTGATGAGTACTTTTTTCATGGTAAAATAGATGAAATTTCAAGGATTTAGCATTGAGACGTGAGGAAATTGAGAAGATTCACTACTCCGAGGAGATTGGACAGTTGGGCCATCGGTTAGGTTTTTGGTACCGGTGCTTGAAGGTTTTAGGTGAGTCTACTGCCTTTCGTCTTGGCAGAAATTCAAGAGATGGACATTTAAACTGGTCGGTATATGATCATGAAAATTATGATGGGCTAGCCGGCCTCAAAGACTATCTTAAAGATCAGTTCAATCATGATCTTGAAATTCCGAATCTACGTTCCGACTGGAAGGCACCTTCATTTTTTAAAAAATTTATCGGAGCTTGGAAGTATCAGACTTCACGGGAGCTTCCTTTCATTGAATGGAAGAATCGTAACTTAGAGACTGATCTTACTTCGAGTAATCCAGATAAAAATACATTCACGATGGTCTTTTCCCCTGATGAATCTAAAGCATTCTTAAGTGGTCTTAAGAGTCATAATATCAATTTCAATGCTTGGTGCATGAGGAAGTTCACTGACTTTTTATTGGAAAACTTTCTCACTTCAAATGTTAAACATGCTCTTTGGCAATTTCCTGTGAATATGCGCGGTCATGTTGAAAAAATTGAAGGAGAAGAGAATCAATCCTCTTATGTCGATGTTGTTGTTTACGAAGATTACACCCCTGAGAAAATACGAGAAGAAATGATTCGAAAATTCGAGTCAAAAGAGCATTGGTATGTTTGGTATGGAGCCCGCCTGATCCCTAAAATAGGGGGAGAAAAAGCTTTTGGAGCCGTTAAAGATCATATTCTTAATGGTGGTCCTCCCTATATCGGAAACTTCTCCAACTTAGGCTCTTTTCGAGTACCTGGTTGCCAAGAAGCGATTTATTTATCCACTCCGGCCACTAGAGTTCGGCCTATTGGGTTTGGAACACTTTCAGTTAATGACTGGTTAACATTCACTTTATCCTTTCATGAAACTCTTCCTCTGCCATCAAACTTCAAGGAAGATTGGGCCAAGTTCCGAGAAACACTAGTCAATGTCTAAAGCCTTTACAGGCCTGTAATCCCTACACTCTGAGCAGATAGAATGAACTCTAAAAGGTAAAATGACCCATTACCTTATAGAGGAGTTGTTGGTGTCCGCTGAAATTAGACACGATAGAAAAATTGATGCCCCCAGTGTATTTCGTTTTTTGATTTTGCATCTGGCTGCCTTTTCTGTTTTCTTTGTAGGCTACTCTCATATCGCGTTGGCCTCATTGGTTGTTTTCTATTTAATTCGCTACTGGGGTGTTTCCGTTGTTTATCACCGATACTTCTCTCATAAATCATTCACCACTTCGCGAACGTTCCAATTTATTCTAGGACTTATCGGAACGATTAGCGGACAAAGAGGACCTCTATGGTGGGCCGCTGGACATCGAAAACATCATCGTTATTCCGATACCGAACTTGATGTTCACTCACCCCATAATGGAAGTCTCTTTCATTCCCATATTGGTTGGCTTCTTAAGAAAGAGTCTCTTGAAACGGATTACGAATTAGTAAAAGACTTTGCTAAATATCCTGAGATTATGTGGCTGAATAAAAATCACTCCATTGGAATTACAGGAAGTTTTATTTTTCTCTATATTCTAGGAGCTTGGTTGGAGTCAGCTTATCCTGCTCTTGGAACAAATGGGTGGCAGCTTCTCGTTTGGGGAGGAGTACTTTCAACACTTCTTTGTTGTCATGTTGTTTTGGGATTAAATTCAATCAATCATATTGTAGGTAAGAAAGCTTATCCTACAAAAGATAGCTCAACGAATATTTGGTGGATGTTTCCTTTTATGTTAGGTGAACACCTTCACAATAACCATCATTACTTTCCATCAAGTCATACTGCGGCTTTTAAAGGTTTTGAAACTGACTTGATGGGAGCGTCGATTAGAGGAATGGAAAAAATAGGACTTGTTTCCAACGTTAAAAAACCAAGTCCTGAAAAATATCTCGGAGATCGAATCGACAATGTTGAAAAAGAAAATGTTATGATTAGACCAACTGCTCTGAACTGATCTTTACTTTCTCTTTCTTTCTTGATTTGGCGAAGTAAATGAATTCTTCCCAGAATCCAAATGGTTCATTATTGCCATGAATTCCGATGTCAGTTACAACTTCATTTCTCTTTGGGAAAATGGCTGTTCCAAATACGATATCCCAAAAAGTGAGTGTCGATCCATAGTTCGCTCGATAGGATTTTGAGTGATGAATCCTGTGATAACGTGGCGAAACGATGATCCAATCCAAAGGGCCAAGTGATAAATTGGCATGCGAGTGTTGATAAGTATTTGCTAATGAGTAAAAGAGAAAATAAGTGTTGATAGCTTCTTGAGAGAAACCTACCACACTCATGAGGACCCCCATAATAGTTCCGGAAATCAGAACCTCGCCTGCATGAGTGTAAGAGGTAAGGAGAACCGTGTATTTCGAGTCAATATGGTGTTGGAAATGGAAACTCCAAAACCAACCGAAGTGTTTGACGTAGTGAAAGACATAGTTCAAAAGTTCGGCGAATAAAAAGACGCCTATATAGTCCAAGGCCTTAATCGATGAGATTCCCATCAGATCAGGGACATGAGCTTTTACCATTTTTGATATGCTTCCCATTGCGATCAGAACCAAGAGGGAAGCGATCATATAAGTCACAGTTCTGTTTCTAAGAACTCCTTTCTTGAAACTTTCACGGAATTCGGGTGAGCCTTTATAGTCGAGTGCAAAGAGCACAAGCATGCCGAGTCCGCCAATGGTATACGTAGTGTGTGAATCCATAAGCAGGGGGAAAATACCATAGATTTAACGCGATGCAAGGTGGGCTGTAAAAAAGATCAAGCCCCCGTAAATCGGCCAATTGGCGATGGCCGTGACCAGAACGACTCTTTTGAAAGCAGGGTCTTCCTTGTTGGCATACCATATAGCTTCTTCGCCCTTGGTTTTCTCTCCGACAATTTTCCAAAAAGTGAAAGCGTAATAGGTCTCCATGATGATCGAGAGAATCAAACTCAAGTGATAAATCATAAAGGGGGAATTTAAATTTTGAAGATTTCCATCAATGAAAAAGGGGAGGAAAACTAAGAGAAGAAAACAGCTGATGTTATGTGTGATTCCAATGGGTGGAGTCCAATTTTTGGTAATGAACATCATGATCATTTCAATCACACCTCGAATCCAAAACCAAATTGAAAAAGCAATCCATGTTGTTTGATAGGGTTCGGGAATATTTTGTGTGAAGTAGGTGAAAGGAATGAAAATGAACCAAGAGTAGATGCAGTAAAAGAGCCAAAAAGACTTTGCCGGGGAGATGTCGCCTCCTAGTTTCTTTCCACTGTTTTGCTTGAAGTGCATGAAAATGGCAAAAGCAGCAATAAGTCCACTTACGATAAGAAAGTTTTTCATTCACTGATTTTATCTTAAGAAAGGATTTGGAGAAACAAAAACTCCCACAAATGTGGGAGTTCTTTTGAGCCTTAATTTGGAAAAGCTATTAAAAACTCAATCCAATATTGAAATTGAGTAAATTGGCAGTTGTCCGATTATCATTTGAAAACTTTGATTCTCCAAGAACCTGATAATTAAGTCCAATCCAGTTCATTGCTAAAGTGAAGTTTTCCCATTGCCATTGGTTACCAAGGTCGACCGTCAACGTACCGTCTTTTCTATTAACGGTTTCACCTTCAATGTAAGAATATGTATTACTATCGTATTGATCTCTGGCCTTACCTTTCATTAATCTGACACCAAGAGAAGTTCTTGTATAAAAAGAGTTACCTAGAAAAAGTTTTGTATGGGCTTCCAAGATATCAGCTTCCATATCTCTCAATGAAAGATCTTCAAAGCTGGCATAGCGATCTTTTCCTTTGCTAAAACTAACCCCAAAAGCTTTGTTCGAGTCATAATACTGTTCCACAGTGATCGATCGTGTCATCATGTCATGGCGATTTCCTGTTCCAATTAAGATTGAGACTCTCTTTCCTTCTCTATTTGCCTGGCTTGGATTAATAATTCCTATCAATTCGTTTTTAAGGTCTGTTTTTGAAATGTTGTTTTCTTTCAAAACTTGGGCGAGGTTTTTCTTTTTTTGTTCCTGACCTAAGACCGAAAGAGATAGTGAAAGTGATAAAAAAATTAAAAATGTCTTCATAAGTTGCTCCCGAAAGTTAAATAATCTACAGAACTTGGAAGCAATTGTTGTGCCATGCGTATTATCGTGAATTCGAAGGGTTAAGGTGTGTTAAGCGTTCTTTTTGCGGAACACTACTTATAACCGACTCTTCTACTTTTCTTTTGCGCCATTTATTCGGTGCAGGCCTAAAAAAAAAGCGTGATTTTTAGCCTTGTAAGTAGCTGAAAGCCAGTGGAGGTCATAAAGGCAAATAAAATAATAACGATAAGTTATATGACTATGGAAAACATCTTTAGAGTCGTTATATTTTTTTCGCTATTACTTTTGTCGAGTTGTGTTTTCGACAAAGGGACGACTCTTATCAATTTTGGAAACAAACCTGATCCGTATCTTGTCAAAAAAAATGGTGGAAGTGTTGGAACAGTAGATGCTTCTGTTACAAATGTTTCCATCGTTAACGATCAACTCGTCATCAACGGAACAGGATTGGACAACGTTGATTCCATTACTTTGAATGGAAATACTTTTTCAATTGAGTCAAAAACGACATCTAACATTGTGGCCAATGGAGCAGCAGCTTTTAGCTATGTTGTTGGTCAAATTTTTGATTTGGTTTTGTCTAACGCTTATGGCGCAGCCACTTATCAAGTCACATTCACTTTATCTGACAACTCAGTAACAACTTCAAAAATTGTTGATGGGCAAGTGATGACTGATGACATTGCTAATGGGGCAATAACTCCAGCTAAAATTTCAACCACCGGAGCTACTGCAGGTTCAGTCATTCAGTTTGATGGAACCAACTGGGGATTAGTAAATCTTAACGGGTTAACTTATCAGGGGACCTGGAACGCATCAACAAATTCTCCCACTCTGTCAGATGCTTCTGGAAACTGTAATGGATATAACCCTGGAGATTACTTTGCGGTTTCGACCACTGGTACAACTTTTCTCGATGGTGAAAGTTCGTGGGGTGCAGGGGACTGGGTTATCTGTTCCAATGGTTCTTGGGATAAAGTCACCAATACTCATCAAATTACTTCAGTGTTTGGAAGAACTGGTGCAGTGACTGCAACGTTGAAAGACATGACCGACGTTGATTCTTCTTTGACTTCAGTCGATGGACAACTTTTGATTTATCGAGGATCCAGTTCAAGATACGAGACAGCAAACTTCCTGGACTTTGATTGGGCCACTGGGAATGCCACTTTTTCAAATAATGTAACCATCACCGGCTCTACTCTTACTGTAAATGGCAAAGACGTTTGTCTCGATGATGGAACAAATTGTACTTATCCAACCCCAACTCAAATCGTAAATAGTTCTGGTCCAGCTGTTGTGAACTCTTCATCAGGTATTGACCCTGTAAATTTTCAAATTGGTGGAACAACTGAAGTCCAAATCGATACAACTGGTAAACTGATCACAGGTGAGTTCCAAGTTCAGACTGGAGCGGGGGCTGGCAAGTATCTCGGTTCAGACGTATCAGGAAACGCCACATGGAAAGTTATAGCAACCAGTGAAGTTAATGGTCTCGATACAGCACTTAGTGGAAAAGTTGGCAAAGCAGATGTTCCTACATGTACTGATCCTACCAAGCAACTAGTTTGGAATGGAACGGCTTGGTCATGTTTGACTTTCACTGATACCAATACCAACGCTGCTACGATGTGTAATGCTGGTGAATATTTGGATGGAGATGGATCTTGTAAATCTGTTTCCGCAAGTGGTGCCGATAACTCTCAACCTGGTAATGTTCAACTCATTGCGGACAATGATTCTAACGCTTCTGGTGAAATTCAATTTATGATTGGAGCAACGACTCCAATGGTAATAGATAACTCTGGAAATGTTGGAGTTGGAACTGCTTCACCTGCTTACAAGATGGATGTGATGGGAACATCTCGTATAGCAGGAAACATTCATATGGTTGGAATGCTTCGCTCTTACTCGGGAGCTTTGGACCTTGTTTCAGCGGGTGATGCTCTTATCTTCAGACCTAATTCAACTGAGGCGATGAGAATAGATACATCTGGAAATGTAGGGATTGGTACAAACACTCCGTCTCAAAAGCTTCATGTCGTAGGAAATCAATACCTCTCTGGTTTACTTGAATGGAACAATAACAAGGGGCGACTTACTTCTGGAGCTGCAGGAATCCCTATGCTAACGACTGTTGGTGCGACTGACTTGGCGATTGGAACGAATGGAGCAACAGAACTAATTAGATTGGATGAAAGTACTCAAAGAGTGGGAATTGGAACCAATGCTCCAGCCAGTAAAGTTGATATACAAGGCGGCGGCCTTAGAATTGGAAACGCCTCAACCGCTTCAACCAATCAAGTGGATATTTATCACTCCGATCTTGCTCAGACTTGGATCTCGCTTAAAAGGGGTGCAAGTACTAAAGCCAATATAACCTCCGAAGGAGGTTTCATGATTGATCTTGTTCCTCAGGGAGCAAATGGAACTGGATACTTGAGACTTTCTGGAAATACGGCTAGTGACATTTTTACTGTTCGAAATGCTGCCAATTCTCCAGTCGCTAGATTTTATGGGAATCAAAGAACTGTATTTGATGGCAATGTTGGGATTGGAGTACTCGCCCCAACTGAGAGATTGGAAGTTGATGGTAAGATTCAAGTCACTGCTGGGAACGATGTTTGTATAGCTAGTGGTGTTTGTCTTTCATCTGTAGACACCAACACAACCTATACCGCTGGTGATGGTCTTGCCCTTTCCGGAACAGATCTTTCGGTTAATGTTGATGGGACAACGATTGAAACTAATGCTGACACCCTAAGAGTTAAAGATGGTGGTATTACTGACGCCAAGATTTCTGGAGTTGGTGTTCAGAAGGTTGTTAGTTCTGCTGGTAATTATTTTACTTACGCTCCTAATAACGTTCCTTGTGCGCAAGATCAGTTCATGGTTCTCAATGCTTCTGGGCAATGGGTTTGTGGACTCGCCAAAGTAAACAGCTTAGGTGATCTTGATGCCAGAAACTTTAAAAATGTCTATCTTGAAAGAACTCTTCCTACAGTAGTGGATGATATAGTCGAAATTGGAAAATACTATCAAAACTCTT
>SBGE01000261.1 GCA_006226755.1 Deltaproteobacteria bacterium | reverse complement strand
TTAAGTAGTAAAAAATTTTTATATTTTAGAGATAGAAAACTTATTGTGAAAAAAAATTTCTAAGTGTTTAACCCTACATGAAAAAAAAGTTTGACTTACATGAATCAAATTTTTTTTCAGCCTTTTCATTTTTTACTTGCATTGAATAAACAAGCAAAAAAGCCCTTTAAAACGATGTTTAAAGGGCTTTCAAGTTTATAAGTAAAAGTCTTGTAAAAAATTTAATCTTGATTGGCGCAAAGCTCTTGATAAGCTGCTGCGTCTAGAAGTTCTGAGATTTCGTCTTCGTTTGTTACTTCGAGTTTAATCATCCACGAATCATACGGAGACTGATTGCAAAGTTCAGGTTGATCAACCAATTCCTGGTTAGATTCAGTAACTGTTCCTGTTAACGGTGAGTAAAGATCACTCACAGACTTAATTGACTCAACCACACCAAAGGCACTGTCCTTAGATAGTTCTGTTCCAGATTCTGGAAGCTCCACGAAAACAATGTCGCCTAGGCTTGATTGAGCAAAATCGGTGATCCCAACGATTGCGGTGTTCCCATCGATCTTCACCCATTCGTGTTCTTTTGTGTACTTAAGCTCTTCTGGTGTTGAATGTGCCATTATTTATGTCCTCCGGTGACGAAAGCCTTTGTGAGCCTTTGGGCCTCGTATTTTTTGTTTCGTATATTAACGAATAGCTGCGTAGTTTTGAGATCTACATCATCGTTGACGTGGGCCAATGCGATGCCCTTTCCTAGAACCACTGACATAGTTCCTGAGGTGACGATGCCAATGGCGTCCCCAGACTCATTCTCAACTGGGTAACCTTCTCTTGGAATACCTTTGTCGAGTTGGATCTTGACCAGTTTAAACTTGGGAGCGTAATTCTCCAGCGCTGGTTTTCCGATAAAATTATCTTTATTTAGTTTCACGGTCCACTTAAGACCACTATCGAGCGGAGTAACTTCGTCATGAATCTCGTGACCGTAAAGAGGGTAGCAAACTTCAAGCCTGAGAACATCTCTTGAGGCCAGTCCGCAGGCAGCAACACCTTTGCTCATGAGATTGTCCCAAAGTTGGGCTGCATATTTATGGGTACAGAAAACTTCGAATCCATCCTCGCCTGTATAGCCAGTTCGAGCAAGAATGACTTTTTCACCATTTTGTTCGTATTGTCTTATCGAGTAGTAAGGAAATTCTTCATCTCCCAAAAGTTCCAATGATTTTAAAACCTGTTCTGTCTTTGGACCCTGGATTGCTAAAAGCGACCAGTCGTTCGATTCGTTACGAAGAGTGACATTGAATCCTTCAGTTTTAGAAGAAATCCAATTCCAATCTTTATCGATATTGGCGGCGTTGACACATATAAGAATCTTTTCATCTTCTAGTTTGTAAGCAATCAGATCATCGATTACAGTTCCGTCTTCTCGACAAAGAGGAGAGTAAACGGCCTTAAGAGGACCAGCTCCTACAAAATCGTTGGTTATGAGATGATCAACAAATTTTTGAGCATCAGGTCCTTCTACGAAAAATTCACCCATGTGGCTGACGTCGAAAACACCAACTTCATTTCTTACGGCCAAGACTTCTTCTTTGACTGATGTGTATTGAATAGGCATGTCGAAACCTGCGAAAGGAGCCATCTTTGCTCCAAGGTCAACGTGCTTTTGGTAAAGTGACGTCTTACTGCTCATGGTGAGCCTCCATCGTGTTTGCGAACTATTTGTATAAGCTGTTTTCAGCTGCTTGTAAAAGGTTTTGGGCCAGAGACAAAATTGTCATGGGCCCGACACCGCCGGGCACCGGGGTGATTGCCTTGCAATGATCAACGACATCTTCAAAATCAATATCGCCGCAAAGCTTCCCATTTTCGTCATGGTTCATCCCAACATCCACAAGAACCTGGTCACCAGCGTCTCTTAAATGTTCTTTTTTTACAAACTTAGCTATTCCGACAGCAGAAACGATAATGTCTGCACGTTTAGTATGTTCGGCGAGATTCACTGTTCGACTGTGGCAAATGGTGGCAGTGGCATTCTTGTTGAGCATCATCAGCATCATGGGCTTGCCCACAATCATGCTTCTTCCGATGACGACAACGTTTTTACCTTGAAGTTTTTCACCATAGAAATCCAACATGGTGATAATTCCCTTTGGTGTGCAAGGGAGAAGGGCCTTGTCTTCATTGCCATGCAAAAGAGCGTTAAGATTATCGCGATGAAAGCCATCCACATCTTTATGAGGAGGAATCAAATCGCCTACTTCAATATGCTTGAGCTGATCGGGAAGAGGTAGTTGAATGAAGCAGCCATGAACTTTATCATCTGCTGAAATTTTCTCTACTTGGCCCAGAAAATCTTTTTCACTTATTTTTTCATCTAAGTGAATGATTTCACAATCAGCACCAAACTTTTCGCAAAATTTCTTTTTGTTTCGTGTGTAAATCAAGCTTGCGGGATTGTTGCCAACAAGAATCACTTTCATGCTCGGGAGCACACCTTTTTCTTTTAATTCAAGGCATTTGTCTGTGAGTTTGCGTAAGTGATCTTCAACAACAGGCTTGGATTTGTAGAGCTCTGCCATGCTTTTTCCTGTGAGTAGGTTTGTCCTATCCTATAGGAAGAAGAAGGCTTTGCTAAGGTCTTTTCAGAAGAGTTTTTAATTGATACACAACGTCTATGATGTTCTACACAGGCTTTGGCCTTCAACTTATTGGACTAACTGCTGTGACACTTTGCCTCTTTAGTGGAGTCAATAAAGGTCAATATGGTCAATTGGAATTTCTTCAATTGGTTGGTGGTTCACTTATCTTTTATGTGGGACATTTTTTTAGATCGAAAGCTCAAGGTTAATGACCATCTCCGCATGGACACACCATTTCATCTCGCGTTATGATTTCTTATGATTATTTTGGGCATTGACCCCGGTTCATTGAAAGCAGGCTACGGAGTTATTGAACTTCAAGGCCGAAAGATGACTTATCTGGCTTCAGGAGTTTTGAAATTTGATTCGAAACTTGAATTGATCGACAGATTGGGACCGATTCATGAAAGTGCAGTTGATTTGATTGAGCGCTATTCACCCGATGAGATTTCGTTTGAATCTCTCATTTATGTGAAAAGTGTGACTTCGTTAGCAAAACTGGCCCAGGCCAGAGGAGCAATGCTGGCAGCTTTTATGCAAAGTCATCAGAAAAAAGTTTTCGAGTACTCACCAAACTTGGTGAAGTCGACAGTCACCGGACATGGGCATGCAACCAAGGAGAGTGTTGATAAAGCAGTCTCCATGTTGTTTGGAAAAAGAGAATTCGCCACTCATGATGAGTCCGATGCTCTTGCCATCGCTGCTTGCCACGCTTTGAATCGAAATGCTCAAAAAAAATTAGGCACACAAACACAGAAAAGTTTTGGGAGTAAGAGAACACTCAAACAAGTCTTTTCGAGAGGATTTGAAAAATGATCGGATTTCTAAGTGGAACAGTTGTGTTCAGTGATGGACAAGACTTGATTCTCAACACGGCTAGTGGAGTCGGTTATCAGATTTTTTGTCAGCAAGTTTTAGCTGAGGGAAGTCGAGCAACTCTTTATATTTCTCACGTTATTAAAGAAGCTAGTCAGGAACTTTATGGTTTCTCAAATTTGAGAGAGAAAAAACTATTCGAACTTTTGACGACTGTTAAGGGTGTTGGGCCAAAGTCTGCTTACTCGATGCTTGCAAACCTCGGGGGAGAAAATATCATTACTGCAGTAATGATGGAGAACAAAGCACTTCTTAAGAAAGCACCAGGTGTTGGTGATAAAGCAGCTTCACAATTAATCCTTGATCTTAAATCTAAAATTGCCAAGGCAAAGATGTATTCAAGTGCCATGACAAAATGGGAAGAGGTTGTGACTCCCGTTGCAGCTCAGGATATTCAAGTAACCATGACTGAAATGGCTGAACCTGTTGTCACCAATGAAAATCAAATCATTCAAGATGCTCTAATGGCCTGCAAAGAACTTGGCTTTAAAGAGGATAAGATTATTCCTCTTGCTCAGAAAATAATGAATGAAGCCAATATTCAAAGAGCTGAGCAACTTGTTCATCTGGTCTTGAAGGAAGTTTAAGATGGATGAAACAAGAGTGGTAAGTCCGATTGAAAATGAAAATGAAAGAACTCACGAAAACAGATTACGTCCACGTGATTTCACTGAATACATAGGTCAAACTAAAGTCGTTCAAAATATTGAAGTGATGGTTGAGTCTGCAAAAATTAGAAAGCAGGCCATGGACCATGCACTTCTTTCAGGTCCTCCAGGCCTTGGGAAGACTTCACTTGCAATGATTGTGGCCAATGCTCTTGGAAGTGAGTTGCATGTTATTTCAGGACCGGCCATAGAAAGAAAAGGTGACTTAGCTGCGATTCTAACGAATTTACAACCAAGAGATGTTTTGTTTATTGATGAAATTCATCGTATGCATATCTCGGTTGAAGAAATTCTTTATTCGGCGATGGAAGACTATCGTCTCGATATTGTGATCGGACAAGGCCCTGCTGCCAGAACCATGCAAATAGAAATTGCACCTTTTACACTAATCGGTGCCACAACCAGATCTGGTCTTTTATCAAATCCACTTCGAGATAGATTCATGGCGAATCTTCACTTTGATTTTTATAAACCTAGTGAGTTGGCAAGAATTGTTGAAAACAATGCTGCTAAACTTGGAATAAAAATTGAAGATGAAGCAAGAGACATGATCGCATCATGTTCAAGAGGGACACCTCGAATTGCCAACAGAGTTTTGAGGAGAGTGAGAGATTTCTCTCTCGTTCGAGGTAAAGATGTTATCTGTCCAAACGAAGTTTCAACTTCTCTTGGGTTGATGGATATTGATTCTGAAGGTCTTGATCGAATGGATCGTAAGATTCTTTCGGTTATTCAAGACTACTATGGTGGTGGACCTGTTGGAATTGAAGCTCTCTGTGCAACATTGAGTGAAGATCGAACAACCATTGAAGATGTTTTTGAGCCGTATCTATTGAAAGAGGGGTTTATTCTTCGAACACCGAGAGGAAGAGAGATCTCAGAAAAAGCAAAAGAGCACCTGGTAAAGTTTACGGAATTGTAAAATTCAGCGAAACCCCAATCATGTTTCCTTTTTCAGTATTGGTGAAATGCTCGCCTTTTTTCATGAAGAAAGCATCAGTACTGCTCCATTTTTTCTCATACATGGTGAAGAATACACCTGGTTTGAAAATTTTTGACCAATGATAAAGAGCGCCTAGATAAAGCCATTGTTCATAGAGAGTTTCCCTTCCATAATTCAAAGGAATATAGGCTTCATACTGAAAAAATAAATTAAACAAAGGTCCTGATTTTCCCATATAGATATGTGTAAGGCCTGGTCTTAATTTAATTGTGTTGTTGTCGTTGAAAAAATTTCTTTCAATCAAGGTTCTGAATTCTGCAATCCAAGTACCTGGAAGAAACTCAACCAACATTCGCGGTATGAGCTCAATACCGACAAAGTTTTCTCCTCTTGAGTCAGTATCTATCCAAATCCACTTTGGAGGGTTTGGTCCAAGTATCCAATCTTCATCGTGCCTTTGACCATATCGCTTTGAATAATAAATGCCGGCTTTTAAGTGCTCAAAGAATCGATAGCGAACACCGAGCGTATAACGTTTATCAGTTCTATTCACAACTTCAGTGTTATGTTCATAATCAAAGCGATAAAGAGTGTTCCCTCTTTTGTGATGAACACGTAAAACAGCTGCAGGAGTAGTTCCTGGGCTTTCATCATCAGGGATGTGATGATCCGCAAAAGCTGAAGTGATCAGCAAATAGCACAGAAGAATCTTAATCATAGTCTTGATCCAATGGATCGGAATAGGCGTCTTCAATTGAGACTTTGTTATCAAGATCACCCTTGGACTCATCCATGTTCCAGTTTAGTTTTTGAGTCCATGCGAGAGGCTTTGGGTCACTGATCTTATCGCCCTTGTCGACTTTGATTCCTTCTCCGGCCTTAACGCTTACTTTTTGTCCCGATTTGACGTTTTGAACTTCAACCAAACCTTCATTCACACACATCCAAACATCTTTTCTAACTTTCTTTTTCTGCTGCTTTCCATATGAAGCGAAGAAGCTGGTTCCACGAACACCCATGGATACAGTTTTCGTTCTAAGATTAAATTTTGGTTTTGCGTCTTTTGTTAATTTGCTTTTAAGAACATTAATGAATGCACTTCCTTTATTCAGAAAAACTTCTTCATTGTTCTTTTGAGTATTTTTGATTGTAACAGCGCTATCTGGATTGAGCTTGAGCTTGGAACCACCATCAAGAGAGAGAATGGCAAGAGCACCTTTTCTCGTTCTCACGATATCACCAATTTCGAGAGTGGCACCTTTCTTAACTTTTTGAAACATTTTTGATTTGGCTTTTTTAGAGAGGACTTCAACATTTCCTTTGGCATATATAAGTTTGCCACCGGCCGAGGCGATGTTGGAAAAAATGAAAAATAAAATCAACAATATAAAAGCGAGTCTCACACTATCCTCCATGATAGAGACAATTTATTGATATTCTACGGAGAAGATGGCCAAACGGCAATTAATTCGACGGTTTATCTACAATCGCCATAGTTAATCGTGAGACACATACGAGTTTATTTTCATCATTAAAAATTTCAATTTCCCACACATGTGAACTCTTCCCCAGATGTACCGGCCTTGTGATGGCCGTAACATGTTTCCCAAATGGGACTGGTCTAATATGATTTGCATTTATACTTTGCCCAACTGCCACTTTGCCTACGTCGCCAAGGACAAAATTTGAGGCCATAGAGCCTAGGGTTTCGGCCAGAGCAACAGAAGCCCCACCATGAAGTATACGGTAAGGTTGGACTGTGTTTTCGAAGACCGGCATTGAAGCTTTGATGAAGTTTGAGCCAATTTCTTCTACTGAAACTTTCATTGCTTCCATCATTGTGCCTACAAATCTCTTCTGACAAGCTTCGGGAGTGATGCCATCAATGGCCCAAATTGAACTCATTAATCCCACCCCAAGATTTGATAACCTTTCTTTTCAAGACATTGATTCACGTATGCACGTTCGAGTTGATCCGGAGAAATTGCAGCTCCAACCCCACCTGCAGTTGCACCAATTGCCGCTCCTGAAGTTGCTCCACGAATAACATTTCCAGTTAAAAGCCCTGTGACAGCACCGACTGCTCCACCAAAGATTGATCCCTTTCCTGCACCTCTAAGAATTTTCTTTGCCTCTGCAGATTCGAGGTATTCATCAGCTTCGGCCATGCAGATATCGATATCTTTTTTAGAGGCCTCTTTGCCTACGGCCTTGAGTTTTTTATTAGGATAAAGTACTGGCTTCGAAGCACAGCCTGCCAAGAGAAATAACAAAAGAGTGATGTTTAGGAATTTCATGTGGCTCGAGCCTCCTACTTTTATATCTTTTCAAGTCAATATAGGTAAAACCAAATAATTTTATATAGTTATACTATACTTTAG
>SBGE01000216.1 GCA_006226755.1 Deltaproteobacteria bacterium | reverse complement strand
ATTAATTCTAGTTTCAAAGAAAATAAAAAATTCATTCAAAAGGAAGGGCAAAACAAACTCAATCATTTTTCCAATGAAATCATCGCTAGCATTAATCTGATCGAAAGTTTCGCGAGGAAGAACTCTAAAGAGATTGAGAAATGCCTGAAAAATAACTGCGAAGAAGAAAAAATAATTTCTCTTTTTGATGTACTACTCGACTCATCTAATTCAATTGATATCATTTTTTTACTAGACGCCAATAAAAAGCTTGTTAACTTCGTCGACATCCTCCATGAGCATGAACTCAACGACAGTTTTTTCTCCACTATAATAAAAAATGCATCACTCACAGATAAAGGGTCAATTGGCCCCCCAATATCAATTGACGAGTTAGTTCACTTACCTATCACCTACAAGTTTTCAAATGGGAATGGATACTTCGGAATTCTTTTGGAATCTAATATCCTTTTTGATTTGGTTTTGAATTTTAATTCGATCAGTGACTACAAAATGAGTGTTCAAAACTATGACACCAAGAAATTTTACCACTTGGAATCAGTCGAAAAGGGTTCAGCCTCAAGAAATATTAAATTACATGGAACTGAAATTGTTTTTGCAACAAACTATGAATCTCTTCTTGAGAAAAATCGCAATCGCCATATTTTTGTTTGGGCAGGCACATTTATTCTTTGTCTGATCTCATCAATATTCATTTTCCAATTCCTAATCAATAATGAGAGGGTTAGAAAAAATTACTTGAATGCTCTCTCTGAAAGAAATCTCCTCCATACAGTCTTACACGACATCTCTAATCCTTTGACCTATCTAAACTTCGGTTTAAAGAAAATCTCTAAAGATGTTCAAGACGAAGAGACGATGGCAAAACTCAACATGTCTCTAAATTTAATTGGAGAAGTCTTCGATTCAGTCAGAGGCCTTAGTCAGTTAACTTCAAAAGAAAATAGTTTTGATAAAAAAGAATTAGATTTAAAAAATCTCATTGAAGAAACCATCTCTATTCAAAAAGAAATCTTCAATTGCCAAAATTTCCAATTTGATTTCAGATTTGAGGATAATCATCTTTTTTCCACTAGAATTCCTGAAAATGTATTAAAAAATGAAATCATTGGTAACTTGATTGGAAATGCAATCAAATTTTCTAAGAACGACAAATCAATCGAAATTGTTTTCAAAGATAAAAAATTACATATTAGCAATTATTCTGAGAAAATTCCTGAAGGCGTTATCAATGACATCAATAAGATATCTCCAACTTCTTCACGACTTGGAAATCGTGGACAGAAAGGAAGTGGAATGGGAATCTACATTGTTAAAATCATCACAACTTATTTTGATGTTGGCTTTCAATTCAAACAAGATCCAGTCAGCAATAAAGTTACTTCAACTTTGATTTTCTAGCCAAAATTATTGACCTGTTCCAACTGTAGAAGATTCTGCATATTCTATAGGGCCTTCAACAGCAAGTCCTCGAGAAGGTGCTCGACCTGACCCTTGAAATCTTTCGACTTCTGAAATTTGAACTTCGTGAGCGTCTGTTTCATCGATTCCACGCTCATATCGCTTGTCCCTTTGCCAGGTAATTTTTTTAGAAGAATAAGGACCGATAACTTCTTTAGTTGAACCTAGTGTTTTATTTTTCAATGAACAATTCTTAAGTTGAAGCTTGTAATCAATCTTCAAATTATCTTTTGAGAGGACCTCATCAGTTCTTAAGTGGCAATTAATTTTAAACTTGTGATCTCCAATACTGTAAGTCATATGAAATTCTTCGAAATCCTGATCACCATCGTCCCAATGTCCCATAACATTGTTCATCCCCATTGGGGCAATCGCCATCATTCCATAACCAATTGATGATTCGGCAAAACTGAATCTTACTTTGGAGTTTTTTGAAACCTCTTCTCTATGCTCAGCTTTAAAAACATCATTGAGGATCAAAGCCTCAATCAGTTTTTCTTTCTTCACACTATCTGGCATCTCATGGGCCGAAGCCGCTGGAATCAAAATTAGACCCAAAACAAGTGTCTTGATGAACTCTCTCATAACATTCTCCTCACTCTCTATACCTTTATAGAAAGCAAAGAATGGGCCAAATATTGATATGTAAATTAAGGTAGTTAGGATGCCAGGAGCCGTTAAACTCCTGACATGTCAAAGGTTTAGACGTCTTTTATTGAATTTTTTGACCGGTATACCAGGCCTTACAAGAATAGGCCTTCGCCGGTGCAGAGAAAGAAGTTATATCTTTTTTTTCTCCTGTTCTTCCCTGGAGATACGATGCATAGATGTTTGTCTTGTTTTCAACGATGTTTGAAATGTCATCAAAAACTTGTACTTTGAAGTAACCAGTAAGATAAGCCGTTTTATCATCAGCAAAATAAAGGACTGGAAATACTTTTCCTTCAGCAACTTCACAGAGTGTATAGTAGTCGCGCCCCATTGCTTTGAAATCAACTCTTGAACGTCTAATGGCTTCACGTCTTCTGTCCATATTCAACTGATCACGATAGGCCATTCTATCCTGTCGTTGTTGCTCCTGATAAAAAGCATCACGATAATTTCGAAGAGCTGAACTTTGCATGTTAGCGGGACATTTCTTTAGATTACTAAGCCCTTCTCCAAATCCCTTTTTGGCACGTGCATCCTGAATCGCAAGATTAGTCACATTAATTGGAGAACATTGTTCTTTTACACCTTTTTCATATTCTTTCTGATAAATGCGAGAAAGTTTATTTCTAAGATTTGATGGACATGGATTTAAAAAACTCAGATCCTGTTGAGAGAGAGTACTGGCATGTCCCTGAGCAATACTAATCGCTTTTGTTTCGCTACAAAAAATCTCAGAAAAAGACTTTATGTATTTCTTTTTAAGCGATGAAAATTTTACTTTTCCCATGCAATTCTTATATTTCTCAAGTCTCTTATGAGAATAGTCCCCTTCATTGGCTGCTGCGATGGCATCAGCTTCAACCACGCCTTCATTACACTGAAGATTCATTTGCTCCATATATCCGAGGGTGTAGTCTTTACTGAATGAGGAAGGAGAATAAGCCGCGACTTCTTTGCAGTTTTGCGCCAGCATTTTGGATTGATTAGCTCCCCATTGCTTAGCATGTGAGCGACCTAAATCGTAAGCACCTTGAGTATTACAACTTCTCTCCTGAAAAGAAGCACAGGAATAAGCAAAGAAAAGTACTATTAAAATACCGAGTCTCACAAGATTTCTCCTTTATGTTTCACTAAATTTTAGGAGATAATTCATAGAAATACAAAGCTCAGGACTAAGTATGACGATCTTTTTGACTGTGATTACCATTCTCCATGGAATCCTCTTTCGTGTAGATGAATTCATGTTTCATCGCAAACGCGGTCTGAAAAAAGTTGAACTTATCAACGAGGTCTTTGATGGAGTTCTTTTTATCGGGGCCCTTGCAATTCCTCTCTTTGCTGGCTTCTCCTACTGGTGGGAAAAATTTTATATCGCCCTCTGTATAGTTTCGTGTCTCTCCATTGCTAAAAACGAATTTTTTTATAAAGGTCTAGATTTTGGGGAACGCTTTGTTCATTCTCTGCAATATGTTCTTCATCCTGTCATTCTTTATGCTTATTATGAAGGATGGAAAGTGAATTACTTCGACAAACATTATTATGTCTGGTTGGTTCAATTGCTGTATGTTTTCTTAGGATTTCAGGCGATCACTTATCAGATCATTTATTGGAATTATATTCATGATCCGAAAAGTATTTCCGACTCCCCTTCTGAAGAAGGAAAGTCGGAGAACTAATTAGTTATTCCAATGAAATTCTATCAATTCAAGAGAGACATCAGTAGACTTGAACTTGGCAACTCCATTAACAGGAAAATCTCCAAGCCAAAGAAAACCACTTCCAACTAAACCTTTAGGAAGAGGTCGGTTCATACTCTCAAGACTGTCATCATTTACGGCAACCTTACATGTTTGATATGAATTTCCGTTAATCACAAGTGATTCAACTACTCCATTAAGTAGCGGACAAAAAGCCAGAGTCTGAGCAGCACCTTCATGAGTCATGACTTCTTCACTTGGAACCATCTCAACGTCTTCATTGGTTTGCCCCATGATGTTGTAACTAGTCACCACTTTGTATTGATCATCACTTCTTTGGTAATCTGCAATCTTGGCCATCTGCTCACCTACACTTCCCTGAACAGACATTTTAAATTTTGAATATTCACCAACTCTATCAGCCGCATAAGCCGACGTAGCAAACAATAGGATCAATAGTCCTTTAAACATCACTCTCTCCTTGAAGATATTCATTTCTAATATGCTAAAGAGAAAGGGATAGGATTGTCTTGTTCTTTAATTGTTCGAAATTTCAATACGTTATAGCCTGATTAATCATGTATTTTTTCTCATTCTAGGACTTTAGGCTCGCCTTTTCCTATCCAGCGCGTTATGAAGGCTCATCTTATTCGATTGGGGAAAACACATGAAAACAGTCTTTGGGCTATTGGCCCTTCTACTTTCAACGACTCTTTTGGCAAACGATGGACGTGTCGATATCTGGCCATCAATTCCATTTATTCGGGGAGCGGATCTTTGTAAGTTTCAAGATGCTTACGGACAGACTCGTAATGAATATATGCAAACTATGGTTCGCAATGCCAGTGATCTGATGCAGGCCGGAGCTTATGGTAATGAAGCGCTTGATATGCTTGTTGCATTCGACTCTCTTTACGATAAAAACCAAGCACTCGCGACTCGTGGACAGTATTTGGATGTCACTCTTGAAAACACACTAAAGGGTTATATTGATCAATACTATCGAGATTTAAATCCACGAATTAAAAAACTATCTTTCAAGCACGTCAATGATCTTAAGAAAATTGTTGATGCTGCAAAGAGAGGACAACGTATTGGATACTTTAACGACGAGCAACTCGAGAAATTAGATTACATTGCTTACGGTTCATACGCTCTAGCTCCAGAATGCCGAGGGAACATCCAAGTAACTGTAACGCTTGTTGGTCGTGACGGACAAACTTTCACTTATATTGGAAACGGTAAGCCTTCAGTTATCATGAGCCAGATCGCATCAGAGATGTTCACTCAATTCCAAAGAACTAGTTTCCCAACCACTCTTCGAGTAGGGAACAGATCAATCGAATTGATTGGTGGATTCAATGGTTCTGTGGATCAAGCAAGAACTCCTCAGCAAGCCGAGCAAGCTTGCCAAACTCTTGGGGCGAGACTTCCAAACCAGTTTGAATACGAAATGGTAAGTGGTTATGGAGACTGGTCAGGTGGTGTGAGTCTTGGAGAAGGGAAAGTTGTATGGGCGATGAGTGGTGGAAAAGTTTATCACCCTGGTCTCATGAATCCTTCACCAGTTAGAAACCAGTGGGAAGTAAACGCTAAAATCTTTTCTTATTATTGTGTCAGATAACAAGCTGCTCGAAAGAGCAGCTTTACTTCGCTAATCTTTCAAATTGTTCTTTCACTTTTGGAAACATCAAAATATTTAATGTAATTCCTGTCGCAATGAATGTGTAGGCGTGAACTCTCTCCATTCCAAAAACTGTTCCAATCACTCCACAAATGGCCAGCACTTCGTTAAAGGCCCAAGAGAGAATATAGCGAGTAAGTATTCTCCCTCTTAGATTGTAAAACTTCATCGTATCAGTACTGGCATTACTCAATATTTCAAATTGTCCTGGAGTTAGCTGAAGATTGGGATCAAGCTTTGTATCCATGACCTTCATCTCTTGTTCAAGCCCAACAATATCCCTATTTTTGTTGAAAAAATAGGCCGAAAGTAGAGCAGCAACAAAGCATATCAAAATCAAAACATTGCCTAAAGCCAATGGGCTAGAAGAGATCATTTCAAAATCTTTTCCAGGATCTCCCATAAAGTGCATAAAAATCAAAAAGGCGTAAATCAATTGAGAAAAAGTAAGGGCACCCCAAAGGATGTAGACGACGAGATTGCCTTGATTAAAAATTTTTTTCAGTTCTTCATTCATTAAGACCTCAAAAAAAAAGGCCTCACAATGTGGGGCCTTTTCGAAATTGAATTTTAGATTGAATCTATAATCTGATTCAAAGTAGCAGAAGGTCTCATCACCTTCCCTGCGACTTCTTCAGTGGTCCAATAGTATCCACCGATATCTGCAGGTTTGCCCTGACAAGAGATCAACTCTTCTACAATCTTCCCTTCATTCTCTTCAAGCTTTGCTGCCACGGAAGTAAAAGCCTCTTTCAACTCGGCATCATCAGCTTGAGTGGCAAGAGCTTGGGCCCAATAAGCAGCGACATAATAGTGAGAACCTCTGTTGTCGATTTCACCACACTTTCTTGAAGGAGCTTTATTGTTGGTAAGATATTTTCCATTGGCCACATCCAAGGCCTTGGCAAGAACGGCAGCTTTTTTATTCCCTGTCGTCTCTGCCAAATGTTCAAGTGAAACACCTAGTGCTAAGAACTCTCCAAGAGAATCCCATCTCAAGTGGTTTTCTTTTTCAACTTGCTCAACATGTTTTGGAGCGGAACCACCGGCACCTGTTTCAAATAACCCTCCACCAGCAAGAAGAGGAACGATCGAAAGCATCTTGGCCGAAGTTCCGAGCTCTAGAATTGGAAAAAGGTCTGTTAGATAATCTCTAAGTACGTTACCAGTAACTGAAATCGTGTCTTTTCCTTCTTTCACTCGTTGAAGTGAATAACGACAAGCTTCAGATGGTTCCATGATCTTAATTTCAAGACCAGCAGTATCGTGATCTTTTAAGTATGTTTCAACTTTTGCAATCAAGTTGGCGTCATGTGCTCTGTTTTTATCGAGCCAGAAAACTGCCGGTTGACCAGTGGCCTTGGCTCGATTCACACCAAGTTTAACCCAGTCTTTGATCGCAACATCTTTTGTCTGACAAGCTCTGAAGATATCACCTTTTTCTACAGACTGCTCCATCATCACATTTCCAGCGGTATCAACCACTCTGATTGTTCCTGCGGCCTCAGCTTCAAAAGTCTTGTCATGAGATCCGTATTCCTCAGCTTTTTGGGCCATCAATCCTACGTTGGATACATTACCCATTGTTCTTGGGTCAAATGCGCCATTTTCACGACAAAAATCAATGGTTGCTTGGTAAATCCCTGCATAACATCTGTCTGGAATAAGAGCTTTGGTATCTCCAGTTTTTCCATCTGGTCCCCAAACTTTTCCAGAGCTTCTAATCATGGCCGGCATTGAAGCATCAATGATCACATCACTTGGTACGTGAAGATTAGTAATACCTTTATCTGAATCAACCATGGAAAGTTTTGGTCTACTGTCATAAGTCGCTTGGAGAGCTGCTTCTATTTCAGCCTTTTTATCTGCAGGCAGTTTTGAAATTTTTGCGTATACGTCACCAAGTCCGTTATTTGGATTCACTCCAAGTTCTTCAAATGTTGAAGCATACTTTTCAAAGACATCTTTGAAATAAACAGTAACAGCATGACCAAAAATGACAGGGTCTGAAACCTTCATCATCGTCGC
>SBGE01000186.1 GCA_006226755.1 Deltaproteobacteria bacterium | reverse complement strand
AATTCTTCTTGACCACCACGAAATCCAAGAATTAAAGCATCATTGAGTGAAACTCTCATTCCTTCAAGAGATTCCCAGAAATCGATTCCATCAGTAAGAGTCAGGAACGGCTTCAGGTTCAGATCACCTTTCCAAGTAGAAACATCATGATCTGGAATCGCTCGTCCTTTTACTCCGAGAACAACCGGAGTAGGGAGAGTGTTGCCTTTGGACAGAACTTTGAAATTCTTTGAACTAACTTCTTGAATGGAAGTTCTTCCCATTCCAGTTGTCGTCATTTCTTCGTAAATAATTCCCGATACTTCGATTTCATCACCTAATTCAAGCTTCAAACTCTCGTCTTTGGTGAAGATATGAATTGCATCTGAAGTCTCGTCTCTTCCGTCTCCATTTGGATCCTGAATATAGATATCAATTCCACCAGGGAAGCGATCTCGTTTTCCAAAAGCAGTTACAATTCCAGTTGTCGTGGTTGCATAGCCTAGAAAAGGTGTTCTATGTTGAGCACCTTGAATATCTGGAATTTTCATCGCACCAGTATTTCCAACGATGAATGAAGTATAAAGAGCTCTTTTCTCTTTCAAGAATGGAAGTCTTGTCATTTTTGAAAGATAAGTCTCAACTGATTTCTTTACAGAGATTAGTTTTCCCACATCATTGAATCCACGATTCAAAGCATTTCCATAAAAATAAGAAGGAAAAGTATCTCCACTGAAGTAGTAATAGTCAGAAATAGCTACTTTATAGTTTTCTTTGTCTTTTAGTTCTTCTTCCACACCATTTCTCTTTAAATTAAAGTAGGCATATTGAAGAACTCCACCAACTGTGTGGACATGGTACTTCATTCCTGCAACTTGAATGTCTGCGGAATTGTTTCTTACTGTTCTTGATTGAATAAAAGCTTTGATGTCTCGTCCAGACATTCTTCCTATTTTGAATTTATCCTTAGCTCCGGAAGGAAACATGGAAGAGACTTCTTTGATCTCTTGTTCAGTCATTCCTGCTTTAACCAAAGAAAACTTATCCATATCAAGTAGATCACTTGGATAAAGGACAATATCCAGATTATTTGCTTCTTTGATGGCTGTAGCCACAAAGTTACCTGCAGTCGATGAGCCTTGTAGACTGTCTGAAGCACCAAGAATTTCTTGGGTGTTCTCCAAACGATAGGACTTGTCGCTACAACCTACAAGTCCAATGAGAATAAGTAGAAGGCCAAAAAGCTTTCTGTTCATTTTATTCTCCTTGCTCTCTTAGTTCGAGAGAGTGGATTTGCCATGAAGGGTTGTCATCTGCTGTAGAGTTATAAAGGAAAGAAATTTGAACTTTCTTACCAGCCAGTTCTTCTGGTACATTTAATTTTTCTGAATCATATACGTTCCAATCATTGCCAGTTGGAACTGTTTCAAACTTAAGTGTCGTCCATTCGGAGCCTTCGACAGCTTCTTTGATTTGAATCTTCATGGTTTCGAGATCTTTTACGAATTTATAGGCCTGCCCAACTTGAATGGTAACACCTTTCTTGTCTTTGAGATCGATAACAGGTGATGACAGTCTTGAAGCTCCAGCTTGGTTGGCACCATCAGTACCTGTTTTGAAAGACTTGATTTCCATATAGTAAGTTTGTTTTGGTTCATAGAAAGCATGCTTCCACTCCGCAGCACCTTCTGACTCAAGAGTAGCGCTGAAAGCACCAATCCCTTTTTTAAAGTCTTCTTTGAAAAAAGCGATACTTGTATCTCTTGGTCCAAAAACGTTGATCCCTTGGATAGAAGAGTAATGATCAATGGTCATTCGAAGTGTTGTCAATGTATTCGTAAACATCCCTTGATCAATAGTCGTTAGATCAAGTGCTTCAATCTTCCTCAAAGCTTCATAAAGCGCCATAGTCGCTCTTGTATCTCCTGGAAATTGACCAAGCCTCATAGAGAGAACTCTTACTCTTTTGAGAAGATATTCAACATCTTTTCTCTCTTGTGCAGTTGCAGCTCTAAGAACCATACCTTCGTGAATGTTATCTTCAAGAGAGTCAAGGTCACTCAATAGGTTTTGAACTTGAGGATCCATCGGCTGAGCAACAAGAACTTGTTCCTTCTTGCTAGAGCAAGAAGCAAATAATCCAAGTGTGAGAATCAGGATGAGTGCTGTTTTAAGTGTTTTCACTTGTCTCTCCAATCAGACCTACGGTCTGAACGTATTATTTCCATCAAAGTCGTATGTTACATAAAGTTGAAGAACATAGTCGTTCTTCTTGAAAGAACTTAAGAATCTGTCACTTCGAACGTCAGTCGCGTTTCCAAAGACAGGGTTGTTAGCTCTTCTGTATTCAAATTCTGGGTTTACTACAAAGTCGCCGTAGCGAAGGTAAGTTCCACCACCAATTCGATGAAGTCCTCCGTGAGATTTAGTTTCATCCGCAGTTCTGAGGTTGTGGGCTGATTCTGGCTCATTGAAGACAAAATATTCTCCTTGGTATCGATAAAGAACGTAAGGAGTAAGGGTATCGGTTACATCCATTCCAATTTTTGTTGAAAGACCAAAGTCAGATTTTCCAACCCAGTCTTCTGTGTTGTCATAGTAGTCAGAGTAGATAGGTCTAAATGTGGTCGTTCTCTCAAACCAGCCTGTTGATCTGGAAACTTCCCATGGTTGAGTTCCGGCTTTGGTCCAAGTAAGTTCTCCTTCAAAAATGAAAGAAGAAAGTCTTGTCAGAGTATAGAAGCTGGCAGCTGACTCAAGAAGAGCACCCGTTTCTTCAGATTGAGTATGTCCCACATATTCAAGCTTTGTATAAGTTGTTCCACTAGATTTGAATTTAGCTCCAAATTTATAACCCAAGTCTTCTTTTCTCTCCCAGCTTGTCGCACTGGTATTGTTGATAAGATTGAAGCTTGGATTGGTTGGGTGAATATAAGTCGCTACACCAAGTCCTCCATAAACAGTAACGTCCATAATTTTGGTTGCGAGTTCAATCCCTGGAATTGTTTTTTGAGCAATGCTGTTAGAACCTTTAGTGCCGCTTACGGTTGAAGGTGAACCTTCGATGTAAT
Organism: Deltaproteobacteria bacterium; assembly: GCA_006226755.1. GTDB lineage: Bacteria > Bdellovibrionota > Bacteriovoracia > Bacteriovoracales > Bacteriovoracaceae > M0603. The sequence continues at coordinate 36,044 of SBGE01000186.1, read as the reverse complement.
TGATTCGAGTCACATCCCATGTATAGAACTCTTCACCAACTTCGCCATCAAAATTGAAAGGGTAGAAGGTGAAAGTTGTGCCATCAGTGATGTGCCATCTGAGGTTGGTATATTCAGAATCGAGATCGAAACCAAGAGTTTGGCCACCTGAACTTCCATCGTTTGTGAGAAGTTCTAGATCAAGATTCACATCTAATGTTTTGTAGGTGTGATAAAGCGCAAGTTCAAAGCGGTCAGTTTTATTGTTTTCTCTATTTTCTTCTGGTCTGGTTTCAAATCTAAATCTAGCATTTGTGTTTTTGTCGTAATTGTATTTAAACGCCATCTCAAGTTCGATCTGGTCACCAACTTGGGTTTTTTGGCCACTTGAATAGATGTAATCTTCGTAATCGATGTAATCGAGGTGAAACTTCGGCGTCGACTCTGCTGCAGAGACTGTCATTTGTGTACATAGGGCTAAGCATGCCAACCAGCTGGCTTTTCTCATTTTTAACTCACTTCCGTTGGAGATTTCTACTAAGGCAAATCCTCTATATCACGTGAGAAAAAACAAGCAATGAAAGATGTCAGTCTTTGTAACAATTCCCGATTTCTTACACCGAAAAAGGCCAAAACTTACTTGAATTATTAGGACTTTGTCAGGGTCTTACCTGTATTGGGTAAGCGAGGGTCATTAGGTCACCATGGCCAAATAAAAAGGCCCCTAAAAAGGGGCCTTTGAAGATCATAATTTAGCTTAAGATTAGAGACATCTATGACGTCCGTATCTTCCGTAAGCTCTACAGTGTCTGTAAGCATATCTGTAGTCTCTATACTTGATGATACATCCAGTAGAGTGAAGTCTTACAGTTCTGGTGTCTCTCTTGCTTCCATCAAAGTATGCAGCTTTGGCACCATCGTCATTCAAGAGAGAAAGTTCAAATACTTTGTCATCTGTTTCGTAGAAGTAAGTATAGTATCTTCTTCCTTCAACAGTAGTTGAATCAGTATGACATACTCTTTCACCAGTTTGTCTGTCGACAGAACATCTTCTTCTGGTGATTGTCTCGTAACAAGACTCAACACCGTCGTAGAGATCAGATGTTGTCGTTACAGTATCAACGTGAGCGTCGATAGTGTAAGGTTGTCCAGACTGAGCTGGAGTCAAAGTGAAGTCTCCATTTCTGTTAGAGACAACCATTCCTTTTGGAAGATTGATGGTAAAAGTTTTACCCGCATCTCCGTCGGCCTTAAGGTTCAACGTAAGCTTTTTCTTGGTTTTGAATCCAAGAGTTGCTGAATATGAGCCTTCTTTAATTGTTACTGTATCTTTCTTTCTGTTCAGTTGAAGATCTTGAGCGACATCTAGTCTGCCACTAACTTTTTCCTTACAACCTGTGAAGATCAAAAGACCAGCGATAAGAATGAGTGATTTTTTCATGATTCCCCCGCGTATTGTTCTAAGTGTTTGTGTTTGTACCTGGTGATGTTTCTACCATAAAAGATCTTCCAAACCATGGGTTTGTAAAAAGGAAATGGTCGTAAAATCAGCCACTTATAAGATTTTTCTCAGTAAAAAGATCAAGTATTCCGATAATTTAGCTATGAAAAGATATCTTCTGTTATTGCTGATGTGTTCTTCAATCGTTCTTGCTGACGATGGAAACACCAATTCCGATCTAAAGAAAGTAAGAGATCTTGCTGAAGACATGAGAGATATTGTCACCCATGAATCAGCTCCAGATATGCACCCAAATCCACAAGGAAATTTCAAGCTCACAACAGAACAAACAGATCGAATGAGTTCTGTTTCGGCGTTGGATGAAGAGATTGTCTCACTGGTTGTGACTGTACCGGATTGTGATGAGACAGGTGGAGACGTCACAGAAGATCCCATGGCAGAAAGATTAAAGAAGAGAAAATTCAAAATCTTTTTTGAAGTTAGATACAATAGCAACCAATACGATGGTTCTGCTCAGTATGGTTACGGAAGCAATGCTTTTGGTCCTTGGTTGAGTGCCAATGGAGCAGGTTCTGGAATCTATAATCTCAACACTCTTAGAAGTCGTTTCAGTTCTCAAAACCCTGGAGTGGATTTGAGTAAATTGTCCGTTAGCGAACAGGAAAAACTTCTTCGCCAATTCGGAAAAGATAAATACGGCTTACAAATTCCAGAAAATCTTATGGTTCCTGATCTTGCCTATGATCACATCAGAAACAATCCAAATGATTGGGCTTCAACACTTCGGGGAGTGAAAAATCAAATGAGCTTTGATCAAAAAGCAAAGCTCGTTGCCAGATTTGGTGGAGCTTTTGGAGATAATTATAATTATGATCGCGCTGACGGGACAGGTGATTACAAAGACGGAATCGTGACGATTGAAGAGTTGATTGATTCAACTAAAGGTAAACATCCAGGTGGAGTTTGTCGAGATGTCGCCTTAGCGCAGGCCCAAATGATGAAAGAGTTGGGAGTTCCTAATAGTTACATTGTAGCGTACAAGACGCCAGGTGGTTTTCACGCCAATCTTATCACTCAGGACCCAGACGACCCTAATCGTGTCATTAAAATGAACTACGGATACATGACCGGTGAAGAAAATGTGACAGGTAATACTGTTCTTCGTCAGGACACAACCATGCCTGACATGGGACTTCGTTATCGAATTTACAATAGTGAAGGTAAGCCAGTGGCCAAACTTCCGACTGAACTCGGTCAAATGTATAGTGAGATGACAGGTGGAATGGAGATGGATCCCCTGATGTCGAGGAACTATAGTCTTTCTCAGGTCGGTGTTCAGGGACAGAATTGGCGTGGACGACTTTTCGTCGGACAGACTTCAACAGGTGAACGAGTAGTTGGGGCCGCAACAGACTTTAGATATACCTTTGGTAATGATACTTTGAATGTCGATGGAGGAATTGCAGTCTCCACTATGCAAGGTCAAAGATCTTTGGTTGAAATTGATCAACAAAACCTTTTTGGTAGAGTTAAGGCAGAGTTGAATTCTCCTTATTTGAATGTTGGCAATTTTGGAATTCGTGCACAAGGTACTGGTGAAGGGAAGCTTATGTTGTCGAATAATACTGTTGTTAGAAATTCAACGGGAGCTACTTTGTACGACGAGAAAGCTGAGTTATCTTTTGATACAGATTACACTGCAGCTGTTCAGTCTCACTGGAATTCTTCAGATGAAAAAACAAAAGTAAATGCTGAGGTTCGAGCATTCTTTTATGATGACCATAAAAATGTAGCAGCTGGAACGAGTGGTGGACATGGACTTCATTTGGATAAAACCGTGGTTAAAGTAGGTTTTCAACATCAACTCGATAGTGACTATGCCTTGCTGGCCGATTCTGGTGTTGTGCTGAGAGATATTGGAGACTCAGCATTTTTCAGGGCAGGATTGGTGACCAATCAAGGGAGAACCAGGGCCACAGCTTCTTATGAGAAACCTTTGGATAAAGATATGCCAAGGTTTTTGCCGGGATCTACAGAAAAAGTGGGAGTTGGTGTCGCTCACCAAGCAGGTCCATTTGATTTCTCTTTGACCTACCAAAGAGATTTGGACATCAATCAAGATCAATTCATGTTAGGGGCTAAGATCAAGTTTTAGTTACAGCTTCCAGATTTTAGCTCTTCTTTGTCCTTGAAACCTTTGGCCAGGCAGAGCATAGTTCCATCAAAGGCTTCAATTTCAACCATGAGCTTTCTTGATCTCTTCCAGTCGAAGTCCACATCACAACCTGTAATGCCACAGCCATAACTCCAGCGAGGAGTCGGAATCCCTTTTTTGAACTTGATCAGTTTGGATTTAATTTTTGAAAGTGAAGTAAATTTGATTCTTTGGTCAACAGAAAGATCGATATTGTTGGCATCAATCATTCCAAATTCAATTCTTTTATTTTCTCTTTTTAAATAAAGAACAACAAGATCTCCTTCAAGAGCAAAACTATAGAGGCCACTATAATCTTCAAGAAGTTCAGTATTCAATTTTTTGTGTAGGTCTTCAAAATCCACATAGATGTTTTGAGCAATCTCGGCTTTGCTCTGGTATACATTGATATAACCGGAGAAGCTCGATCTTGAGATTTCATCAGCAGAAACTGCATAGGAGAGCAGCACCATAAGTGTTGAGAGAAGTAGGTTTTTCATGGCCACTTTATAGCACAAATGAGTCCAAAAGGGATGAAAACTGTAATTTCTACATTGGATTTAGATCAATAATATCGGCTACTTGGAGTCTACTTTAATGACGCCACTCCATTGATGGTAGTGTTCACCTTCTTGTGTCTCTTTGATGAACTTTTCCATACAGTGAATGACTTTGTCGTCTGGAGCCAAGGCCTTGGCCTTATTGAGTCTTTCAAAGGCCGCTTGCGGATTTCCTTTTTCAAAGAACTCCACAGCTTCTTCGAGTAAACGATTCGCTTGAGTTTGAGGTAAAGACATTTCTGATTTGTGACCAACAAGTTCATATATGATGGCAGGCTTGCTTCTTCCTTTAACTTCAACTTCTCCCATCTTTCTGCACTCAAAATCTTCACCAATAAGATTTTTCGTATCTTCTGAAATCAAAATTTGAGTTCCGAAGAACTTATTGACTCCCTCAATTCTACTGGCAAGATTCACTCCGTCACCAATAACTGTGTAGTTGAGTCTTTCTGTGGAACCAAAGTTTCCTACAACGACATTGTCAGTATGAATTCCGATTCGAGTATGGAAGACCGGCATATCCGGATGATCGTCGTGAAATTGTTCTAGCTTTTTAGTAATAAGAAGAGCAGCTTCACAAGCTTTTTGGGCCTGATTTTCAACTTCATTCGGAGCTCCCCAGAAGGCCATCACAGCATCTCCGATGTATTTGTCGACAGTCCCTTCAGAATTGAGAACTTCACCCGCCACTATTGTGAGATAGTCGCCAAGATAGTTTCCTAGCTCGGTCGGGGAGAGCTTTTCGCTGATAGAAGTGAAGTCTTGTATATCAGAAAAAAGAATCGTCAAAGTTTTTGGAACACCACCTAGAGTCGGTTCAGTTTTATTGGTGATAAGCTTTCTAACGAGATTGACAGGAACATACTTTTTAAAAGCACGAAGACCTGTCTTCATTCCTTCGAAGGCCTGAAGGACTTCGTGAATTTCCTTGAAGTTTGAATCCGATGTATTGTCATCAAGTTGCATGACTTTGACTTTTTGACTTTCAATAACCAGCTCTCTCAGTCTTCCAACAATTCGACTGGCGATGAACATTCCAAGTAGGAGTGCTAATACAGTAAAAATGATACCAATGATCATATTGTGTGTTCTTGCTCTTTTGGCGACACCTACAAAGTCATCTTCTTTTGCTACAATAACGGATAGCCATCTCTTTCCATCATCAAAATTAACAGTATTGAGTCGTGAGATGTATTGGATACCGTCTACTTTGTAGTAAATGGTTTTCTGACCTGGAGGAATCATGTTCTGATGAAAGACCATACGATAATAATCGATGAATTCTTCGTTTGTTCTCAGAGATTTGATTTCATGAGCTGAGTTTTCAGATATCTTATAAAGACGTTGTTTGGATTCTCCAGTTGGAGTTCCTGTCAAGTTGTCAGGATCATCTATCGCTACAACTCTTCTTTGTTCATCAATGATGAATGATCTTCCTGTCTTTCCAACCTTGATATGATTTTTGAGATATATACTCAGGTCCATGAGGTCGACATCTACAGCGAGAACACCTTTGATTCGTCCTATATTATCTTTTAGAGGGACAGACGTCGTTACACCAGGTGTTTTGCTGGTGTAAAAGACATAAACATTCGTCCAAAAAAGTTTTCCAAACATCATGGCACCATCAAACCACGGTCTCAAACGAGGATCGTATGAATCATCTTGCCAATCCTCATGGAAATTATCGAAACGAGCACCAGCTTTTCTTCTTTTCCAAAGAACCTTATTTTTTTCAAATTTGTCTCTCAATATGAGTTTGGTGTCCAGACCTCCTTCAGAAGTCCTTCTGACCATTACATAATCTCCATTGAGATTTCCAAAATTTAACATGGTGACGTTTTCATGAGTCGATAGAAAATTGAAAAAATATCGCTCTACTTCGATAAGATTTTTTGTGTTGATCAATTCAGAGTCTGCGAGCTTTAAAATGAGCTTGTTTGTTGTTTTCGCTTCTCTGAAAAATGAGTTCACTTGTTCAGCAACCACACCTGAAGTTTTTTCAATTACTTCAGTTGAAAACTGTTTGAGAGTTTTTGTAGAAGACTGATAGTTCAGCCAAGTAAGGGATGCGGTCGTAACAAGAATCACGAATGCAAGAAGAGCAGACACAGTCAGTTTCAATGTCGGGCGGAATTTCTTTTGTTGATTCATTAAAACCCTTTGAATACATCTATTTATCGGATTTTAATGACTTTTGATTTAGCTTATTTGTTCTTGGAAATAACTTTTTTGTCTTCCCTCAATAGTTGCCTCAGTTCATCAAGCATTTTTTTGAGTCCAGGTCTGAGCTTTTGATTAGTTGATTGAGCACGCTTTTCCACAGCTTTAAAGAATTTTACAGGGAAACCTCTTTGATAGAAGTTGACTACCCAAGTCGGTATACTGCCTTTGGGGTCCGCAAAAATTGTCCACTCAACGTAAGTTCTATTTTCTGAAACAGGTCTGAGTCCAATGTTGGAATAAGATAGCCATGCCCTCACGATTCCTTTTCTGGGAGGAGACCTTTGATCAATAACTGATTTAGTCATTACATAGAGAAGTTTACGTTCTTTATGGAGAAAGAGTTTATTGTGAGTGACAAAGTCCCTGTCAGAAATTGGCCAAGATAGATCGTTACGACTATAGGTTATCGCTTCTGCATCAGAGATTTCTTCTATCGTGGATTTCTCTGCCAGATCTGGAGTCCATTCAGCACTTGTCTCAACGTTTCTCATATTTTCCATAATCTGATCGATTGGAGCATTAATGACTCCTTCGAGTTTAAAGCCTAGAATTTTTGAGTTAGGCATTTCGCGTGTGAAGACATTGAGACCATCTTCTGAGAGGATTTTTTGCCATTTTCCATCATCGTACAGTCCATCATAATCTTCAGCAGAAAGATTGAGAGAGGCCAACAATAGAATACATAGAACGAGAATTTTCATTTAAATAATTATAAAGTTCAGCTTGAAATGTGCCTATAAAGCAATAATTTCTTCTCAGCCTTCCTCGGCAAATCTCATTCAGAAAACGTAATTTCAAATATTTATGGTTTGACATCGTTTCGACAATCCGATTCTTATTGAATTAGGTGAAAATTTGGCTTATTTTGATGGGGAGCAAAATACGTCAATAATACCCGTATTTAACAAAACTTTAACACGAGAAGGTAATTATTATGGAATACACCATTCAAGCAGCAGCAAGAATTAGTGGTCTCAGCGCACACACGTTACGTGCTTGGGAGAGAAGACATAACGCAGTTACACCTTCACGAGATGAAGCTGGTAGAAGAGTTTATGCTCAAGACCAAGTTGATCGTCTGATTCAGCTAAGCAGACTTTGTCAGCTTGGCTACAGTATTGGCCAATTGGCAGACAAGGCCGAAGATGAGCTGAACATCATGCTTGAAAATCTGGGCGAAGACTCAAGTCAGAAACGTGGAATGTTAGGTCTTTCCCCCAACGATATTGAAACAATCAAAGGGAGTCTCATTCTTGCATTGAGATTTGGAAAACTTGATGTTCTAAATCATGAGTTTGAGAAGTTGTCCCAATCGGCAACAGTATCAGACCTCAGTAAAGGACTTTTTCCAGATTTCATCAGAGAAGTGAATCATCTTCAGGCCAATAATGAAATTTCAGACACTCAAAGGTATGCGATTTCATCACTTTTGACCTCGAGACTTTACCCAATCATCGCAGGGGAGCAGAGTAAACTAGATAGTGATTCTCCACTGTACATGATTGTTCAGCCTGCTGGAGAAAGTCGTAGTATCGGTAATTTTGGATCTGATCTGATTTGTACCAATCATAAAATTAGAACTCTCAATTTGGGGCCGATTGGTAATATGGATTCATTGAACCAAATTATTTCTAGTGTAAACCCAGTAGGCGTGATCTTTGATTTCTGTCACCAGGTGAAAGACCATAATCGTTCAGAAGTCGTTAATGGTCTTGGAAAAATTATTCAGAGCGGTGTGAGAAGAGAGTATCATTTCTTGAAACCTAATTTTGAGATTCAAAATACTTCTGGAATGGATCTTTTCACTCACCAGACCCTAGCAAGCTTGGATTCTTCCTTGGCCGATTGGGAACAGAGACATTAGACAAAGCTTGTACTTCCGTCTTCAAGTGATAGAATCTAAGTGTTTTTATCACTTGAGGCAAACTTGATCGAGTACGTAATTCCAGAAAATCCGGATGACCGCATCCTTCGTAAAGCATCTGACTTTCTAAAAGAAGGAAAGTTGGTGGCCTTTCCAACTGACACCAATTGGATTGCCGTTTGTGATCCTTTTACCAAAAAAGGTGTAGAGAAGCTTTACTCGTTGAAGAATGAAGGCAAGCTCAAGCATTACAGTATTCTTTGTGACTCTCTTTCTAGGGCCAGTGACATCGCCGTCATTCACAATTCTGCCTTTCGTTTGTTGAAGAAGAAAGTTCCGGGTTATTACACCTTTATTTTTGAAGCTAAAAAGAAAATTACCAAAGCTGTTCAGTCATCGAAAACAGATCATGAGGTTGGAATTCGATTTCCTCCTGGGATTCTTGTAAATAAATTAATTGAAGCTCATGACGGTATTTTGATGGGCACTCAACTTGATCATGATTTTTTCAATATTGAAGAACATGCAGAAATATACGGATATCAAGTTGAGGAGATGGTAGGCGGAAAAATCGAGTTAATCCTCGATCCAGGTGAAACTCACTTTGTAGGTTCGAGTACTATTATTGACCTCAAGGTTGATGGTCATCCTGAATTGATTCGAGAGGGAGTAGGAGAGTGGCCTTAAGACTAGATGGCTCTCCATTTCTATTCTTTATTACAAATGAAGGTAATCAGGATTTATTAAAAGAAGAAATGGTTCAGTATTTTCCTCATCTAACTCCGAGTTTTTCCAAAGATACTTTTTTAACATTTAAAAATCAGGATAAGGAAGTTTCACCAGCAGAACTTACGAAGATGAGTTTTGTTTATCAGAAGTTTTTCGGACTCAATATTGGAAAAACCAAAGCGGGGGAAAAGCAATCTGCTCTTGAAGAATTCAAAAAATCTAAATTTGCTGATGACGGGTATGTCGTATTTGATTTCTCTTTAACTTGTGAAAATAAAAAGCCAATTATAGATGAAAGCGCTAAGTGGATATTGAGTTTTATAGAAGTCTCGGCGAAGGAAACATGGGTTGGCCTCAGTCCAAACCGAAAAACGGGCTACGCTGGAAGCTTATTCTTGGATGATCATTTACCTGAAAGTGCACCTTCGCGGGCCTATCTCAAGGTTTTACAGGGCTTTGAGTATTTGGGGTACAAGTTACAAGCAGAGACGATACTCGAAGCGGGATCTGCTCCTGGTGGAGCCTCGAGATATCTTTTGGACAAGGGATGTCATGTCGTCGGTATTGATCCTGCAGAAATGGATCCGACAATTCTTGAAAGTAAAAACTTCTTTCATTTGAAAAAACCTATTCAAGAAGTTGAATCTCTAGGAAATAAGAAAATTGATTGGTTGGTTGTCGATTTGAATTTGCCTCCTGCCATTTCGATAAAAGAATCTCTTCGTTTGATCAAACCATATTCAAGAAAAATAAAAGGATGTCTTTTTAATATTAAGACAGGTGACCTGGCCCACGTTAAAGAAATTGAGTGGCATTTGAAGAAGTTTTCGGAATTTGGTTTCAAAAAATTGGAAGCTGTTCAATTGCCTTCTCATCGTAGAGAATTCATGGTCATTGGATCGAATCTTTAATTTTTTCGTACCACACTTCAAATTGGTCTTTCACAATAGTAGAAGACGGATTATTTGATCTCAATTCTTTTAGTGACATTGATCCTTCGCTTTTTGAAAGTTTCGCACCATTTTCATCTATTAGAAGAGGGTGGTGTAAAAAGTGTATATGAATCTTTCCATCAGAAAGGCATTCAATTAGCTTTCTTTGAACTTCAGTAGAATCCTTTAGGTCTATTCCCCTGACAACAAAAGTCATATGTTGGTCAATGTCTTCGATTGAACTGACAAGTTGATAAGAAGGAAGATCGTCTTTTCTCCAAATGACAAAATCTTTGAGAGAATGTTCAGCTTCGTAAATATACCTCAAGCAATTCTTTTCACTTTCAAAAATCAAGCTTTGATTGCGACAAGTTCCTGGATAAATACCATTCTGCGAGATTTTTTTTATATCCGAACGAGTGCATGAGCAAGCGAACAGACCATTCAATTTTTTTAATTGCTCACGATAATATTCTTTCTTTAGGCTTTGGCTGTAATTGCGCTTAAAATCGTCGACTCCTCTTGGACCATGCTCATATGATAGATCCAACCATTCCAGAGTCTCGAAAATGTCTACCAGGTATTCATCTCTGGAGCGGGTGGCGTCCAAGTCATCAATTCTAAGACTGATTTCAGCATTCTTTTCTTTGGCAAATTTATCAATGAGAAGAAAATTGAATGCATTACCTAAATGTAGGTATCCGCTTGGAGTGGGGGCAAATCTTGTTCTTTCTATTGTTGTCATGAACTTGATACCAATCTTTAAGTTGTATCTAATTTGCTTATGATTTCAACTGAGGGACCATTTGTCCATTGATTCTCATCTAATCAAGAGGAGACAATACTGCTGTAAGTTCTTTTTGATTGAGCAAAAAGGTATCTTGTGAGATTTTCTCAATATTCCATACCGTATCATTTAGTTCTTCACCGCTTAGACCTTTACATTCAAGCAGTAATTGAAAATCAAAAATTTGTTGGTATTTGGTATAGTCTCGAGGTTTTGGGGGCTCAAGCCAAATGCAAAGATTTTCTTCCTTTGTAATCAAATCAGGAACTCCGCCTTGGCAAACTTCAGAGTATTCTCTCAGGTTATGTTCTGAAAGAAGATAGGAAACTATGAACTTCTTAACAACTCTAAGATGTGTTTCAGATGGATGTTTTGCAAATCTCAAATTGAGACAATGTCCTTCGGGATTAATCGTGATTTTGTAAAGAGTGCCTTTGCTCATTAAAATGGGAAAGGAGAAGCATCGTCATAGATCTTCTCAAGCCATCCTTGCCACTGAATTCCTTGGAACTCATGGCCGAAGAGGCTGGACTTCTCAAATTCAGATTTTCTGATTTTGTAGGTGTTACCGGATTTGGGAATCCAGGCCGACAGGCCTTTGAAAAATCCAAGAAGATAGTTCTTGTTTTGTGAATCTTGTGGAGAGTAGTACATAGTGCCGTAGGCATAGCTCATGGTCGATCTATTAATAGCATAGAGAACACTTTGTGAGGCTTCGTAAAGCTTTTGAGAAGCTTGAGACCAAGTGCCATTTCTTTCAGCTTCTTCAGTTAAAAGCATCAAGACTGAGCCCATGAAAATTCCGATATCGCGACTCTCTCCTTGAAAGCTTGGAGTTTTTTCAAGAATGAAGCCAAGTTCCAACTTCCGGATCATCTTCTCATCAATATATTTCATCATGGCCTGTGAGAAATCAGAAAGGGCAGGCAATAGAAGTAATTCCATTTCTGCAAGATTGATGGAAGATACAGTGAAAGTCCTGAGTCCTTCTGGATCTATGTCTCCCTGATATCCACCTTTTGAAAAACTTTCTTCAACAAGTGCTGGTATTTCTTTTGCAAACTCATATGGAGTGATTATTTTGTCATTCAATTTGGACATGAGCATTTTGTATGGCATTCCAAGGTAATTTTGAATTTGATCGGAACCAACGAGAAACTCGACAGAATCTTTCAAGTCGAATGCCACTTCCAGGCTCTGCATTAAACAGGCATCAAAAGCGAGTATGTCTATTTTCTTTTCTTCTTCAAGAGTGAAAAGTCGGATATCTTCCAGTGTTTCAGAAATGGCCGGTATATCGAGATATTCTAAGTCACTATAATCAAGAGCGACTCCGCCAAAGTTCTTTGGTGCAGGAAAAGTACTCTCAAACTGGTAATCAAAATTCAAAGCAAGATCGTTTTCATTTAAAAACATGCTGTTGTTTGTTGCTGGAGAAGGAAACAGTCCAGAAGTTGTTTGTTGAGATTCTGGTGATCCAATATATCCTTCTCCGTGACCCCAGATAACAACCATATAGTTCTTTGCAGGATATTCTTTGATTCCCCACTCAAGAAAATTCTTCAATCGTTCTTTGATTGGAAAATCTCTTTCCCCAAAATGAGCAACGACTGGAGATTTAAGCAGTGAAGGCTTTGCTTTTTTAAAAAAATTCAAGTCAACAGATTGATCATATTCTTCTTCTGTCTCTTGAACATGCAAACGACGAATACCATCGTCTGATTCATTATCCCATTCAACAAGTACATCACTTAGAATTGAACTCGCTCCATGGGGGTATTTTTTCATTTTTCTCTCCATCTCATAGAGATCCCAGTAGGAATAAGGAGAGAGATCGTTATCTGCTTCCATGAAAACAAGAACTGTCCATGGTTTATAACAATTTTTTCTGTCAGATATTGTATTGGTTTCCAGATGGGCCGATTCGCAGGCCTTTTCAGGGAACCATGAAGGTCGCCCAGCTCCAAGGGCAACCTTCATAGTTAGGATTATAGGGACTAGAACGAGAGCTAATCTCATTCGAGTTCTACTCTTTGGTCTTTTCGATCAAGCCTTCAAGCACTTCAGCAAGAGGTTGACCAGATTTTGATGCGTAAGGAGCAACATACTTCAATTGCTCAGATACAACTCCATTGGCATCATAATCAGTGATGTACTGTGGATATTGAGTTTCTACCCATGACTCTGCTCTGGTTCCTTTAGGTGGAGTCCATAGGAAGTCAGGATGTTTGTTCGAGTACCACTCGCCACCGATGATTGAACCTTTTTCGTCCAATTCAAGATCGTATCTATAAGTGACTCTTGAGACATAGTCATAATCAGCATTATCAAAAGTTCTGTGGTTCGGTTGAGTTTCAGCAATGTATCCAACAGTCATTTCAACACCAACAATAAACTTTGCTTTTTCACTTCTGTATTTTTTGAATTTATCTTTTTTGTAGTCTTCAATTTTGATTTGAGCTTCTTCATAAGATTCAGAAGTATCAAAAGACTCAACGTTGAAGTATTTATAAGAGTATTCATAAACAGGCTGGTTCCAAACTTCGTAATCGAAAGTTGCATCCATAACAAAAGATCTGTCTGAAACACCAATTTGGTTAACTACAGACTTGTGCCAAGTTCCTGGGTTAGTGTCGAAACACTTTTCAGAAATAATTCTTCCACTTTCTTGATCTCTTTCAGGATCTTTGTCGTTACATCTACCACCAACAAACTTTGAAGGAGTAGAAGCTTTTGCCCAAAGAAGTGATCCAAGAGCTTTGATATCAGATGGAAAGAAAGTCAGTTCAGTTTCTCCATCAGCAGCTTTAACTTTGATGGCCTTTTCTGGTCTATCGAGCATGTAAGCAGCAGGAGCCCATCCATGACAAATTCCCATCCAAGTTTCAACTTTACCGTATTGGTCATAGTAAGGCTTCCCTTCGGCCCACATTGCCTTGGTAAGAGAGAAGTCTTTATCACCTACAAGAAGATCATATTTCTCTGAAGGTGAAAGAAAGTCTTGAAGACCTTCAGCAAGATAAGTAGTTACTGGATTCTCAAGAACGTAATCTTGATTGGCACTCCAATCAAATGATTTCTTGTTGTTTGGATCTTCGTATCTTGCACCAAGAACACCCTTGGCAATAGCCCAATAGTCATCAGACCAAGGACTTACAGAAAGCTTAGCTGATTGAAGACCTTTCTTATCCATCGTTGCAAGAGTCTTGATATGTTTAACTCCAGCATCCACCAGGTTTTCAGTCAAATCAGATGATCTGATACCTGCACGACCAGCAAGCTGGATCATTTGTTGTCTTGTTTCGTCTTTTGCTTGAACAGCGCTGTTTGCATTTTGAAATGGCATGTTCACTTGAGCTGGAATGTCTTTTACAGGAAGTTGTTCCATGACTTCAGCAGGATTTTGATGAAAATTGTTAAGAAATTCTGAAAGATCTGCATCTTGGTGTGTTTTCGATCCAGCGTTGGCGAGGCCGGAAAGAAGCAAAGATGAGACGGCTACAGTTTTTACAGTACGCCATGCACACATAATCTACCCCTCTATTAGTAATCATTAGTTGAACGGGTTATAGCCCCAGAGGGGAGAGGAGTGAATGAGAGATGTCAGAACATGTAATATTTACTGTCCATATTCTAGGGCAACTACTGGAAATGATGTTTTGGATAAGTTATCGAAATTGAGGGAATCTTGATTGTACAGGAGCTTCATTTAAAATAAACTTTATAGATATGGAGTTTTCATGAAGTTTCAGGTCTCTACCTTTATAGTCATTTTCTTGCCTTTGCTGTTATCGGGCTGTTTTGGCTCATCTCCATGCCAGGTAAAACTTGATGATATGGGAAGTTATATCGTCGTAGAGATCACCAATACAACTGATAAGAACCTCTTACTTGATGCTCAAGGTGGGAAGCCGGCCTTAACTGTGGAGAAAAAGCTCGATGGAGATTGGATTTACGATCTCGATAATATGACCAGGAAGAGCGGTACCGTGAAGCTTAATCCAAAAGAAACTACAACAATTCGCAAGTACATCAGTAAAAGAGATAAGAAGATAAAGTATCGCTTTGAGTTTAAATGCGACGGAGACAAAGTTAAAACAGATGAGTTTTAGCTCTTGTATTTCACCCAAAGAACAGAGCAGTCCAAACCAATTTCACTCATAAAACTCAACCAGGCCCTTTGGTTAGGTCTAAGTTGATCTCCTGGACCTTTGACTTCATAGAGTTTGGGGTGTCCACTTTGATCAATACAGAAGACATCTGGTAGTCCAGAGCTGTTTCTTCTGAGCTCTGAAAGCTGTCTTCTTAAAATCGCTTCAAGCTTAGTAGGTGGAAATGTATCCAGAGTGCGTTCGAGGAAACCAAAATCCATATAATTCCAAGCGACCAGATAATTTGCAGTTTTAAATTTCGCCTTCGCAGTTTTTAAAATTTGTTTGGAATATTTGCCAGTCCCTATCGATTTCAGTCGTTTTTCAATTTGTTCCTTACGAGAATTATAAAAGTCTTCTGGATGGAATAAATCAGTTGGCCCTCTTTGGAAGGGGTGGTGAAAAACTCCTGGAATAGGTTTGAAGATGATATCCCAAAAGGCTAAGCCCAAGAGAGAATTCCAAAACCAATTTTCAGTGTGAAGAGCATGGATTTTTTTCTTTTTGAGTTCCTTGACCACCATTTCTTCTACGTTGAGTTGGCTGCTCTTTTTGATTTCCCATCTTTCTTCTATGAAGTTCCATTCTTGCGAAATCTGAAACTCTTTTTCAGTGAGACGACTAAGTTTCTTACTGAACTTCCTGACAAAATCAATTTCATCAAAATTCGAAGGTGATTTTGACATTTTTTTGAAGAGTCGAATGGCCTTTTCAAGTTCTCCTATTTCGGTTAAGAGTCTAATTGTTCTTTCTTTGGCAAAAGAAGAATTACTTTTTTTATAACACTCGAGTGCCTGATTATTATCCCCAATCCTTTCGAAATGGCGCCCTAGTTGATCACTATAATCTTTGAATTTTCTGCTTAGAGAAGAAATAGAACCTTTGTTTTTTCCCATAATCTTCCAGAGGTCGAGCGCTTCATCAAAAGCTCCTATCTCCATCGCAACATAGCAGGCCTCTCTTGCTTCATGAAATTTCATTGATTGATTGACTGTTTTTCTGGAATCAAAAAGTCTGGTTTCTTTATCAATTTTATATCTTTCGTATTTTAAGGCCCCAACATCTTCCAGTATGAAGTCTGAAAGAGTTTGGTGAAAATTTCCAAAGAATAGGTAAAAAAAGAGTTGAAACTCGCTGGAGTGATTCAATGTCAACAAAGGAGCTTCAATAAGTAACATCTCCCGAAGATCGAAATCTTCAAGAAAAAGTTCTAATAGCTCTGGTTTTTTAAATTTTGAAAGTCCCTTAAGTCCTTTTTTTGAGAGGACAGCTTCGAGTTCTTTTCTTGAGTAGCTAAGAAGATAATCTTCCGGTTCATAATCAGATTCAAGTTCATTGGCAGATGAATAAAGATGCAAAAAACCCGAATGCATCAAGTCTGACAAGGCTTTGTCGATTTTAATTTCTTCGTAATTGAGTTTATTCTTTAGAAAAAAAGGACCTCTTCTACCAATCAATCTGGTGTAGAGAAGTTTGGCGTTCTTGTTCTGAGAAAAAAAAGATTCAATAAGCTTTATCTCATTAGGCTTAAGAAGATCTTCATAGCTGGAGAGTACAAAACGCAAAAGCTTTTCAAAATTGGTCAGGTAATAGGTTTTGGAAAGTTCTCGTTTTTGTAGTTGAACTATTTCATGCATGAAAAACTTATACCACGGCAGAACTAAGTTGAAAGTCCGTCAGACTTTAATTTTATGATGCACAATGGCTGAAAAAGTTAGATCGAGCGTATTATAATTGAGCATCTTTAATTCAAGGACATTTATGCGTATTTTTGTGATTCTCATTTGTTTGCAATTTTCATTCAACTCATTTGCCCATTCCGGCCGAAATACTTCTTCTCAAAATGTACCACCTAAAGTTTCTCGAGAAAAAATCTCTGGCTGTGTATATATGATCAAAGGAATGGGGGGAAATATTGGGATTTGTTCGACAAAAGGAAAACTTATAATGGTTGATGCTCAATTCGAAAAGATTTCCAAGCAGATTAAGAATCAACTGAAGAGAATTTCTAAAAGAGATGTTGATTTTGTTATTAATACTCATTGGCATGGAGATCATACCGACGGGAATAAGTTTTTTTCTAAAAAATCACACATCATTGCACATGAAAATGTACGGAAGAGACTCAGCGAAGATCAATTTAGTAAATTTTTAGACCGAACCACTAAAGCTCTACCTACAACAGCTCTACCTGTCATAACATTCAAAGATTCGCTTACTTTTCATGTCGCCGATGAAGAGATAGAGGTGAAACACCTTCCTAAGGGGCATACTGATGGTGATGCTATAGTACTTTTTAAAAATTCGAAAGTTGCTCATGTAGGCGATCATTTCTTTAAAAATAAATTTCCTTATATTGATTTAGGATCAGGTGGAACTGTTCAAGGTTATGTTGAAAATATCAAAACACTTCTTAAGATGATCCCTGAAGATTATAAAATAATTCCAGGTCATGGAGATCTTGCCACTCATGCTGATCTTAAGGTCTTTTCTAAAATGCTTGTTCACAGTGTAGAGCGAGTCCAAGATTTCAAGAGTCTTGAAAAAAGTTTGGAAGAAGTTCTGAAAATGTCCTTTCTTGATGAGTATGCTTCATGGGGAGATGGCTTTATCAGTAAGGAAAAATGGATCACAACCGTTTATAACGGCCTGTAATTACTACTGTTCCATTTTTTGGATCACTATGTTCCAGAAAAATGGAATCTGATCGGAACTTTTCGTAAATTGTTACCAGAAGACAAGCTCAGTGAGCTTTAGAAAGGGGTAACAAATGAAAAAACAAATTATTCTCGTCACATTTCTTATACTGCAGGCCTGGTTGATGGTTGGATGCGGCCAAATTGATTCTGATCAAGTTGATCAAAGCGAAATCTATACGTCTTATATCGGTACTTATAGTGAAGAGTCTCAAGACATGAAAGTTACAGCGTCCTTATCAGTTGGAGGTCAGTTTGGCTCTCAAGTTTGGCTGACTGACAAAAGTTCATTATCTGTTGATGGCAGACCAATGGATGCTGACGATGATATTTTTAACCTGATTCAATATAGATATAGAACTACGCGTACATCTTATGATTTTCCTGATGTTTTTCGTATTCGTTACCAAAATGAAGATGGAATGATTTATGAGAATATTATCGATATGCCGGCAGGAGTTGATTTTTGGGTGGTAGATAATCTGAACCGTAGTTCGGGCGGAACACTCAAGTGGAAACTCAGACATTACTCAGGTAAAGCTGAAACACTAGAATTTGTGATTGAAGATGAGTTAGGAAAGGACATAACAGTTCATCCCTATGCATCGGGTTCTGAGGGGTCTTACTATATAGAGCCACATCGCTTGAATGAGTTCAAGGGTTCAACAGTGAGAATCTCAGTATGCCGCTCTCGTTATAAAAAATCTGTAGATGCGCCACAGGCCGGTGGAAGCCTCAAGTCAACTTACTGCACAAGAAAGCAGTCCTATCCATTATCTGGTTCAACTTGGGAAGAGAACCTCCAATAATGCTCTCTTCTCATCCCTGAATTCCCGGGGAGGGAGTGGTTTTCCACTCCCTCTTTTTTTGTTAGGATGAGTTCTAGGAGTTGTTATGGATATCAAGATCGAAACATTCCCTATGGGGAGCTTTTCTTGTAACTGCACGTTGATTTATTCAGAATCGACCCGTGAGGCGATTATTGTTGATCCAGGTAATGATGCTCAAGGTCTCCTGAAATTGATTCAAGACAGAAATCTCAACGTTAAGAAGCTTCTTCATACTCATGCTCATTTTGATCATATTGGTTGCAGTAAAGATATAAAGAAAGAGACAGGTGCTACAATTCATCTTCATCAAAAAGATGATCTCCTTTATAAAGCACTTCCGGCCCAGGCCATGATGTTTGGACAAAGACCCGTGACTGCTGGAAAAGTTGATAATTGGATCGAAGATGAAGAGGAATACTCTCTTGAAGATACGGGTCTTCGAAATTTCATGAAATCTCTCTATACACCAGGACATACTGAAGGTTCTTGTTGTTTTTATACTGAAGTCCAAGGAGAACCACTACTGTTTAGTGGAGACACTCTCTTCAACAATTCAATTGGAAGAACAGATCTTCCTGGTGGAAGTTTTGATGAAATCAAAAAATCTATAAAAGAGAGATTGTATACTTTGCCAGAAGAGACGAGAGTTGTTACTGGTCATGGTCCTATGACTAGAATCTTTGACGAGAAGAGAACTAATCCTTTTGTTTCAGGATGACTCGATCAAGCAAAAGAAGTAGCGCAAAAGTTCCAAGGAAAAACCACAAAGGTAGTTTGAAGGCACTTTGAATTCCATATTTTTCTGCAATAATCCCAAAACCTGAGTGCATGAAAATCAAAAAGAAATTGACCCATGTAAACATGGATGCTGTCATCGCATCCATTCCTGTTTCAAATTTTTCTGCTAGCCACTCTATTCCAATTGGGAAAAAGCATGAAACAAAAAGTCCAGTCAATGGAAGAAACCAGATGTTAATCTTGATTCCAGCAATCAGGCACAAACTTGCCAAAAGAGTACTTATCAACATGGCATTAATACTCTTGATAGGAAGATTGAAAAAAGCAAAAAGAAGTCGACCAGCTGTGAGGCAAAGGAAAAATAGTCCGAGGGCCCACTCTGTTACTTGTCTTTCAAGAGTTGTTGTCTCCTGAAGAAAATATACCAGACGACTTGAGATGAGAATTTCACCGGAAACGTATAGTGAAAAACATAGACCAATAAGAAAACGCGTTCCCCATGATATGGTAAATTTCATTTCTGGAGTAGAGTAATCCTGCTTTTGAAAATCAAAATTTTGCCATGTCAAAAAAAACAAAGTTAGAGGGAACAGGCTGATTAAAAAGAAAAAACTATACCAAAGATTCCCTGAATTCATCCAAAAGGAAAAGAAAAAGGGAACAGAGAGACTTGAAAGTCCATATATTCCATGAAGACCAGCGAGAGCTCTTCTTCGAAAATTTGGAGAAGTTGCCTTTGCTGTGAGGATGTTCATCGGGATGGCAGATCCTGAAGTTCCAAGACCGGCCAAGCAAGAGGCAAGAATCAAAAGAGTAAAGCTTCCTGCCTTCCATGGAATGAAAAAATACAGAAAACTTCCAATAAAAATAAAGACCGATGCATATCGAAGCGCTTTTACTGCACCAAATCTTGGTAACCACCATTTACTTGTTAAGTTGATAAAAAGACCTGCAAGAGTTCCTAAGGCAAAGATCAAGGAGCCTTTGTCGGAGTTAATATCATAGAACTCAAGAATCCGAGGATAGGAAGGACCGCGACCATTTTCAAAAAGAGCATGACAAAGAAGACTGAAATAAGCCGTGATCAGTAATTTCCAATTTACCTGATCAGTTTGTTTTTGATTCATTTTGTCCTCTTTAAAGCTGTGTTTCCATTTTTATATGGTTTCGAATCCAAAGCAAAGGTAAAATTGCGAGGTCCAGACTCTTCATCAATTCCAGACAAATATGAAGAGCTAAATGGATTATTATGCTTGCGGAGTTAACAAAATCTCAAGGAGGAGAGCTTGATTGGCATAAGTAAGCAAACGCCGGAAACACCAAACGTCAGTCTCTTGATTGTGTCTCTTCAAGAAGAAAGAGATGAATTGCATCTGAGACTGAATGAAAGTCTTTGGATTGAACCGGGTTTGAGACTTACATTCAAGAGAAAAGATGGACTTTGTCTTATCGAAACAACAGATGAATGTCTCGCAGATGTTCTTGTTGATGGTCGTCCCGTGATCAATTCACTGCTCTATACTCCAGGACAAGAGCTGAGAATCAACGGAAATAAATATTTACTAGTTCCTAAGGAAACGAGAGTTCAAAGAAGAAAGTTTTTTCACTCAATGGAACTCATGAAAAATAACCCTGCCATCTATTTTGTTTTCAGTGGCGTTATTTTATTTTCAGGATTGAGCCTCTTGGAAAGGGCCAAGCTTCATCCGAGTCGTACTTATTCAGATAGGGCCGTAATAGAAAAAAATATCGGGCAGAGTCTCAAAACTGAAATCACACAACTTGATAGAACCTTAAAAATGTACGGTGATGATAAGAATTTTATACTGCGAAAAATAGAAGTCCTATCTCATATGGCCAGAATAAATCCTGATCTTGCTCGGATGGCCTTCGTGAAAATTCAAAATAATACTAATGATAGGGAAGTCCGGAAGCTCACCAGCTCAATCATTAGCCGCCTTTAATGCGGCTACCGTTTTTTCGATATCACTTTCATCGTTATATATATTGGGAGATAGTCTCAGGACGTGTTTTCCAAAATGCTTTGGAGTGGACACAATGATTCCATGTTCATTCCAAAGATTAACCATGAAGTCCCAACCCATTTGAGAGATTTTTTCTGGCGTTTCGAAAGTAATTAATGGTGATGTTTCCCAATGTGGACTTAGAAGTTTCCAGCCAAGTGTATTGTTCATCTTTTCCAATAGTAGCTTTCGAAGTTGAAATCGAGTTTGATAAATTTTTTCTTCACCAATCTCATCCCAAAAATTTAAAAGCTCCCCAATGCCCATGAAATTGGCAAAATCAAAAGTTCCTTTCAGGTAAAACTGTTTGGAAGTGCCGCTTCCGATATGGCCTTCAAGGTGAAAAGCATTGTCATAAGTCGGCCATCCTGCCGTCAGACATTTTACGTAATCTTTTGATTTAGGATTGATCCAACCGAAACCTGTACCAGCAGGACCCATCATCCATTTATGGAGATTGCCTCCATAGAAATCAATATTTGAAAACTCGGAGAAATCTAATTTTATTGCTCCTGGGGCGTGTGCTCCATCGACAGCAACTCGAGCTCCCTTTCTTTTACAAATATCTCCTATCTTTTTGAGTGGGAGAATATCACCATTTGATGTCATGATATGACTGACAACATAGAGGTCATCCTTTTGAAGAGTGGATTCAAGTTCCTCAAAATACTTTTCATAATTGATAAATCCATCTTCTAAATATTTTTCAAATGATGTTTCTATTAATGGAATAGCTTCATTTTCACTACGGTATTGACATATATTTACTGTGGCTCCGTATTCAAGATCAGTCGTTACAATTCGTTTAAGGATTTTTTTATCAAGCCCTAGGATAAAATGATTCAAAGCTTCCGTGACATTATGACAGAAGAAAAAATCATTGGGATCCAAATTGAAAAAAGCAGCCATTTGTTTTTGGGCCTTCCAGATAGCGGGTACGAAATCAAAATGTCCAAGGGTTGGATTTGCTCGGTATTTCTCTTTATGCTCAAAAATAAAATCGCGAACACTCACTGGATAGGAGTTCTGGGTTCCAGAATTCATGTTGATTTGATCTGTTGGCAATTGAAAAAAATTCTTCATATTTGGCTCCTAAGCCTTAAATAATGGTCGAAAAGCTGTCTGCTTGGCAACTGAGCAGGTTTGTAATTCCTTGAATTTACGTAAATTCGCATATTCCTGAGAGAATACTCTCATGAATGATGAAGCCTTGAGAAGGGCGCAGAAAGAGCTTACTGACTATTTGGATGAGCATCCTCATCTGAAAGAGTTTCAAAAGGAATTGGATAAGTATCTTGAAGAGCTTGGAGATGACCCCCTTCTTAGAATGACTTTTCTCATGCGAGCGATTGCGACTGTGATGAAAGAAGAAATGATACCTGCCATGCAAGAGCTGGATCAAAAACTCGCTGAGCTAAAAAGCGAACTAGTTAAAAAAGACGCTGCTTAATTGGTTTGTTCAAAGAGTTCAGGAATACTGAGCTCATGAAATTTTGCCAAATTGAACAGAGTTTCAAGTTTAAGGTTGGACTTTCCACCTTCAAGATCTTGATAGTGTCGGTAATTAATTTGCATTTCTTTGGCAAACTCGGACTGTGACATTCCTCTTTGTTTTCTCAATTCTTTAAATATTTTCCCAAGAGACTTGAGGAAGGTATTATAATCGACACCTTTGTCGTAAATCGTTTGAAGTTTTCTGTCCATATCCAACTCATGACGATAAACCGCCATTTCGATATTTGATTGAACATCTTCTATTTTGAAAGGCTTGATCAAAAAAGCATCTGGTTGAGTAACCTTTGCTCGATCCAATATTTTTCTGTCAGTGCTTCCCGTGATGTAAATCAATGGGAGATCATAGATCGCTTTGATTTTTTCAGCAGTTTGAATTCCGTCGAGATCTCCTTGAAGATTGATGTCCATAAGTAAAACATCCACTTCATCAGAGAAAGTGTGTTTGATTGCACTATCTCCATCAGCAAAAATTCCTGATACGCCATAACCACATTGAATGACCGATTCACCCAAAAGGTTCGCGATCAGTTCTTCATCTTCGACGATCATAATCTTATACATTTCATTCTCCCGTAGTTTTAGTATCTTAAACAATAATACCTTATGGGCAAAAGACACGACGCAAAGCGAGTATTGCCAAGAGTTAAATTAGAAATTAAGAATAGCTTGAGAGTTATTGAAGCAAGTCCCCGAGATTCCTTCAATGCTTGAGTTTTTCACTTGGGCCATTTTTTCGCCTATCTCTCCGATTGAGAGCTTAGAGTCGTCAGTTTCAAGTAGAAGTCTTTCATTTGGAATTAGTGGAAGGGACTTCAGCGCCTTACTATTTTCTTTGAACAGCTTGTCTCCATAAGAGAAGTAATAGTTATTTTCTCTTAACAGACGAGTAGTTGTTTCAATTCCGCCATTGTAATCATGAAAGATTACTGGAAGAGTGATTTTGAATTTGAGGAGAACGTCTAGAATGTCCTGATAGGCACGAACGCAATGTAGGACAATTGGTTTGTTGTATTTAACGGCCAGATCAAGATGAGCTTTAAAATATTCCATTTGAAGATCAAAATTTTCTTTTCTAACCCGATCAAGTCCGGTCTCTCCGATTGCCAGGCAACGAGTATCCTTCAGATATGTTTCTAGTTTTTCAAGATCCTTTTTGTTGAGATCGAACCATGGATGAAGACCTATTGAGAAATAACCATCCCTAGGAGGAACTTCATCGTTATTCAAAACAACATTGAACATTGATGATGGTTGACCTGCAGTATGAGTGTGAACATCAAACCAAGTCATTCTTTTTCGACCAGGGTTTGAACAATGTGAGAAGAAGCGACGAATCCAAAAGTACCAGTGATAAAAGTAGCTGTCCCCATACCTGTATGACAGTCAAGTTTTAGATTTCCAGCTGGCTTTTCCTCACAGACACCACCTTGTCCGTCAGGATATTTTGCAAGTTCAGATGAAAAAATACACTTCGTTCTAAAACGAGTTTTATCTTTTGGAAAACCATAATCACGACGAAGCTTCTTTTTTACTCTCATCAAGAGCATGTCGTTGATACTTTTTTCCAAATTGGCGACAGTAATTTTTGTCGGATCAATTTTTCCTGCAGCACCACCCGCCATGAGGAGTGGAATTTTCTTTTTCCGGCATATGATCAACATCAGACATTTCAATTTGACGTTATCAATAGCATCAAAAATATAGTCAAATCTTTCATCCAGGGTTTCGTTGATATTTTTTTCAGTCAGAAAATCATTGAGAATATTTATTTTCAAGTTGGGGTTGATTTGAATCAGTCGATCTTTCATGACCTCAACTTTCGGTTTACCGATAGTCGAATTGAGCGCATGCAATTGGCGATTTGTATTGGTGATACAAACATCGTCAGCGTCCATTAGAGTGATTTCACCGATACCTGAACGCACCAAGGCCTCTGCCGCCCATGAGCCTACACCTCCAATTCCAATCACTAGAACATGTGAGGATTGAAGCTTTTCTAGAGCAGCTGTGCCCATTAATCTTTCGATTCCACCAAAGCGGTATGTAATATTTTCTTCCACGCTGCGTTGTATAAAACATTTTTTTTCATTTGTCCTCTATGTGGCTGAATAATGTTGACTCAATGATGCGTCGTGTCTGTAACGAATGGCGTAAACATGTCACAAAGGAAGGAACCTTAGAGAGAGGTTAGAGAGGAGAGAGACATGAGTGTGTTGAAGATATTTATCTTAAGCTTTTTCTTATTTGTTTCAGGCGCCTGGTCTGGTGAAAACCCATACGTACTGTTTAGAGATATTGAACAGGGAATGGTTGAACTCGACATGAACGTGGGTGATAACCTGGTCAAAATTGAGAGAACTCGTGCAGATATCAAACTCCTTTTCGATCGTTTCAATAAGTTCAACGATGAGTTCTCATTGGATCTGATGGAGCAAGTGGATAGAGATGAGGTTTTAAGAGGACTTCAACTGACAATCATGCACCGATCTGTAAAAACATATCTCTCTCTTTCGGCCAAAATTCAAACTCTCGCATCTCAAACCGGAATTACTTCAGAAAAAGTTTTAAAGGAATACCTCAAATCAGATGATGCTCATAAAAATAGACTTGCAATGAGCTGGATTGGTCTTCAACTCGATAATATAGAGCACTTTTTAGGAACATATAGAAAGTTTTTTACAAACAAAAAACTTCGAATCCTGATGAACTCTGAAGACAAGAGTTATGAAATTAAGGCCAATCAGCTAAAAGATTTTACATCGCTTCTTGTTTCAAGAGGGACTGAGAAGAATCTTCTAAAGTCTTTTGAGAGGATTGAGGATTTTAGAGGAGATCTCTCCGTTCCTGCGCATCTGATTCTGTCTCGAACGATTAGTATGCAAATCAAAGACAAAGTTCTTAAGGACACAAGAAAAGAGTTGAAAAAGAATTATGGAAAGGATCGTTGGTATAAAACTGGTCGTTTTCTTCTTCATCACGCATCGGGACTTTTTGGAAACTCTGCTGGAGCAATCAAATTTAGAAGAGGTTATCTCGACAAGAATCAACAGCTGAATTCCGAAATCCTTTCTGAGCTCAAGCCACTCGATATGATAACCGAGAAAACACCATTCATTCTTACTGATAAATTTATTCCAGGAAACTTTGGACACAATGCCATTTGGCTTGGAACCAAAGAACAATTGATCGATATGGGAATGTGGGATCACCCTTCGATTAAAAAATTACAACCTATGATTGAAATTGGTTATAGCATTATCGAAACAGATCGTTCTGGAACTCATATGAAGAATATTGAGAAGTTCATGAACGTAGATGATTTTGCCATTATGAGACTCGAAGGGGTGACTGAGAACAGAGAATACTTTGAAGAAGTGTACAAAGTTGCAATTGCTCAATTGGGGAAAACTTACGATTTTAATTTTGACGTGGAAACAACAGACAAGTTGGTTTGTTCTGAACTTCTCTATCAATCCTTTGGAGATGTCGCCTGGCCAACAGAGAAGTATTTGGGAAGAGTAACCATTTCTCCTGACAATGTGGCTTCACTGATTCTTTATGCCAATACCCCGATGGATCTCCAGTATTACATCAAGGGTCAGAAAGATCGTTCTGTGCTTTATAAGACTGAAGATGATCTTGCCAATGATCTTGGGTTTGTCAAAGACGAAGAGAGAAGTACTTTGGATGAGCCATTTTACAAACAGCCTTTTAAAAAGTGTGTCGATATGCTCAGAGAAGGTAAAAAGAGAAAGGTCTGTTATACAGACTACAGAAGCTTTGAATACAAGAGTCCTAGCTTCTTACTCGGAATTCAATAATTCTCACTATGTGCACATGGAAACCATTCATGTGCACCTCATTCTCATTTCAAACTATGATTTAGATCAGCTACACAAATTTGTAAGACCTCTACAATTTTAATATAGGAGGCAAAAATGAAACGTGTACAAGTGCCAGTATCTGAATTCACTTCTGAAGAACTAGAGTTAGTCGATGTGAACACTTCAATCATCGAAGTTTATAAGATGATGAAAGACAAAGGAATTAGACACCTTCCCGTAGTTGATGGTGACAAAGCTGTTGGGATCATTAGCGACAGGGATGTGAGATTTTGTTCTCATATGGATGGCGCTGCTTATCTTACTGCCAGAGAAATCATGACTCCGGACCCGATTGCAGTATCAATGCATTCACCACTCGGAAGAGTTGCTTATGAAATGTCGAATAGAAAACTCGGCTCTGTGCTTGTTTTTGACGACAAAGGAGCTCTTTATGGCATCTTCACTACTACTGATGCTTTGAATGCTTTGGTGGAAATTTTTAGTGAAACTTTTCCTTTGGACTTGGATTCAAAAGAAGAAAGTATCTTTCTTTAAGATTCTGAAAGCTTTCTCTGGAGCTCCTCCATACTGAGACCTAGTTTCTCGAGAACGGTTGCGAGCTCTGGAGGAAGGGGACAAGTCAGTTTAAGAAGCTCTTCAGTTTCTGGATGTTCTATTTCCAGCTTCCATGCATGAAGGAATATTCTTTGGAGATCGTATTCCTCTCTGAATTTCCTATTCATTGGTCCATTTCCCTTATGAGTATCTCCAATGATATTGAACATTCTACGAGCGAAATGGCGTCTGATCTGATGCTTTCTTCCTGTCTTGATTTGAACTCGACATAGGGTCGTGTCTTCAAATTGAGCTAAAGGCCAATAGAGTGTCTTTGCTTTCTGTTCAACATCTTTATCGTTCTTTAATGGGAAATTCCATTCTCCAGGTTCCGTAATATGATTTCGGCAAAGTGTGATGTATTCTTTTTTCGTATTGGCGAAGTGCCAGTGAAGTTGAAGATTTTTAACGACTTCTCCAGACAAACCAAAAAGAACTATTCCAGAAACAGGTCGATCAAGTCTGTGAAGTGGATAAACCTTTTGTCCGATGAGATCGCGAACTCTGGCCATCAAGCTGTCTTTCTCATTTGTCTCTTTCCAATAAGGATGAACTAAAAGACCAGAGGGTTTATCAACCGCTACAACAAATTCATCTTTATATAGAATCTTTACTTCATTCATTTTCACTACTTTTAAGTTGTCCACAGGCGGCTAAGATGTCGTCACCTTTGGTTGTTCTAACCATGGTTCGCATTTTTCTTTTAACCAAATATTCTTTGAATCGATCTACTGCTTCGAGATCCGGTCTTTTGAAACGACTTCCTGGCCATGGATTAAATGGGATTATGTTGAATATGACTTTCTCTTTGGGGAGAACTTTTGAAAGTTCTTCTGCATGGGCCTCGGAATCATTGAAATCTTTAAGCAGTAGGTACTCCAAAGTGATGAACTGTCTTTTCTTAAGAGGTAATGTGTCCAACTTGGCCAAAACTTCTTTTAGGGGATATTTAGCATTCAGTGGAATAAGGCTTTTTCTTTCCTCTTCAAAAGGTGAATGTAGGGAGAGCGCAAGATTGATGGAAGGAAGTTCCTTCCATCTTTCAAGTCCTGGTAGAAAACCAACTGTCGAGAGGGTGATTTGTCTTGGTCCCAGTTCCAGTGCCTTTGTATCCGTCATGATCTGCAGGGCCTTTTTAAGTTCTTCAAAATTATGAAGAGGCTCTCCTTGACCCATAAAGACTACGTTTGGTTTGATGGAATGATTTGATCTTTTTTCTTTCAAATAAAGCCACGCAATCAGGTACTGACCGATGATTTCGTTGGCCTTGAGATTTCTTTGAAGTCCTTGAGTTGCAGTATAACAAAATTGACAGTTCATGGCACAACCAACTTGGGTTGAAAGACAAACTGTGTACTTCTTGAAAAAAGGAATGAGAACAGTTTCGACACTAGCACCATCTTCAAATTCAATTAAAAATTTCACTGTTCCATCTGAAGACTCGTGAGCTTGTTTGATCTTCGGAAGATTGAAGTCGAAATTCTCTACTATTTGTTGCTTGGCCTTTTGAGATAAAAGATTGAGATCATTGTTTTTATTTTCAAAGTTCTTGTAGATTTCATCAAAGACAAAATCAGTGAAAAGCGCAGAGTGCCCATGACTCTGGAAGAATTGATTCAACTCTGATCTGTTCAAAGCGTAGATGCTATTCACGTCGCTCCTGAAAATGTTTATCAAAATCTGATGATTCCGAGTATTTACCTTTTTTGGCTTTATGTGTCAATTTGTCTTTCGCTGTTTTTCGCACCATGATGTGAATCCAGGAGGACGCCCATGCGAATAATTCTACTTTTTTTACTTAGTTTCTCAACAGCCTATGCAGAAAACTCACTCACGTTACATATCATCCGTTCACCAAATGGATTGGATTGGAGTCATCCTAGAAGTCTGGCTCGAACAGTCGTCATGAATGCATTGAGTCCAAAGAACCGGATGATCGGACATGTCGCTGTTGAGCTTAAGTGTGAAGCCGTCGATGGGGGAGCAGAAATTCATGAGCTGACGGGAACTTCCAATGCAAAGTCTTCCGTTTATAGCAATCAGATCCTCTTCAAAAAAATGGGCTTCGGAGTTATTTTTGATACCTATGATGGAGTGTTGGAAAGTAAAAATGAACTTCTTGAAGAGTTTGAAAAAAAATATAACAAGAAAAGAAGAAAC
This sequence comes from Deltaproteobacteria bacterium, assembly GCA_006226755.1. GTDB lineage: Bacteria > Bdellovibrionota > Bacteriovoracia > Bacteriovoracales > Bacteriovoracaceae > M0603. The sequence continues at coordinate 6,758 of SBGE01000186.1, read as the reverse complement.
CGAATTACTTTTATCAAACACCTGATCAACTCTCAGACTTGTCTGCGTTTGAAGGCCTATCTCGATGAGTATAGAAAGATGGGATATGGAAATTTTTATGGTCTTCCTCTTCGTCCTCTACAAAGAGAAGGTGCTGGGTGTTCAGCGTTTGGAGTAAGCTTTCTTTCTAACGCTGGTTTGATGAGAGAAGAGTTTTCTGAGAATTGGACATATGATTTGAGAGTACCATCTGATCTAATTGGGGGAGAGTTTCACCCCGATGGTTCAAACAAAGTTAATCTCTTTAAACTTTATTTTCTAAAGAACTCAAAAAATCGTTGGGCGTCTGCCGACGAAGATCATAAGAGAATTTTCTTTTGGGATCCTGATACGATGTACAGGTGGACTCTAGAGAGAGTTCGCAATATGGACTATCCTCGTGCACTTATCGTCAAGAGAGGGGAAAGCCATGGCTTGGTGATTCAGGCTGAACACATTCCTACTCCGGACGGTCCACTGTTTGAAAATTGAAAAGAATCCCTGCCCATAAAGGGCAGGGGGAGTCTAAAAAACGAATCAAGCTTCGTTCTCGAGGTATTCATCTGACTCCTTGAACTCAGGAGTTGGGTTTTGGTGATTCTCAAGAGCTCTAGCATAATTTTTATAGTGCTCTTCTTCTACTCTGGTCAGACCTTCAAACACTTTTTGAAGCTTTCTTAGCCTCGCTTGGAACATTTCCATGTGCTCTTTAGTGTCTTCAATACCTTCTTCGAATTCCTTGATCATCCACTCGTCTGCACCTTCTTCTTTTGCAATCTGAGCAAACTTTGGATACATTTCAGTGTATTCGTACTTTTCACCTTCTGCAGCTACTCTTAGGAGATCTTCTGTTGAAGTTGATCCCATTGGGAACATCTGTCTCAGGTAACCTTCTGCATGTCTTGTCTCGTGTTTAGCAGTTTCTTCAAAAAGTTTCGCAACTTCCTCGTCACCATTTTTTCTAGCGACTTTGGCAAAGTACATATATTTTTGATAGGCCATGCTTTCTCCGGCCAAGGCCGCTTCAGCGTTTTTAAGTGATTTCAATTCTTTTTTATTTGTCATAATCAATACCTCCGTTGATTTGTTGTATTCAGTATCGCCGAAAAGTAATCATAGTTAAAATTGATTGTATCTATAGTTCGATAGTCTTTTCCTATTGATCGAGTTGTATCTGTTTGAAATTAATCGGTTTTATCTATTGAGACGCACCTGATAATATCTAGCCACTTTTAAAAGGATGATTATGAAGTTTCACATGATGCTGATTTGCCTCTTGTTCCTCTCTTTTTCGGCCCTCGCCAATATAGAGGTCTATGATTCAATAAATGAAACGTACGAAACATTAGAAGATTTTGCGGCCCAAAGTTCACCTAAGGCTTTTTATATTCTTGGAGAGTATCACTATAATGAGGTCATTCAAAAGGCCCAAGCTCAAGTAATGAAAAAAATTGTCGAGGCGAATATGGCCCAGGATAATTTTGATCTGGCCTGGGAATTTATGAACTTCAATGACAAAGAAGAGCAGACCAACCAGTGGGCACAAGTTCTGAATGGTAAGCTTTCTGTTTCTGCATTCCTTGCTTTGTTTGGTCAAAACAATGCCTCTTCTTATGATCCAGTATTTCAAGCAGCTAAAGAACTAAAGGCTGACTATTATGGTGTTAATGCTCCTCGAGATATCAAATCTCAAATTATCAAAGGGGGATTAAGTGCTGTCGATCCTATGTGGATTCCTCCTCGAGTAGAGATTGGTGGTGATAATTATCTGGAGAGATTTAAAGAAGCAATGGGCGGACATGTTGGTGAAGATGTTCTCAAGTCTTACTTTCTGGCACAATGTTATACAGATAGTGTGATGGCCCACTATCTTAATAAGTATTCGACGAATAATTTAAGCTTCCTTGTGGTGGGTTCTTTTCATAATGACTATAGAGACGGAACAGTAATCAGATTGGAAAGTCTAACTTCAAGACCTGTTGTTTCTTTGAAATTTGTTAATGCTAAAGAATTAACAGCTGATGAGTTGGCCAAAATGAAAAAGCCACATCCTGTTTATGGACCGATCGCAGATTATTTGATTATTTCAAATTAACATCTTTTTGCGGCACTTGCGGGCAACTTACTGATTTCATTTGTAAAGATTTTTGCCTCGAGAGGTTAGTTCTAACCTCAAATCCCATTTTTTTTTGACAAAATTGTCCTTAAATTTCTTATAGTTATGGAACTGTAAAGATTTTGTGACCATACTTTGAAGATTTCTTTACAAAAAGACTTTAAAATCATGACAAATAAGGGGTTACTTATGAATGAGCTCAAAAGAATTTGCTACGTAGAAGATGAGGTTGATATCCAAAAGATTGCTAGGATTTGCCTCGAGAAATATGGAGGCTATGAAGTCGTCATTTTTTCAAGTGCAGATGAAGCTTTGAGAGGAATGGAAGAAGCTGCACCTGATCTCATCCTTCTTGATATCATGCTGCCAGGAATGGATGGTCGGGCTCTTTATAGTAAGCTTAGAGAAATTGATTCTTTCAAAGAAACACCAGTCGTGTTTCTAACAGCGAAAGTTGGCTATCTTGATGAACCTAAGGAGCTCTATAACCTAGGGGCAGTTGGAGTTTTGGGAAAACCATTTGATCCAGTTACTTTAACTCAAAGTATAGAAGATATTTGGAGAAACTATGTCGAAAACAATTGAACTACCTAAGTTCTATGAAGATCTTACACCTCCTTATCTTAATAAAAGAAAAGATGAATTGAAGCTTCTTCATACATGCTTTGTCGAAGGTAATGTTGATCATATTCAGAAAGTGGCTCATAAAATTGCTGGAAGTGGTGGAAGTTATGGACTGCCTGAAATTTCCAGACTTGGAAAAGAAATAGAGTTAGCCGCTGAAAAAAATAATCCTCAAGAGCTAAAAGAGCTTTTGGATACTTTCACAGATTACCTGGAAAGTATTGAAGTCGTTTATAAGGACTAGGTGAAAAGGCAATGGCCGAAAAGAGAATTCTCATTATTGACGATGATCCGGATATTAGGAATTACTTCGCTAAGTTTTTCCGAGTTCTAGATTCTAATATCAAGCTTCATGAGGCTTCGACTTTGGTTTCAGCTGTTGATTTACTTGAAAGAGAAAGCGTTTCTTTGATTCTCCTGGATCTAAGATTGGAATATGAGATGGGTGTAGAATTTCTAAAGTTCAGAGAGGATATGGCCAAAATTAAGAAAATTCCTGTCGTCGTTATCTCTGCTCATTCAGAAGAAGAGATGGTTCGAGAATGCTTACAGTACGGTATCAAAGATTTTATAAAAAAACCTTTTGAAGGATTTGAACAGTTGAAAAAGAGATTGGAAAAGATTTCGTCTTTTTCTCGCCTCACATGAATAGGAGGACAATGTGGTTGGTATGCAAAGAGTTTTATTGATTGATGATGATGTGGATATCTTCAAGCTTGTAGAAAAGTCATTAGAAGGTCTTTTCCAAGTTGATTATGCTCCTACTAGCACGTCTGCTAGGAATCTTATGACGCAAAATAATTACTCCGTTGTCATTGTGGATCTTTATCTGGAAAGTGAATATGGTATTACATTGATAAAAGAGTTTAAAACTCAGGAGCTATTGGAGAATAAAAAGATCTTTATCCTAACTTCTGAAAAAGCTATTGATCAAGAGATCGAAGGTCATCGAATTGGTGTTGATGAATATATTAGGAAGCCTATAAATCCTCAGGTCTTCAGGGCCATAACTGAAAAAAATATTGTGAAGCTCTCCTCTCAATCTGATGACGTTTTGAAAGTTGGTGATTTAAACATTAGCCTTTCTTCATTAAAAGTCACACTTGGAAATGAAATTTCAGAAAAAGAAGTGGATTTAACAGGAAAGGAGTTCAAGATTCTTGTCAGCTTGGTTCGTAATAAAGGCAATGTCATGTCTCGTGAAAAACTCTACGAGTCGATCTGGGAAAAAGAAAGTGATAGTTTGCAGAGAACTCTTGATATGCATGTGAGTACTCTTCGAAAAAAACTAGGTGATTACGGTGGATATATTAAAACCATTCGCTCTATTGGATACAAATTTGAAGTTTAGTATCTTAGTTCTGTTCTTTTAGAAAGAGTGAGACTTGAAGATTCAAATGATTTGATTGCAATTTCGATCATCTCCTCTTGAGTCTTTGCATTAATTATTTTTGAAGAAATGCTATGACCGTAATTCAACCAAGGATGACTGACTTTAAGATAGAAAATTACTCTCTTTCTGGCGTCCTTCTCAGTGAAAATTTCAAATGATTTTTGTATGAAAAAAAGGACCGCCTTTCCATACTCTTGTGCTTCCTCCTCAGGAGTTAAAGGTGGAAGAAGTCCTTCTTTTCCTGGAGGTGAAGGCAGACCCAAGTGGTGACCGATTTGCCATAGAAGCCAAGGTCTTGCCGTTAGTGCTCGGCCAATCATAACAGCGTCACAACCCGTTTCTTCTTTCATTCTGATTGCGTCTTCCCAAGTCTGAATATCCCCATTTCCAATAAGAGATTTATTGAATTCATCTTTGATCATTTTGATCTGTGACCAATCGGCATACCCCTTTCGCTTTTGCTCAGGAGTTCTAGGATGAAGAGTTAGCCAATCGGCACCAGCTTCATACAGACCCTCGCAAAAACGTTTGAGAAAGTCTTTATCATTATTTGTACCAGCTCTGAGTTTTACTGATAGAGGAAGGTTTGTGGTACTTCTCGCCATCCTAACGACATTGTGGGCGTACTCAGGGTCACCCATCAGAGCAACACCGTAATTGTGTTTGAGGGCCTTGCTTTGGGGACAACCCATGTTGATATCAACTCCAACAGCTCCCCATTGTTCAAGTTTCGGTAAGCACGCCTTGATAAACCTATCTTCATTAATCAAAATTTGAGGGACAAGATTGTCATCCATAGGAGAAGTAAACGTTTCTGGGGTATCACCCAAACGTTGGGCTATAAGTCTACGACTACTAAGCATTTCAGTCGGCCAAATCGTGTGGCATCCCTCTGGGAGGTAGCTTCTCACTAAATCGCGCAAAACTACGTGGCTGAGACCCACCATTGGCGCAAGACAAAAAGGAAAATCAGCTATTTGCCCAAGGGGCTCTCTTTCATTAATCATGAACTCTCTTTATACTTTGTTATTAGCAATTTAAATCGGGGAAATCAATCAGTGAAGGCCTTAAGTGAGTCTTGGAAGACCATAAAATTGATGCGTTCTTTGAGTGAGTACAAGAACACCGGATCAGAGTCTGAAGATGAAGCGAGAACTAGACTTCTAAAATCTTTTGCTGACAAGAATGGTGTCCAATTTAAAATTGCTCAGTACTTTGATTTGTCAAACTCAGTAGAGGGACTTTCTCTAAGAGACTATGCTCTTATTCCAATAGAAGAAGTTGAACAGATTCTTGAAAAAGAACTAGGGGTTGATAAGTATTCACATCTTCAAATTGATTGGAGTTATGTTAAATCGGCATCAATGGGGCAGGTACATCTGGCTCAGCTTGGGCCTGAAAAACTCCAAGTCATTGTAAAAGTTCTTTATCCTGAGATTAAAGAAACTGTCGTTAGTCAGATAAAAGGTTTGGAACTTGCTTCCTTTATTCCTAATGCCATAATGTCAAAGAAGTACAAGCTTCATATGGATGAATATCTTCAAAAGTTAAAACAGATTTTGGCGGTTGAATGTGACCTTCAGAATGAGGTCAAGCTTCGTAATCAACTATTCGAGTCCATGAAGAGTTGCCCCTGGATTATTGTGCCAAGAATTATTGAAGGTTACAGTACTTCAAATGTTCTTGTTCAAGAGTATGACTGCGGACTCGACTTTGATACCTTTTTGAAAGAGTCATCTCCCGATGAACAAAAAAAGATGGGGGAGATATTGATACAGACTTTCTTTCATCAGATTTTTGTGACAGGCCTTCTTCAAGGAGATACGAATAAAGGGAACTATCTTTTTCATCCATCTATCAACGATCCAAAGATTACGCTGATTGATTACGGAAATTATTTTCAACTAACTTCTGAATTTAGAAAAAACCTTTTTTCTTTGATTGATGCTTTGATTGAAGGGAGAGATATTGACCCAATATCGTATCTCGTTGGCTTGAGCTTTGAAGAAGAAAAACTTGGGCACTTTCATAAGACATTACCTCTCCTCGCCCTGAAACTTTTCGCACCTCTCATTTCTGTAATGCCTTTTGATCTTAAAAGATGGAGACTCTCTCGAGATGTTGATTTGATTCTTGGAGAACATAAATGGTGGTTTCGTAGTGCTGGAGGTGTAGAGTTCTTTCAATTGATGAAGAGTATGAAAGGTCTTTTTGGAATGCTCGAACACATGAATGTAAATTTTAATTGGCGACATTTGTTTTTGACGTTTACAGAGAATCTTAAAAAAGATCTTTTGATTGAACATCCAGCGCATCAAAGTGAATTCAAGTTCACATCTTTGGCAAAGAGCATAATTATTCATGTCAAAGAAAAGGGGAGTGATAAAGTCAATCTCACTTTACCAGCTGCTGCACTTATGAATCTCAAGGATCTTATGGAGCCTGTATTGATAGAGGATCTCGAAAGCAAGGGTGTTGATGTTGATTCCGTCATCAAAAATGCTATTGCTGAGGGAGGTTATCCAGGACAACTTTTTCAATTTGAAGAAGGAGACAAAGAAATTCAGATTTCTTTGAGATAATTCTGAGTATCCCTGTCAGTTGGTA
>SBGE01000207.1 GCA_006226755.1 Deltaproteobacteria bacterium | reverse complement strand
CTAGTTTTTACATTCTTGGAAGTTCAGTCTTTTATAATCAGGAAGGGGAAGGGATACCCCATCCTGATCTTTGGGGGAGAATTGTTTCTCGCTATTTTATAGGTTTAGCATTTGAAAATCGAAAAGAGTTAATGGAAATCTGCTATGGAGCTGAACGTGGCCGGATTGTTCAGTTAGCTGATGGAACCTGGATACTTTATGGAACACCTGGAGCTGAACAGTTTAAAGATCAGCTAGTGAATGGATTTAGACTAGATCAGGTTGAGTTTCGATGTGAGTTCATTGAGGATGAACACTATCGTGTGCTCGAAAATCAGCGCAAGGTCGTTTTGGAATCCGTACGCTACTTCAGTTTGAAAGATCAAAGCATGAGTCTGAAGTTCCATTCATGCTGACCAAAGGGGCCATCATCAAAACCGGAGTACCCCTTCTCGGGACCCGACTTTTTATTTGCATCGAAACGCTTTTTTCTGGATATTTGATCAAGTGATTTTACATATTGATCATGCGTATCGATGAATTCGATTTCAGAATGGTCTTCAAATGCGGTGTCGTGATCCGAATCGAGAATATTCATTCGATCTTCACGAATAAGAAGTGCTGGATTTCCTGAATCATCTTTTGAAACAGATTGATGATTTTCGTCGTGAACGTTACGAATCAGAAACGAGATAGCGACACCTTCAAGGCCCACAACAAGATCCATACGATTAAAGCCACCCTTTCCCTTTTGGCGAAGATAGAAACGAAGACCTTGATTCAACTGGGCGAAGATTTGAGTTTTAGAGATACCTTGCTTAGGGTTGAAAGTTGAGCGATGCCAATCATGAGCTTCATCACCAATCCCTCCATAATAAAGTTCAAGATTAGAGAAGATAAATTTCTTGCCACGAATAACTACCGTACAGCCAAGAATTCGCTGAATCATTGCTTCAGCTGCTTGAATACAGTAAGCAATTTCATGTTGCCTTTCGTTAGGGACATTGCCTGTGGCATCTACGAGTTGTTTGACTGCAGGATCAAGATAAAACATTGAATTCTCCTCTTCTCGAATAAGTATTTTAACTATGAATTGAAGAATAAAACAGGAATGTCTCATTTTTTAAGACAGCCCATTGGTATTCTTAAAAAAATCAGGAGTTTAAAAATGAGAGAAAAAGCAAATCAAATACGCCACCCAGATCAATTTGAGATCACTTTGCACATTCCACGCCCTGTGTGGAATAGCAGGAATACACCAGATCAGATGATTTCTGTAAATTCAGATGGAGTCATTTGCTATGCCACAAGTTCAATTGGGTTGATGGTTGGTAAAGGAGAGTCTGCTCAACTTTCAAGAGAGCAGATTAGTAAGTTGGGAGAACTCATTATCGATATAGAGCCGAAATGGACCGAGTCAGGTTTGCTTGGAGATGATGCGCGAGATGCTCAAGGTCACACTATTGATCTAGTCTGGGGAAAGGTACGACGAAGGTATGAGAGCCGCCTGAATTGGGGCGATCTGGATGATGAGTTCGAAGCATTGATCAAGTTTGTGAAGGGATGCGCTAAGTCGATCTGGAGTGAAGTGGTTTAGTCCGGAAAAGTGCGATTCGTCTAAAAATGTTTACGAGAATAAGCGATAATGTGTCTTTATCTTTTAGAGGATTTTTATAATGGAAAAAGTAATTGAGTGGCTCAAGTCACAACATCCTATGAGTCCGAAGACGGTTGTAATGCCTGGAAAGAATTTTCACTTCCAGCTTCGAAAGTCTATGGCCGAAAGTGGAGATTTGAAATATCTCTTCAATTGTGAACTCACAACTCCCATTGGCTTTATAAATAATAAGCTCAAGGAAATAGGCGAGCGAGAAATCGTCGATTTCTACGATGTGATGTATTCTTTTAAAGTTTGTTTGAGCGATGATCTTTTTGGAAAGCTGTCCTATTTTGATAAAGATCAGTTAAAAGAGGGAAGGGGTTATTCTGAAAGCTTTGCAAAGACTTTGATTGAGCTCGATCAAGCAGGCTTGAGTCCTGAGGAGTTAAAAAAATTCGACTATCCAGAATCAAAAGATCAACAGGATCGAATTCGAGACGTCGGCCACATATGGGAGCAGGTATTCAAAGTCGCAGGTGTTGGCAATGAAGTCTTGAGTCTTTCTTCAGCAGTTGAGCTTCTTAAAGAACAAGATCTTGGAGATGTTTACTGGTATGGAGGATTAGCGGAGTCACAAATCCTAAAGGATTTTGCCTCTCGATATACTTATGAAGTTTTTGAAGCAAAAACTGATGAGTTACCACAGAAGTTTCAAGTCGAGTCATGGGCCTCAAGTGAAGAGGAAGATAGAGCGTCATTGGCATGGGTCTTAGAAAATTTAGAAGTTGGTGACCATTTTAATGATCTCGCCATCATTTCACCTTCACCTAAACAGAGTCTCATTGATCTCCTTGTTCGAAATTTTGGTGAAGAATCAGTTTATTCTCCAAAAGGTCTAGTTTCTACGAATTTAGGAACTGGTGCAAAAGTCAGAGATATACTTGAAATGATGAAAGATAATCTACCAGGTAATAGGATGCCTAGAGTCCTTGCCTCTTTGAAAGCTCCTGAAGTTGATGCCATTGAAAAAGACAAGAAAAAGCTAGTTGAAGGAATTCGTTTTACTTATGTACCGAAAAGCATCAGTGGATGGACAGATGTCATTAATCAAACTGGATGTGTTGGAGGTAACAGAGCATCGGCTACTGGAGTTGTCGATTTTGAAGATCGCATTTTTAAGTATTGGCCTGAAGCAGAATTTTATAGAGAGGGAATCAATAGAATTGTCTCATTGACCAAAATGAAAAATCAAGATGTTCCTCTTGCAGATTTGGTCGATGTTCTTGGCGAATTGATCCTTGGAGAAATGCGAGTTTCAAAACAAGATACTCCTTTTATGAAACTCTTCATCAATGAGGCAAAATATTATAGCCAGAGACCTTGGGCCAAAGCAATTACAGGTGAAGAAGGACTTGATTTCCTTTTGGATATTTTAGAAGGAATCAGACGACCTCTTGGTAGGCTAGGAGAAGCTAGGCTTTTTGTCGGTACAATGCAAGAAGCTTTGGGCTTGAATTTCAATAAAGTTAGACTTTGTGGTTTTCAAGAGGGAGCCTATCCCTCGAATTCTAAACAGGATCCAATTCTTAGTGATGAACTTAGAAAAGCAATCTGTGATCATTTGATGACAACTGATAAAAGATTGAAAAGAGATCACCAAGTATTTGAAGCCTGCTTCGATCAAAAGACAACTTGTCTCACTATGGCGACATATCGCCAAAACATTGATGGCACTGAAAAATCATTTTCAGGAGCTTTCCTCGATGTTTTGGACAAGATTGAAAGTGGAGGTAAGCTTTTAGATCTTTTTGAGACTCAGTCTAAACAAAGATGTGAAGCTATTTTGAGTAGAAGGATGGAAATTCCCTATCTTCAAGAATCTCGTTATAGAAGTTTGAAGAGAGAGCCTTCATCAGATAAACAGGTTCTTCCAAATGATTCTGAAGGCGTAAGGACTGCCCTGGAAAATAGAATTGATATCAAGTCTTCAAAACAAATGGGAGTAAATGAAGGATTGCTCGGTGAAGGAGCTTGCCTCGAAGATGATGCCGTCCTAAGTCCGAGTATGGTTGGGAAACTTTTGGCCTGTCCTCGGGCCTACCTCTATGAACAGCTTTGTGGTTTTTCTGATGAAGATGCTGTTCTTGAAGTTGGAGCACTTGATGCCATGACAAGAGGTACAATGATTCATTGGATAATTGAAAAGATTAACTTGGAAAAGGAATTCTCTGAAATCGAGGCCCTAAATGTTCCGAGTAAAGAAGTCCTGATTGCAGACTATATTGATAGATGCTTTGAACAGTTTCCGATCTCTAATTTTCTAGGAGGTAGAGACGCAATAAATAACGAGAAACAGGTTTTTTCTGACGTTATTATGGAAGTGTTCAATCAAGATGCAAAACTCGGGGTGAAATCAGCTAAGCCAGAACAGAAAGTAAAGTTTTCTACTGGGAATCTAAGTTATTCAGGGAAAATTGATAGAGTTGAAACCTTAAGTAATGGAAAAACACGAGTTGTCGATTTCAAGTCGGGGCGAGGATATAACAAAGATCGAAATGAAAATCCCTATGAGCCTGGATATGATATTCAGTTAGTTCTTTATCTTAAAGGTCTACTTGAAAATAAACTAATAGATGAAAAGAATCTTGAAGGTTTAGATTTTCGTTATCCGGAAAACCCGGAGCTCGGAGAGAGAAGTTTTACCGGGGAATCACTTAAGGCCCTGAAGAAAAAAGGTAATGAGTGGATTAAGTTCTTGGAGGCGGCTCACAAAGAACGTTTCTTCCCTCCAAATGCAAATGAGAAGAACTGCATGTTCTGTCCTTTTTCTCTGTCTTGCGATGCAAATAGCATTGATTACTCTAAAAAAGAGTATCCAAAATCTGATGCCAGTAATCTTTATAAAATCATTAACTCCGAAGAAGGAGAAGCATAATGTCAAAGCTTAAAGACCAAACTCAAAGAGACCAGGCCATTCTCGAAAAAGAGAGAGATGTTACTGTTATGGCGGGAGCTGGAACTGGAAAAACTGAACTTTTAAGTGAAAGATATATCGAATTAGTCGCTCCTCGAAATGACAGCGATAAAGCATTAAGTGTAGAAAGAGTTGCGGCGATTACATTTACGAGACGAGCGGCTGGGGAAATTAAGAATAGGATTCGATCAAAACTTCTGAATCTTAAAAATACAGATTTGACTGAAATTCGAAGAGCTCGAGTAGAGGAAGCAATATCTAAACTCGATTCCGCTCTGATGGGAACTATTCACAGCTTCTCAGATAAACTATTGGGCCTCCGTCCTATTGAAGCAAAGATTTCTCCAATTTATGAAGTTGTTGAAGACGAAGGAGAAATACTTCTTGAAACATCGAGAAGGCTAGTTGAAGGAGCTCGAACTGACACATTAAAAGATCAGTGGACTGACCACCGTTTTCTTCCTTCTGATGACCTCTTGAACAAGACAAAAGATTTTTTCAATAATCTCAGACAAAGTGGGATCAGACTTGATGATGTTCAAAGAGGTTATCAAACTGATCCAGGATTTATTTCATTCATCTCTTCTTGTGTTAAAAATAGAGATAAGAAAGCACCTATTAAAATGACAGTCCCGCCTTTTGATGTTGAAGAGAATAATAGACTTCTTGAGGAACTTCACGCAGATATGATTGCAGCTTTGCAAGATGATAATGGCACAAAAGGGTTCAATGCGATTCGATCTCGTCTCGGCCGAGTCGGTTATGCCATTAAGGCAAAAACTTTAGGTAATCGAGCGAGACAACTTTCTAGAATTTTTAATTTTCCAGCTTATAAGAAAGGTGATGACTTCGGGGGAAGTGCTGCTGGATACGAAATACGAAAAGGGCTGACTGGAGAGTATTCCAAAACCACTAAACAATACCGAGACGATATTTTAGTCCCTGTCAGTGAAGCCTTGATGGCACCTCTCCCTGAAATTTATCCTGTCATCCTCTCTATATATGAAGATGTAAAACGTCGCCATGAAGTTGTAGATCAGATGGATCTTTTAATTAAGCTTCGTGATGTTTTGAAATTACCTCATGTGAAGAGTTACTATCAAAGTCTTTTCGATCATATTTTCGTAGATGAGTTTCAAGATACAGATCCTATTCAGGCCGAAATTGTTCTTGATCTTTGTGAAATAAAAGGATCTTTGACGATCATTGGAGATCCCAAACAAAGTATTTATCGTTTCCGTCGCGCAGACATCTCTGAGTTCGCACGTGTTGTCGATGTATTGAAAGATCGAGGTGCCCTCGAGTCGAGACTCAGTGTGAACTTCAGATCGAAATCTGGTTTGATAGAAGAATTTAATAATGCATTTGGAGCCTATCTTGGTGAAGTAAAAACTGGGGAGCCTGAATTCTTAGCCGACACTGGGGAAGTTTGTTACAGCCCACTTGAGGCAATTCATGGGCCAGCGGAAATGCCGAGTGTAAGATTTCTCCAACTTGATGCTGGAGGACTTGGTGGTTCAAATGGAGGTCGAGATTTAGATGTGGTTTTAATGGCCCGGTATATCGCCAAGATCGTTTCGGGAGAAGGTGATTTGAAGGCCAAACCTTCAGAGATTGCCGTTCTCACTCGAGCTATGACTAATGTTGGACCTCTTATGGTCGAACTCAAAAAACTTGGGCTCGAAGTCTACGTCTCTGGAGGAACAACTTTTGGAGAATCCGAAGTCGTTCAAAAATTCATCACTCTCTTAAGCTTAGTGAGTCGAGATAATGCTGCCGGACTCGCCCTTCTTCATAGTTATGAGGTGAGTGATGTCGGTCCGAAAGAAATTTTAGAGAATGATGAAGATGAAATTTCAACTTATCAATGGTTGAAAGAACTCAGGATGAAGAAAAACTCACGCCCTGTGATGGAGACAGCTTTAGAAGTTTTGGAAGGAAGCTCATATGGGAAGATTCTTTCTCTTGGAACCAATGGAGATGATGATTTAGCAAATATTTATCGTTTTATTAATCTCTTTTCAGATCATGCTGAAAATCAAGGTCTTGGTTTTGATCATGCAATAGATTGGGCCCTAGAATGGCTTGAGAATCCTCCTCGAATGAGTTCTCCTCTTCGAAGTGGTGACAATGCCATTAAAATACTAAGTATTCATCAAAGCAAAGGTCTTGAATTTCCAATTACAATTCTTTTCGACTCTTTTGCAGGAGATGGAATGTTTAGAAAAGGTTCTCTGATGACGTCAGTCGATGGGAAGCAATGGTATGCAAACATCGGTGTTTATGAAGCTCAATACCCTAAAGGAAGCTCTACACTTATAGATAGAGAAGAAATTCATCATCGCAATGAACAGAAAAGGCTTCAATATGTGGCCTGTACTAGAGCTGAGAATTATTTAATTATTCCTGTCGTGAATCCAAGCTCTCCACGTTGGCAAGTTTATGCTCGTATTTGGGAAGAAGTGAAGAATTCTGGTTCCGAGAATGTACATCTTTATCCAGTTTCAAAATATTTGGAAGATCGCGATTTCCTCCAGCCCTATGAACTTACTCCTGAGTTCGTAAAGCCCGTTGTCGACAATTCGATTGATGAATCTTGGAAGAAGTTAGATTTGAAACTCGATGAGATGGTTTTATCTGCTAAGAAGTCAAAATGGTCACCGACATCACCAACAATGATGAAAGACAAAGAGTCAGAGGTCACTTGGGAAGTTATGGATGTCGAGACAGGGGAAATTGCTAAAAGTGGTGGAGCAGATCTCGGGAATCAAATTCACGAGGTTCTTTTTTATCACTTGGTGAAAGGTGTGGATTTAAACACTGCACTCGAAAACTATGGCCGTTCGAATGATCAAGTAGCTCAGCACGTTGGAAATGCTTTGAAAGTTTTAAATGAAGTTGGAGTGGATGGATGGCAAATTCTTGGAGAAGTTCCTTTTTCACTGCACTTGAAAGATGATGGTCGACTCATGACAGGTCTGATCGACTTACTCTTGGTCAAAGATAATGAATTTCATATCATTGATTACAAGTC
>SBGE01000131.1 GCA_006226755.1 Deltaproteobacteria bacterium | reverse complement strand
ACGTTGTGGTCTTTCTCTTTTTTCTTGAGGCTTAGCTTCGTTAACACGAAGATTTCTACCTTCAAATTCTTGACCGTCAAGTTGTGAAATAGCTTCAGAAGCTTCTTCTCCAGTAGACATTTCAACAAAAGCAAAACCTTTGCTTCTGCCAGTGTCTCTGTCTGTGATGATCTTACAAGAAGTCACGTTTCCAAAAGCTGAAAAGTGATCTGTAAGTTGATCTTCAGATACGTTGAAAGACAAGTTACCGATGTAAAGTTTGTTACCCATGAGATTCTCCTCTTGATTGGGGTTAAATTGTACGCGAATGGATCAAGAGACATAGAGACAGTAGCTATATAAACTCAAATCAATTTGCCGAGCCAATTTACCACCTCTTTTCGCATAAAGTAAATAGTCATAAGTGACCCAAAAGAGCTAAAGCGGAACGTTATTTCAATAGGTTAGATAAAGGATAGACAGACTGTTTTTAGGAGGTCCATGCCCATGGGTGTAAGTTTTAATTCTTTGATTAGATTTTCATGGCCGAGGAACTCTAGAATAGGTCCTGTAGGACGTTCGATAACTTCTTCGTACTGTTCTAAAAAGTCGAGATTCAGCTCCCCGGTACAAATAAGATTACGAGTAAAATCTTGGAGAAAATTGTCGATCTCTGTCATTTGATAAGAACGTTCACAGATTTTATCCACACCTTGATAATGAAGATACTTTTCAAATACTCTCTGATTTTGAAGATGTAGATTAGGAAGGTGAGAGATCGCTGAAACTCCAAGTCCTATGAGGGCATTGTTCTGATTTCTTTTAAAACCAGTTATGTTTCTATGTAGCTCTCCCTGTATTTTTGCTTTAAACAATGGTGAGTTTTCTTTGAAGAAATGACCAAAACCAAAATGTAAAAAGCCTCTTTCGACTAGAATGTCCCTAGCTGTAGTATAGAGTGTGAAATATGTTTCAAGCTCAGGTTCTGGGAAGTGTCCCATTGCACTTTGGGTCCCTTTTTGCCATGGAGCTACGGCGAGAGGATAAAGTATGATTCCACTGACTGGAAACTCTACCGCTCTCGTAATAGTCCAGTTGAAGCTTTCAATAGTTTGATAGGGAAGACCATAGATAAATTCGAGTGAGATATCATCAAAAGAAAATTTTTTGAGCATATCTACCGCATAAGAAACTTGTTCAATTTTTTGTGGGCGATTGACATTGATCAAGACCTTTTCTTCAAAATCCTGAACACCTATTATGGCCTTGGTAAAGTTATACTCTTTAAGAATTCTCAGTTTCTCTTCATCTACAAGTCTTGGGTCAAATTCAATGGTTCCATAAAAGTCAGTCGATATTTTTACTTCACTTAATATTGAATAGAGTAAATGTTGTAGGTTTTCTGAACTTAAAAAGTTTGGAGTTCCACCTCCAAGATGAAGTTCAGATATTTCTATTTCTGGATTGATTTCTCTTATTTCATTCCATTCCTCTATTATTTTATCAATATAAGGAAGGTGTCCTTCTGTAGAAGGTGTGATTTTTATATTACATCCACAAAAACTGCAAAGCTGTTCACAGAAAGGAAGATGAATATAGAGCGCAGTATTTTTCCCACATTTGGAAAGTGCTGTATTTATGGCATTACTTTCCAAACCGACATCATTCCATTCTGATATCGGCGGATAATAGGAAAAGCGACTACCTGCCCGGGTCAGCCTTTTGAATGTCGCAAAATCATTCAAGCTGTTGGTCATTAGTACAAAAATTTATCGTGAACGAGTTTAATTGTATTTCTTACGTTATCTTCAGGGGTATGCTGAAGAACACCGTGGCCAAGACCCATAATCCAACGGCTCATGTCGACACCTGAAGAGGCCACTCTTTCAAAGAAATGATTGAGTTTTTCTTCCAGAATATTCCAAGGAAGATGCAAGTGCGACGGATCAAAGTTACCTTGAATCATATAGTCTTTACTAAATTCCTTGAGTACTTCAGTAATATCATTTCTCCAATCAACTCCAAGAACATCAATGTTTGAATCTTGAATTTCTCGAAGATAATGCAAATGGGTGAACTTGGAGTAGTAGATCACTTTCACATTAGGATGAATTCTTTTGAACTCTTTTGTCACTTCGCGAAGTTTTGGAAGAACAAATTGCTTATAATCATGAACATCGAGTTCTCCTGCTGCAGTATCGAAGAGACACATGGCATCTACATTTCCTTTGGCCTGGATATCCATTTCGGCCAATAACTCTGGAAGAAGTCTGTTGCAAAAGCCATCCCATCTACCATCGTGAAGTCCAAGTTTGCTGCTTGTCAGATTTCCACTATGACTTCCTTCAACAGCATATGAGTAAAGTGTCCAAGGTGCACCTACAAATCCAAGCAGAGACTTTTGTTTTGGAAGCTCCTGTCTTAAACCAATGCAGGCCTTTTGTTGGAAATCATAAAATTCTGATGCAGGCGCAACAACTTTAAGTTTATTGAGGTCATCCTTTGTTTCAATTCTCATATCCAATATCGGACCTGGTTCATATTTGAGGCCCATGCCCAGATGCTCAAGAGGAAAGAGAAGATCTGAAAATAAGATTGCAGCATCGAAATCGAAATCTCTAATCGGACCCATAGTCACTTCAATGGCCAAGTCAGGAGTTTTACACATACTCATGAAGTCTGAATTTTTTTTGATCCCTTGATAATGGGAGTGATAGCGACCTGCCTGTCTCATGAACCATACAGGTACACCTGTTTTACCGTCTCTTTGAGTTCTGTCGTTAAATAGTCCCATTTTATCCTTCCTTTAAGACCAGTTTGTAGCCAACGCCTCTGATGCTAACGATCTCCAGAGATTTCTCGGCATCGCTTTCGGCCCACTTTCTGAGTTTAACAATATAATTATCTACAGTTCTATTTGAAGGGAACTTGTCTGCTCCCCATACTTCTTCAATGATTGTTTCTCGATTAACAGCTTCACCTTTATTTTTATAAAGCAATTCAAGAATAGCGCACTCTTTTTGCGAAAGAGGAATTATAGAACCTTCGGCATCTTGAACTTCAAATTTGGAAAACCAAATTTTGAGTGGACCATGTATAATTTGCTCAGGCTGCTCGGCAGCTCCTCTTTGAAATTTTTTGACTCTATCAAGTCTGAGAACCAATTCTTTTAGAGCGAAGGGCTTGGTGATGTAATCTTCAGCACCAATTTCAAGTCCCTCTACTTTGGTTTCTGGATCGTTGAGTGCTGATAGGAACAAAAGAACAAAATCTTTTCTTATTGATCTGAACTCGCGGGCAAGATTTAATCCATTCCCATCGGGAAGACCAATATCCATCAAAACAATACCAGGATTAATTTCTTTAAAAAGGCTTCTTGCTGAAGCAGCTGTTTGAGCAAGTTTGCAATTATGTCCTATACCTTCGAGATATTCCTGAAGAGTTTCACCAAGATTTTTTTCATCTTCTACAATCAATATGGCATCAGTTTTCATCTTTATGCCCTTTCGGAAATTGAAGCTCAAACAAAAGACCTTTGTTCTCACCCAAGAAGAATCGTAATCTTCCATTCATTAAAATCATCAACTGATTGATAAGATAGAGACCTATCCCTGAGCCTCTAGCTGAGTTGTGCTTATAAAAAAGCTCTGTCAGACGATTGAAATCGCCTTCAAACCCTGCACTTACATCGTCATAACGTAGAAGAATAGATTCTCCCTCAGAAATACTCATACGCACTTGTTTATTTTTAGAGTGAATCCTGGTGTTCTCAAAAAGATTCTTCATAATCAACTCAATGGCAAACTCATCAGCTTCAATCTTCAGATCTTTGTCAAAGTTTTCCAATATTAGCTCAAGTCCTTCTCCAAACTTCTCCGTTAGCTTCTTCACAAGCTTAGTGAGATTAACCGTGGTGATGTTGAGAGTCCCGCCACGTTCTAATCTTGATAGTTGGAGTATTTTGTCCATCTGAGTTTCAAGATTCATAGCATCTTCAATCATTCTGCCTGAGAGTTTTCGAACTCTGTCGGGGTCAGGTTTTTCTTTTTCGATAACATCCTTCAAAACTTCAGCTTGGAGTCGCATAGAAGCAAGGGGAGTTTTGAGTTCATGAGTGAGGCCAGCGAAGAAGGCCTGAAGGGCCTTGGTTTTTTTCATATCTTTCATGAAATATGAAATCAAAGTTGTTGAAAGTAAAATCAACAAAACCATGAAAGTTCCACCTTCCCAAGCAATCATGTTGAGAACTTTCTTTTGCCCAGGTAAATTACCCAGCCCCTCGCTCGAAAACTTAAGAATTAAGTAAAGCCACCAGGCACCCAGCGCAAAAATCAGTACTGCCCAAAGGACAGAAAGAAATGGAACAAGATTCAGCTTCTTATTCAAGCAAACAATCTCCTCTCAAGTTCTTTTTGAATGTCGTGGTCATGTGCTAGAGAACAAAAACCAACTTCATATCCATTTGGTGCCAGATATATTCCTTTGGCCAACAATGTTTCAAAAAGAGGAGCAAACTTTGATCCAAGATCTGCTGGAATGTCACAAGCTCGATGGACATTATCTTTAGTCACCATCCAGAAAAGACTGGCTTCTTGAACTATTTTTGTTTCTTTGAATTGACCATCATTGTATTCATCAAGCCACTTTCTAAAGAGAGCAACGATGGCCTTCGTATTTTCTTCAATTTTTTTATAACTTTCAGGAGTCAGGTTTCTTAATGTTGCTAGACCGCCGACCATCGCCAATGGGTTAGCGGATAGAGTTCCAGCTTGATAGACATTTCCAATTGGGGCCAGGTGGTTCATGATTTCTTTTTTCGCGGCTAAGGCGCCAACTGGAAGTCCTCCGCCAATAATTTTTCCATATGTCACGATGTCTGGCGTGATACCTGTTTTTTCTGCCATCCCTCCAAAAGCAACTCTGAATCCGGAGATAACTTCATCGAAAATCAAGAGAGCTCCATTCGCCTTGGTGATTTCTCTAAGACCTTCTAGGTAGCTTTGTTCTTGAATTAATAAGCCGTTATTGGCAGGTAGAGGTTCTACAATGATTGCTGCAATTTGATCTTTGTGATCATTAAAGCAGGCCTTGACCTCCTCCAGATCTCCAAGTTCTAAAATAAGTGTATCTTCTGCTGTTCCTTTGGGAACCCCTGCCGAAGAGGCCTCGGCCGTTCCTGCGAGTCCTGATCCAGCTTTGATCAACATGGAGTCCACATGCCCGTGATAGCAACCGTTAAATTTGATGATCTTGGATTTTCCAGTCACACCTCTGGCCAGTCTAAGAGCTGTCATGACAGCTTCTGTTCCAGAATTGACGAATCTCATTTGGTCAACAAATGGGAGTCTTTCTAAAAGGAACTCCAAAAGTTGAAGTGAATAAGGTTCACAAGCACCATAACTCCAACCTCGTTCTAAAGCTTCTTTAAGTTCTTGCTCAACCCCAGGGTTCCTATGTCCAAGAATCAAAGGTCCAAAACTCATACAAAAGTCTATATAGTCTTTCCCATCTGTGTCCCAGATCTTGGCACCATCTCCTCTGGCAATAAACCTTGGAGTTGATTCTAGTCCTTTGAAACTTCTGACAGGGGAGTGAACTCCTCCAGGGACTAGTTGCTTACTTCTTTCGAACATTTCAGTTTGAGTAGTCATTTTGAGGCCTCTTTGAATTCTTTTATAGATGGGACTGGAGAAACCTGGATACCGGCTTTTTGAAAGGCGCGATAAGTTTTTCCGAGTCCACAGTAATGTTTCTTTTCTTTTAAAAATGGATACTTCTCAGCAAAGATTTTGTATTGCGGAAAACTGGTCCAGAAAAACGAATTGATCTTTTGAAGTTCTTCTTCGTATCCCGAATCGACTTCGGCTATTTTTCTTCTATAACAAGCGATGGTATCTCCCAATTCGCTTTTCGATTCTTCGTTGGACAATACTTTCCATGGAAAATCTCCACCCAACATCAGCTGGACTGCTTTGGAACGAGAGATTTCGTTGATACTGTTTACACCTCGAAAATCAGCGCAACCATGGACTAGGTAACCTGCCTTGGCGAGTTTTTTCATTGTGGATGTTCCGCTGCAAAAAAGAGGATGATCTTTGTATTTAGGCAAAGTCTCAAGACAATGTCTTGAACTGACAAAGAGTTTGGTTTTTTGATCAAGTTCTTCTTCGGCCTGAAATGATTCTTTTAGGACTAACTTGTCGTAAGAGTCATTTTCATCAACTTCTTGAGCATTCATTCCTATAAAGATTGGTCTTTCAACTTTTAACTCACATCCTTCAATAATGACTTTGTCTACAACTTCACCATCGACTTCACCTTTTTCCACACGGATGATCTTCCCATCAGACAAATTGGCCTGGATACCAACAGCAAGATGGCAACCACCACCATAGCTTTGAAAAGCCGCTCTTTCGCTTTTCATTTCTTTTGCGGTCATTTCATGGTGAACAGTCTGAAGTTTTGGAATCAGATCTTTTCTGGTCTCAAGACATTCAATACCCAAGGCTCCTTGTGAGGCAGCAGAAGGAAGAAGGGTGGATGGAAGAACCATAAAATCAAGACCATCGAGAAGTTTCTCAAGTTGTTTGAGAGAGTCTTCTGATTGGGCCAGTCTTTCTATGCCAGCTAAGGCCAGGCAAATGGCATCAAAATTTCCTGCTCGTAACTTTTCTATTCGTGTATTGACGTTTCCTCGAAGGTTTTCTGTCGAAACTTCTGGATTAAAAGGAAAGATCGAAGGGAGGTATCTTTTGAGATTTACCATTCTTCTTGGAGATGAAGTTCCCACAATAATTGATCGCTTTTTTTGTTCAGGAAGATTCTTTGGAAATAAAAGAATATCTTCAGCATGAAATCTTTCAGTAATCGCAGCTAAAAGAATTCCTTCAGGTCTTTCGCTTCCTAGATCTTTGTAAGAATGAACAACAAGGTCAACTTCACCTTTTAAAAGTGCAGCATCCAACTCTTTGGTGAAGAAATCTTTTCCATCAAGTTGCCATAGGGGCTTTTCAGTATTCTCATCACCTTCAGTTTTTATAATTTTGAGTTCAAACTGATCTCCGGTAAGTTCTTCGAGTTTATTTTTGATTTGAGTACACTGAGTGAGCGCCAAAAGGCTGCCGCGTGTTCCGATTACATATTTATTAGGCAAAACTGAGTTCCTCCCATCCAAATGGAAAATTCAGATTGAATGAGCTAAAGCGATGAACGGTTTTTTCTTCAATCGCAAGAGCTGCTTGAGACACTTTTTCTTCCTTTTCTTGTGAAAGCTTTTCAGCAATGCTGAGAAGGTTTTCAAGGAGTATTATTTGAGTGTCCTGCTTCTTCTGAACTTCTAACACGGATGGGCTTCCTAGATCAATAAAACGTCTTGTGACGTTGATTTGACTCCAGGAATTAAGGAAATCCTTGTCAAAGAGAATTGTCTTTTCTGCTCCGATAGTATTGACGATGAAAGGGTGGTTGACTCCTTCATCTTTCTTGTCCCACGCGAGGATCTGCAAACCGAATGTATCGCTTAAACTTTGGACTTTTTCATTATTTCTGGCACACAGTGTGATTTTGAATTTTCGATTCAAAACCTTACAAAGGTCATAGGCCAATTGACCACTTCCGTAGATCAGAACTTCACGATCCTTGGACTCATCGAGTAAGAACTTTTTAGTAAGACCAGCGTAGCTAAGCTGTCCAATCTTCGCCAGATATTTGGTTCTGATCTCTTTGGCATCCTTAAAAAGTTTTTCAAAGACTTGAATGACATAAGGGTTTTTGTCTTCACGGGCCAAATAAGAGGTGAAGGCATCTTTGAATTGGGCAACAATCTCACTTTCTCCCAACATGCGACTTTTAAGGCCACAAATTGTTTCTAAAAGAAACATATAGGCCTTTTGGCCTTCGAAAAGTTGGTGACTTGAACATATGGGGTAGCGATGAGGAGTGGTATTAAAACCAACAATTAGTTGTCTTTGACAGGTTTTAAGGTAAAACACTTCACCACTCGGATTTGAGTGGAGATCGCCATTCGGCGAGAGGTTAATGACTTTGAGCCCTCTGAGCATGAATTGTTCCCCTTAAGACTTGTCTAATATGCCAAAATTCAAAGAATTAAGTGTCATAGTAATGTAGAGCTGCATCGAGTTATGTCATGGTTTTGTAGACACGTGGGTGTAGGAAGGTTTATGGACTAACTCTTTTGAATCTGATAAAAAACTTCCCATGCGATCTGTGTCAAAAACCGCCGAAGAAACTCAACTTCAAGACAAGCCTGAATCAAGATTCAGTCCACTTTTGCAGTTCTTGAAAAAACCTTTCTTAGCTCTCGATAAAAGAGTTGATGGGGCGATCTCTTTTTTCTTCAAGCATTTTGGCAAGACACGTTTCATGATTGCCATGTCAAAGAAAGTTCAGGTCCACGGACTTGAAAAAGTTTTCAACATGGGACCGAAGGCCTTTTTCTATTTTTTCATGTTCTATTTGATTAGAGATACGATCCTCTATATCATCATCCCGATTTATTTTGCGAGAATGACAGGTGAATGACTTAGTTGATCTGATCAGACTCAACCCCCTCATGACATTCGCAACCGGCTTTGCCATCTTTTTTTGGGGAATACGTTTTCTCTCTCAAGGTCTTCAGCATGTGTTTGGGGCCTACGTTAAAGAACTCATTTCAAAAGCATCAAATTCAAAGTTTAAAAATATTTTTGCAGGATTTCTTGTCGGCCAAGTTGTTCAGTCAAAAGGCATTACAGCAGGCATGATTTTTGAACTGGCAAACGCTGGATTGGTCAGACTTTCTCGAGGAATATGGCTGATATCTGGAGCCAACCTCGCCACCATTCCATTAGTTTTTGTACTGTATTATCTAGATCCAAAGTATTTGGTGGTTCTTATTCCGCTGGGAATTTTTCCACCTTTGATTTTCTCTAAAGGAAACCTACCGCGAACAGGCCGAATCTTAAGTGGGTTTGGCTTGATTGGGATGGGACTCCAGTTGATGTTGTCAGTAAGTGATTTCATCATAGCCTCTTTTCCTACAGAACTTGGATTCCTTTGGAATACCGGCACATTTCTGTTCGCCCTTTTGTTTTCAATGCTGGTGAGATCTTCTTTTGTTGCACTCGCTCCAGCACTTGCACTTATTTCACATGGAACACCTTTAACTCTTTTATGGGTAGCAGGGGCAAATATTGGAAGTTCAATCATTTCGAGGAGAAGAGCAAGAGAGGCCAATGTATTCTCAAAGCGAGTTGTGATCTTTCATTTGATTTTCAATCTGACAGGGCTGGCGTTACTTTTGGTTTTGGCCATTGTAATTGGAAATACCAGCATGAGTTGGTGGAATCTTCCAATGACTCATGCTTTAGCGAATATGGGTCCTCTTTTGTTGGTTGTGTTGTTTCAAGAACCACTGAAAGTTATCGTGAAGAAAATTGTTCCCGATGAACCGGTCAACGAAAATTATGAATTAAGAGTACTTGGTAAAAGTAAAGACTTGATCCCATCGGTGGCCCTGGCCCAAACTTTCATTCAAATTGAAAAATTTAAAGAGATTTTGGATCGAATGTTCAAGTTGACCAGAAAGTACATTGAGTCAGATGAAGTAAATGCCAAAACCTTACAAAAAATCAAAGCCTACGAAAGAGTTACAGATAATATTAGAAATGAAATTATCTCGTATTTGGGAGAGGTCATCACTAATCCTCTGTCAAAATCGCAAGCAAAATCTGTACTTACGATGATGAGAGTCGCCTTTGAACTTGAAAAAATCGGGGACTATCTCGATAAAGTCGCTACTTACCATACCAATATCAATCAACCTGTTCAGGAATGCGTGAAAAAAGATTTCTTTAAATTCTTTGATACTGTTGAGGATTTCTATTTTGAAGTCACCAGTTCTTTACGAGGTAGTCTGAGCAAGCCAACAGTGGATCTTCTTCAAAAGTCCTATAGTATTCGAAGTCAGGCGGAAGAAGTCAGGATTGATTTTTCAGAAAAACTAAAGGGCTGCGGATTCGATACAGAAATGCTGCAGGAATTTAATGATATTTTGGTTGCTCTGCGAAAAATTCGTAGTCATTGTCAAAATATCCACCTTTCACTGATGGCGATTTAACCTGACGAGCCCTGTCATCCCTTGTCATAGAGGGGTCGTAGGGATAAGGTTTACTGTTCGAAAAACGCACCAAGGAGAGATATTGTGAGCTTGATGTTCAAGGCCTCTGGAATTCTGGAGAGAGGTAAAGGTTTGACATTTGATGACGTACTTCTGGTTCCGAGACATTCGGAAATTTCTTCAAGACGTCACCCTAACCTCAAAACCAAAGTCACTAAAAACTACGAAATTGAAATTCCAATTGTGACTGCCAATATGGACACCATTACTGGTAAAGAAATGGCCTGTGCCATGGCCAAACTTGGTGGACTTGGTATTCTTCACCGTTTCATGTCGACTGAAGAACAAGTTGAAGACGTTAAATACATTCAAAAATTTCTAAAAGAAAACAATCTTCCAAATGTCGTCGCTGCCAGTATTGGAGTGAAGGAAGCTGGAATCGAAAGGGCCAAAGCTTTGGCCGAAGCAGGTGTTCAAATCATCACTTTGGATATTGCTCACGGTGACAGTGTGATGATGCTTGAAACTCTTGAGTTTGTGAAAAAAGCTTTCCCTCAAATTGATGTGATCGCAGGGAATGTCGCGACTCCAGATGGTGTTAGAAGAATGATTGACCTTGGTGCAGATGCAGTGAAAGTTGGTATCGGTCCTGGTTCTATGTGTACAACAAGAATCATTACCGGACATGGAGTTCCACAACTCACAGCTGTTGCTATGTGTGTTCAAGAGGCCATGAAATCAAATATTCCTGTGATCGCAGATGGTGGTCTTAAAACATCTGGCGACATGGTTAAGGCCTTTGCTGCAGGTGCCAGCTCTTGTATGGTCGGATCCCTTGTTTCAGGAACTCTTGAAACTCCGGGTGAAGTCAAAAGTGGAATGAAACAGTATAGAGGGATGGCCTCTAAGGCGGCACAAGTTTCCTGGAGAGGAGAGCTTCCAAAAGGTATGGCAGCTGAAGGTGAGTCTACTTTAATCCCTTGTAAAGGACCTGTTGAAATAGTGATCGATGAACTTACTGGGGGGATTCGCTCTGGTATGACTTATATGGGCGTAGATAATATTTCTGCTATGATGGAAGCATCACTTTTTATGGAAATGAGTGCCTCTGGTATGGCCGAAAGTAAACCTCACGGAGTACGTCACTGATAATGAGACCCAAAGTTATGGAAGAAGTGGTTCTGTCTTATTACAAAATTAAAGACAGAATCGCCGAAGGAAAAATTACAAAAGAAAAAGTTCTCAAGAACCTCGATGAGATTCGGGCTGAATTCAGTGAGAGCTATATTCGTACATTTGAAAAATTTCTGGATACAACACTTCCAAAACTTTATGACGGAATCAACTTCAACGAAAATGGAGTTGATTTCAAGACATTGGTTGCTGAAAATCAAGTTGTATTGGTGCCAAACCATCAATCACATGCTGATTATCTGGCCATCAATTACATGGTTTTCAAAAATTATCGATTTCCACTCTATGTTGCCGGTGGAAACAACCTCAATATTTTTCCCATTGGACCATTGTTTAGAAAATCCGGATGTTTTTTCATTCGTCGAAGCTTTCACAATGACATTGGTTATAAGCTGACTTTGGAAGCTTATCTCAAATATCTTCTCCACGAAAAAAAGCCGATTGAGTTCTTCTTCGAAGGAGGTCGATCGCGGACAGGAAAGCTTTTACCTCCAAGATACGGTTTGTATTCGATGCTTCTTGAGGCCCATGCGGACTTACCTGAAGATAAAAAAGCACCTTTGATGTTTGTTCCAGTCTCCATCAATCACGAGTATGTGCCTGAGCAGAAATCATTGGCCCGAGAAGCCAAAGGTGGAAAAAAGAAAAAAGAAAGCACTGGACAGTTGTTTGGACTTCTTGGCCTTTTCGCCCAGCAATTTGGTTCTGTTCACATCAACTTGGGACAACCTGTTGAGGGGCATTGGACTGAAGATAAAGACAAACAAAAAAAACTGACTCAGGATTTAGCATTTAAATGTTTTAGATCAGTTGGTGCCAACATGGTGGTAACACCTTCGTCACTATTAGCAATGGTTCTTCTCGATGAACCACAAGGTGCTTTGAAGTGGGAAGAAATCAAAGGTAAGGCCTGCGCCATCATGGACTTTTGTCGAAAATTTGATGTGCCACATACCAACTCTCTCAATAAAGCTGAATTTGAATCTTCGCTCGAAAGGGCCATGGACATCATGATCGGCAACAAAAAAATTGATGTTATAGGTGGTGGGGAGCACGAACACGTCTTCTATTCCATCAAGGAAGAGGCGAGAGCTGAGCTTCTCTATTTTAAGAACACCATTCTTCACCATTTCTTGCTTCCATGGGGAATTAATGCGGCATGGATCGCATTATTCTGTGGAGAAATTGAAGATGTTGGTGATTTGAGACGTTTTTTCCTCAGACAAAGAAACATGATGAAGCATGAATTCTATCTTCCGGCCACTCGTGAATTTATGGCCAAGACTCTTCAGATTATTTCTGATCTTGTAGGAAAAGAAATCAAGATGCTGGAAGAGTGTCTTGAACTTTCTCATAAAGAACTTTATGCCATTGCCAGCAAGCTTGGAGTTTTTGCCAGGGCGATGAACTATATCAATGAATCTTATTATGTATCAGCTTTAACGATCAAATTTTTGGCCGGAGAGTCGGGAGAAGATCCATTTAAAGTCGATCATTACAATAAAAAGTACAAAGAAATTTTTGACCAGCAACGCGCACTCGGGCGTGTGATCAAATATCAGGAGAGTTATAACCTGACGTTGGTCAAATCCAGTTTTAAATACTTTTCTCAAGATGGATTTTTAGACCTTGATAATGGCTACTGGAAAGTCGCTGATATTGATAAGTTCAATAAGGCCTTGAAAGAAATTGAGAATCAATTGATACAATCCCTTTCCTTTAACCTGAGAGTTCCGAATTGAGTCAGGATAGCCTCACTCAAAGAGAAAGTGCTGTTAGAAAAGTTCTTATCATCACTCTTGTTCTGAACTTGATGTCGGCTGGTGTGAAGATTGTTGCGGGTCATACTTTCCATTTTATCTCTCTTACATCCAGTGGCTTAGAATCTCTTTTTGATGGTTCTTCAAATGTTTTGGCCTTGATATCCATCTATTTTGCTAGTCAGCCTCCTGATGAAGAACATCCATTTGGCCACCATAAATTTGAAACAATCGGAAGTTTGGTGATTGGAGGCCTTTTGGTCTTCTCGGCCTTTCAAATCGGACTAGAAACTTTCAATATCGCTCAAAAAGGCAGTGTTGAACGAAGTTTTCATATCGTTCCAGTTATCTCTATTCTGTTTTCCATGTCACTTTCATTTTTTGTTTCATGGTATGAGAAAAAAAAGGGAGTTGAACTCAATTCAAATATTTTGATCGCAGATGCTGATCATACATTTGGGGATTTCATCGTCAGTTTTGCGGTCCTTGCATCGATCATAGCAGCTGCCTTTGGCATCTTTTGGATTGATCTTGTTGTTGGTGGAATTGTCAGCATCTATCTTATTTACCTTGCTATTAAAATTTTAAAGTCAAACCTTCCTGATTTGGTGGATACATCCCCAAGAATCAATAAGGCCTTACTTAAAAGAGTGGAAGACATTCCTAGTGTCGTTGATATGCATAATTTCAGAGCACGTGGGAATATGAGTTACATGCAAGTTGATTTTCATTTGCACTTAGACCCTGATCTTTCTCTCAAGGAAGCTCATCGAATTGGTAAAACAGCTGAATCTCAAGTGAGAGAGATTTTAAAAGATCAAGCCCACCATCTCGATGTCACTGTTCATATTGAACCTTTTGATCATGATCATAAAAAAGGTGATTTGTGAGCTTAGCACTTTCAAGCTTTTCCAATGTTCGACTTTTATGTCTGACCCATTTTTGGGGAGAGAATCTGGCCTCTGTTCTCAATGAATGGAAGCAGAACTCATCAAATATCCCTGGAATAAAAGTCGTAGATGATGAAATCTTATTATATTTTTTCAAATCGATTGAAGATGAACAGTTTGTGAAAACACCATTCTGGTTTTCAAAAAAAGTTGTGGGGTACGTACCTCAAAATGAATTATTTAAAATTATGGATCTCGATGCTGGAGACTGCTGGGATAGTGATGAATTTGAGTTTGAAACTTATGATCAGCTCGAGGCCCATGCCAAGAAGATTCAAATGGAAGCACGTGAACTGGAGCTTCAATTTGCTCCGACTTGGGCCGTAGTTTTGAATGAAGGATCACTGTGTCAAAAGGCGAGAGTTCGCCTTTTTTATGAAAAAAAATGATGTGGACTCTGCGGGAATTGCTTTTTAAGCACGCAGAGTTTATTTTAGTGAATAAAGATAAATGAGCAAAATCCCGTTTGGAGGTGGATTATCAGAAGCGGTAACGAGCGTGGTAGACCTGGTCGTAAAGAACAAGGACCACGAATTAATGAGCAAATCAGAGTTCCAGAAGTCAGGCTAATCGCAGAAGGTGACGAGCAATACGGTGTAGTCTCCATCGATAGGGCAAGACAAATTTCAGAAGAAACTGGTTTGGATCTAGTCGAAGTTTCACCGAATGCTAAACCTCCAGTGGTTAAATTGATTGATTACGGAAAATTCAAATATGAGCAGCAAAAGAAGGCCAACGAAGCTAAGAAGAAGCAGGCCACTGTTCAATTAAAAGAGATCCAATTCCGTCCAAATATTGAGCATCATGACCTTGAAACCAAGCTAAAGAGAGCTGAGAAATTTCTCTCTCAAGGGGACAAGATCAAGATGGTCATGCAGTTTAGAGGAAGAGAGATGGCCTATCGTGACGCGGGGCTTGAGAAGTTCAAGTCTATCGTTGAGCAGGTCGAGCAAATGGGCTCGCAGGTCGAATCTCCCGTGAAAATGATGGGAAATCGGATCATTACCATCGTGGCGCCGACCAAGAAAAAACAATAACTTGTCGCGTCCAAAATTCCCAATGAAATAAATACGGAATTTTATTGCCAAAAAGGTCCACCGAAGGTAATTATAGCCCTTCGTAGCATGTTGATTTTGTAAGTTGATTGGAGTTCATATGCCTAAGATGAAGACAAGAAGAGCTGTTGCTAAAAGATTTAAAGCTACTGCTTCTGGAAAATTGAAAAGAAAAAGACAAGGATTGAGACACATCCTAGAGAAAAGATCTCAAAAATCTAAGAAAAGAGCGGTCAAAACTGACTACGTTCATGAATCAGATTTGAGACAAATGAAAAGATGCCTACCTGGCATTTAATTAAGTAAAAAGTAATCAAACTGAAACTTGGGCCCAAGCGGACAAAAGAATTTTTTCTTCCCAAGCATTCGTTAGTAGGAGTTATACATGTCAAGAGTAAGAAGAGGCTTTAAGGCCAGAAGAAGAAGAAACAAAATCCTTAAGCTTGCTAAAGGTTTTCACTTCGATAGAAGAACAAAATATAGACACGCGGCTACTACAGTTTTCCGCGCTCTACATAACAGCTACATCGGTAGAAGACTTCTCAAAAGAGATATGAGAAGACTTTGGGTAACAAGAATTTCAGCTGCGACTAAAATTCTTGATACAAGCTATAGCAGATTCATGGGTGCTCTTAAGAAGAAAGACATTCAATTGAATAGAAAGATGCTTTCAGAAATCGCTGCAACTGATTTCGAAGGATTCAAAGCTGTAGTTCAAGCTGCGAAATAAGAAATTTTTTTAAATTCTTTTATAGAAAAGCTCCCATAAAGGGAGCTTTTTTTTTCTCAAAAATCTGACCCATATCATCTTTCTTTGAATAGTCTAAAATTAGTTTGACATGCCAAACTCACGGGATTATTACTTCTGTATAGAGAGGGAAAAATGAATTTACTCGACGTACGGCCCGGTCAAAAAACCGTGCTTAAAGACTTTAGTTCAAATCAATCTGTTCATTTTAAACTGCTAAGCCTTGGGGTTTTGCCAGGGGATCAAGTGGAAGTGATGGGACGTGCTCCTTTTGGAGGTCCTATTTCCATCAAACACGGCAGTCAGACTTTCTTTGCCCTTAGAAGAAACGAGGCCAAGTTGATTGATGTCGAGATTCAGGAGTCATGATGTTAAAGCAAGTCGAAGCAACTATATTTTTAATCGGATTTCCAAATGCAGGGAAGTCTACTTTTTTTAACCTTCTTACCGGTGGTAATAGAAAAGTTTCCAATTATTCAGGTGTAACAGTTGATGTTGGGCAAGGAGAACTTGTCACAAACAAAGAAGAGGGTCTACAACTAAACTTGGTTGACCTTCCTGGTGTTTATAACCTCATTCCAACCAGTATCGATGAGGCCGTAACAGTTCAGTCTCTTATTGATTTAGATGATTATCACCAAGCAGATAAGGTTGTCGTTTTGCTCGACTACCAAAGGCTTGAAGCTTCTTTGAGCCTAGGGCTTGCTGTTCGTGATGTTGTTGGGGACGACAACTTAGTTTTTGTCATTAATAAAGATGATGAAAGTATGCTCTCTTCTAAAATTGTATCCGCTCTTGAAAAAGAGACAGGTGTAAAAACACTTTCTACATCAGCATTGCAAAATGATGGAAAACTACTTGATGAGTTTTTAAGAACACTTTCTTATGCCAATAAAATTGATCTAAAGAATAAACTTCCTATGACAGAAGAGTCTTTGACTTACTTTTCTAAGACTCCTGTGTTCGAGAGGATTTCAATTGTTTCTGAAAGAGAAGTTTCAAGTACCATTAATTGGTATCACGATAAGGCCCGGGATGTTCTTTCAAAAGTTGATCGTCCTGTAGAGAATAGATCTGGAATTACTGAGAAAATTGATCGTGTTGTTTTGAATCCTTTTTTTGGGGGCGTGATTTTCTTTGGGATCTTTTATTTGATCTTTCATGCTCTCTATACATGGGCCGGTCCGGTTATGGATCTTGTAGAGAGCTCAATTACATTATTCGGTGAAAAAGTTGGAGCCATTATTCCTGAGGGACATCTCAATAGCTTGATTGTCGATGGTATCATCGGAGGTGTTGGAGGAGTTTTAGTTTTCCTTCCTCAAATCATGTTCTTGTTTTTTCTTTTGAGTCTACTTGAACAATCTGGTTATATCTCTAGAGCCGCGGTTGTAACTGATAAAATGATGGGCGTTTTTGGTTTGAATGGTAAGGCCTTTCTTCCATATATGTCAGGCTTTGCTTGTGCTATTCCTGGAATTATGGCGGCTAGAACCATTTCTAATCCTAGAGAGAGAATGGCAACAATCATGACTTTGCCATTGATCACTTGTTCAGCCAGATTACCTGTGTACATTTTGTTAATCGGGACTTTTGTTCCTTCAAAAACTGTCTGGGGTGTCTTTAATACTCAGGCCCTCTCTTTTTTCTTCCTCTACTTTCTCGGAAGTGCAGCAGCGCTTGTTATCGCTAAGATTTTACGCTTGAGCATGTTTAAAGGGGAGAGTGGAAACTTCATTATTGATCTTCCTTTGTATCAAAGACCAAGTCTTAGAGCTGCAACTATGCAAGCTTGGAGAAAAGGTAAGTCTTTTCTTAGAAAAGCAGGGACAATCATTCTAGGACTCTCAATTGTTATCTGGGTTCTTTCAACTTTCCCAGAACCTAACAAAGAACTTCTTGAAGGCAAAACTGAAGCTGAACAAGCTGCAATTTCTCTTGAGCAATCTATGCTTGGAACAATGGGACGTACAATTGAACCAGTGATCAAACCTCTCGGGATGGACTGGAAGATGGGTGTTGGTCTATTGGTTTCATTTGGGGCTAGAGAGCTTTTCGTTTCTGCCATGGGTACAATTTATGCTTTAGGGGACGTGGATGAAGAGAGTGAATCATTGCGCGAACGTTTGATGAAAGAAGTAGATCCGGTCACCGGGAAACCAGTATTCTCTCTCGCTGTTGCATGGTCTCTTTTAATTTTCTTTGTTTTTGCCCTTCAATGTACAGGTACAATGGGTGTTCTTAAGAAAGAAACAGAAGGGTGGAAGATTCCTCTAATCATGTTTACCTATATGGGAGCTTTGGGCTGGATTGGGGCGTGGATTGCCTTTACTACTTTAAGCTGACTTTCTTAGAAAACGACTGAAGTTGTTCTCATGCTCGGGACAATGCTTGATTGCATCCCGGGCAATATCTTCAATGAAATCTGCTCTTCTTTTAAGTCTCATGGAACGAACTAGAACTTGTTCGAAAATCCGATAATCTTTGGCTCCTTCATTGAGAAGTTGAAGACCAAATTTTAAAGCTTCCGCATCGTTGTAAATCTCCATATCAAGTAGAAACTTAACAACTTCAAGCTCCGCCGTAATCATCTCACTTGGGATTTTTTTGAAAATTTTATCGAGTTCTTCTTTCTCTCCAAGCTCAAGAAGTTCATTGGTCACTTGGGCCAATAATTTGGTATTGTCTCCACATAAGGTTGACGCCTGTATCAGAGACTTTCTGGCCTTATCTTCTTTGTTTTGAGTGCGAAGGAATTTTCCACAAGCTAAAAGAGAAATCGCAATTCTTTGAGTTGTCTCATCGAAGACAGACTTATCGACGACTTCTTCTGGGTCCACTTCTTTCATAAGGTCAAAATTATCGAGAGAGATATATTTTTCTGAAAAGTCGATGAATTCTTCGAACTTTTGTTTGGCGATAAAAGTTTTTGTCAGTTCAGGAATCTCAACTGGATCAATTGGATGATTCTTAATAAAAGGCTTCACGTAATCAAAGGCCTTCGCATACTCTTTCTTTTCATTGAGAAGTTGATAAACTCCCTTGAGGCAGTAGTAATTACCCTTGTCTAGCTCAAGGCCCTGATGAAAAACTTCTAAGGCTTCGTCTTTTTTCCCATTCTCTATCAAAATTTTTCCCTTGATGAAAAAGAGTTCGGGTTCATAGAGGCCTTCAAGCAAGCAATGTTCAATCAGTTGAAAAGTAGAATTGATATCATTCTGATTGTATTTTTCTTTTACTGCGCCAAGAGCTTTTATATTTGGAAGATGGTTCAATCTGTATTCATACCAGTTTTTGAGACTGGTACTTATCAATTCTTGTGAAATTGGTTTTTGAATAAAGATATCTGAGCCTTTGTCTTTTGAAGAAGAATGATCTGGAAAAATTCCACCTAGGCCCATGGTGAGAACGAGAGTTTCAAATCTATTGGGATAAATTTTTACATGTTCATCGATGAGTGGAAGGCAAGTTTTGTTGGAGACTTTGAAATCGAGAAACATGATTTCTGGTTGTTTCTCTTTAACCGTTTCCATCGCTTGAGAGTATTCCATTGCAGAAAAAATAGAACTTCCTTCGACTCCCAGCTCTTTGAAAACTGTTCGAAGATAGGCCCTGGTGGAACTGGTTCCCCCAAAGATCAGTACTTTTTTGGATTTAAAAAATTCCTGCATGCTCTCTCTCAGAAATGGCTATATGATCCTTTGAATTTTATCGGAATTTGCTGAGAGAGCTTGATTGAAAAGGTTGGTTTCTCGGGGGAAAAATGAAGACTTTGCCTTATTCAAAGGGCTTAAGACAGCCTTAAGAAATAATGTTTTTTGAGGTTATTCGGGGATTCAGAGCACTCAATAAGCGTTCATATTTTTTCAATGGGTTACCTTGCCTAAAATGCCTGTATTCTCGGGCGATTTTTAGTTCAAAAAGTTTGTAAATTTTTGTGTATTCAAGCAGTTAAATGTTCTGCCTCATTATGACGATAAAATACAGGCATGCGAAGTCTTCAAAGCTTTCTATTCATCGCCTTAATGGTTCTTCTTTCAAGTTGTGCCAGACCTGGAAAAAAAGAAACTCAACTGAAGTTCAGTATCGGTGCAATGTTTGCAGCCGATGGTGAGGCCATGCTTTGGGGAAAAAACCTCACAAACGGCGAGGCTTTCGGAAAAATTGTTAGCCTTGCTCCTGTCGAGATTGATCTTAGTCTCGGACAATGGAATTTCTATGTAACCGCATGGGGAGGAGCAGGTATTGCTGCCCCCTTAGCAGGAAAGACTATCTGTGATTTTAAATCAGTTTTAATTGATTCTGGTTCGACACCAGAAGTTGTTTTTGATTTAACAAATTCAAAATGTGCACTCGGA
Organism: Deltaproteobacteria bacterium; assembly: GCA_006226755.1. Taxonomy (GTDB): domain Bacteria; phylum Bdellovibrionota; class Bacteriovoracia; order Bacteriovoracales; family Bacteriovoracaceae; genus M0603. The sequence goes on along the minus strand of SBGE01000131.1, from coordinate 18,952 downwards.
CAGTTTGGTCCTGTTAATACTGTGACCGTAAATACGACTGAGCAACTTCACTTTTTTCCGCCAGGAAGAATTATCAACTGTCAGGATGTAAATGGTCCAGCCGATGAAACTGATTGGGCCAATTGTATAAGAGGATTTTATAGTTCATATCAGATAGTTGTTAATGAGTTTGGTCCGGGCTCCGTAGGTGGTCGACTGGTTTCAAATTGTGTGGCAGCAAATGCAACTGATGGTTTTCAGTCTGATACAGTCTTTGCCAATTTACCTGTAGGAGATGGGATTGCGCCTTTTCAATATTCTGTAAAAGGATATATTGGCTCTGTTGATTGCGATGCTACGGCAAATCCCACAACAGGAGATCCTTTTGGTTTTCGAGAGTTTGTTTTTCTCGATGGAATTTCAGGAGGCTCCCCCGGAGCTAGGGTTATTCCTCATAGTGGTAATACTTGTGTAATGGCCCAAGGGCAACCAAACACTGCTGTAGATTTAACAACTTGTAATAATTCCGCAGTTCTTTGTATAAATGGAAGTAACGCAATCATAGATGGAAAAATTGTAGATTCATCTACATGTACAGCTTCAGGTGGAACTGCAGCTGCTCAAACAGGTTCGTTTATAAATGATGGTAGTGCAATTAAGTTTGGGATTATTATTCCATCTCATGAAGTAGATGTTTGTACTGCTGAGAGAATTTATGGACGCTTTGCGGGTGGGGATGGAACTCCTGGAAGACCTTATCTCATTTGTAATGCTAACCAGTTCAATAATATTGATAATGATTCCGTCCTAATGGGTAAAAGTTTTGAGTTAGTTAATGATTTAGATTTTAATCTCGCAACGAATTCAAACTGTCCTATGTATGGGATTGCGGTCAATATGAATCCGATAGGTGGCGGGATTGATCCTGCTTCAAATCCTCCTTGTATGCCGATTGGTTCGCAGTTCTTGTTTACAGGAACTTTTGATGGGCGTGGGCATGCAATTAAATTTGCCAGAATTCGAAACGGAGGGCTTCAGGGATCTGGACTCTTCTATACTCTTTCTGGAGCAACAGTAAAGAACATCTCTATTATTGGATCAGAGTTTGGAGTCAATTCATCTTTAGGAGCATTGGCGGGTTACTGTACTAATTCAACAGTTGATATGATCTTTATTGAAGACACTAGGATTGAAGGCGAGGACGACGGTAATGGAAATGCTTATGCTGGCGGGCTTTTAGGGCAGTCAAACGGCTGCATTGTATCAAATATTTATGCTTATGATACTGAAGTTGAGGGGCGAGGAAGCTATGTTGGTGGGATAGTAGGATCTACATCTGGAGGAAGTTTTACAGACGTCGATTTCTTTGGACGAGTTGAATCGCGACCTGATTGTTGTGCGCCCGGTACTTATGTGGGAGGGATTGCTGGAAAATCTCAATCAACTATTAATAAGGCCGTTGTTCAAGGTTCTATAAAAGGTGGAAGTCAAATTGGAGGTATTGCTGGAGCTGGTTCTACTGCAACTCACATCATTACAAATTCATATGTTTTTGCTCACTTAGAATCTGACTTTAATCTTCAAGGAACTGATCCAGGTAATGTCTTTCTTGGAGGAATTGTCGGAAATACAAACCTTGGAGAAACACGATACAACTATTTTATGGGATCAATTTCTCACCAGTGTAAGCTGGATAATCTGGCAAGCTGTCGGATTGGTACATATGCGGGGATGACCACTTCAACAACAATGCTTACTGGAGCGAACAATCAAAACTATACGCAGTCAGAATATAGTATTAACAACGCTGGTTCTCTTGGTGGTCATAATGGAACACCCATACCTTGGGCCGATTTCAAGAATGCCTCGCATCCTAATGCTTTTGGCAGCTTTGATTTTGCTACAGTTTGGACACATATAAGCGGAGATATTCCTAGACTTGCCAGACAGGATTTAGAGTGTGAGCAGGCAATTAATCTCGCTTCCGTTCCTGATCAGATTACGGCTGGAAGAGGGGCTAACTACGACAATGCCATTAGAATCTGTAACGTTGATCAGATGAAACAAATAAAGAGCAATGTTAATAAGATTTATCGTGTAGCTGAGAATTTTTCTCTATTTGGTTATCTCGACTCTGATGCTCCCGCAGCTTTCTCTGGAGAGTTTTGGGGAGATGATTATACTCTATTTGGTGGTGCCATTTCTGCAACAAATACGACTTACGGAATTTTTAAAGATACCACGTCTAGTGCCAAAATCTCGGATTTAACAATTGCAGGTTTTCAGAATCTGAGTTCTGGATATAACACCCAAGGAGCATTGGTTGGAGTCAATCAAGGACTGATTTATGACGTATCAGTTCTGGGGGCTCATGTTGAAGGTTCGACTGGAGTCGGTCTTATCGCAGGTATTAATGGAGAGAATGGAGTTATAAAGAGTGTTCATGTCTCAGGAGTTGTTAAAGGATATAACCAAGTAGGTGGAGTCGCTGGAAAAAACATATATGCTTCGAATAAGTCTGGGCAGATTTTGAAAGCAAAATCCTTTGTGGAACTTATTCCTTCAAGTCCAGCTTCACAAAGAGCAGGTGGAGTTGTCGGTGAAAATTTCGGAAACATGGATCAAGTGATGAGTGGAAGTAAAGTCATGGATAATGGTACCGAATATTTTGATGCTGTTGGAGGGATTGCTGGAAAGAATCTTTATGACGGTGGATCGACATCCTTAGGAACAATTACTAATGCCGCTTACTCCGGTTATGGCGATTTAAGGGTTAAAAGTGCAACTTATGTTGGAGGAATTGTCGGGGTCAATGAAGGACCAATTGATAAAACCGTTTCAGAAGGAAGAGTTACCAAGGATATTCCCGGGGCAATCCCCGCTACATGGGGAGCCGTGGTAGGGTCTGATAGCGGTGGGAATGTGAGCTCTAGCAACTATTATATGCTCGATCCATTTAGGTACTTAACTCAAGTGACAACATTAGCTTCGGCATGTTTTTTCGATGGAACCGATACCATCGTGACATTAACTGGAACAAGTATGCCAACAGGAACAGCAGGACCTGCTGACTATCTAAGAATAGACTTCGATGAATCTTCTATGATTAAAGTTACTAGTTATACTTCACCAACAGTTCTTGTCATTGCTGGAGCAGATCATTGTTCAGTCATTGATGCAGGTACAAATTTTGATGTCTATCGATTTGAAGGGAATAATTCAGTTGGCACTAAGCTTGTTGGAACCGCCTTTTATGATATCGATTCTTATTGTTCAGGAGCATCACTTGGAGATAAGTATTTTACCTGTACCAATGGTGGTTTTGATATAACAGAAGAATATCAAGGTATGGATGGGATAGGTACTCAACGAGTTCTCGATTATTATATGGCAGAAATGAATGGACAACCTTTACCTAGTCATCCAATTTGGGTGATGGAACCAAACAACAATAATCCACCCAGACTTTTTATCAAAAATAACGATTAATTCGTAGAGGAGCAGCTCGCTCCGCCCAGCACACAAAATTCAGCACAGAAGCGATGGTTGAGATAAACCGGCTTCATAGAGTCTTTTAAAGTCTGTCCCATTTCAAATTGTTGATCATAAGCAAGGAGAGTACAAGGTTGAACAACTGCTCGCTCTTGCCCTTTTTTCTTCACGATCATACGTTCAGAGGCACACATCTGATCATCTGGTCTTTTGTTTAAAATTCCCCAGCAAGCAGTTGTGATTTCTGGTACATCTTTTTCTGTTTTCATCTCTGGAAAGACCACGAGTTTGTCGCTGGCCAGATCAATGTCAATCCCATGAACTTTGAGAAGATTCTGATATCCTTCAGTCGCGACTTGGGTGCTTTCATTTATGAGAGAACGACCTGCAACAGAAAGTGAAAAGCCAGAATCAAAAAGCCACTTCAAACTTTGAAGTGTCTTATCAAATGTCCCTTTTCCTCTTTCTTGTTCATGAACTCTAGCAGTGTAGTGATCAAGTGAGATTCGTAGGCGAAGTTTATCTCCGTATTGGTCTTTGAGTTCAAGGAGAGGTTTTTCCCAGCGCTTGATGACATTATAAGCATTGGTTAACACCAAAGCATTAAAGCCAGCTTCAAGAACAGAACTCAATATATTAATCATGTTGGGATTTAGAAATGGTTCTCCACCAGTGAAGCCAATGGTTTGAATGTCCCAATGATTCTCTTTTATTTCTTTTAGATAAGGAGTCACATCATCTGTTGTGATGTAGCTGAGCTGATCGTTTTTTGGACTGGATTCAATATAGCAATTGGTACATTCGAGATTGCAAAGAGTTCCTGTATTGAACCACAAATTCTTCCACTCTTTGAAATCAACAAAGGCGCGTTCTTCACCCTTGGCCGTAACTTTCATTTCTTTGAATTTCTCAGTACTCATCACTCGTCCTTTAAAGGAATATTATAGATGAGTGAAAGAAGGGTTGAAAACGTGTCAGATAGGTCTATTTGGACAGTTTTACACTATGGACGTCAATTAATTCGCCTTGGACATAATGACGACACTCGCCATCAGCACGAAGCTCATAATATCCACCGATTTCTTCACTTTGATCACGATGACCACCAGAGAAAGCTGACTTTTCCATGATAAGCGGAGCTGAGCTGACGTCTTGATAAAGGTCCATTAACGCGTTCACATCAGCTGAATAAGGAGTTCTATGAGATTCAAATTTTGAGAGATAAGGCTGCATGACCGCTAAAGTGGCCCAGTTGTCTTCATGGGGTAGACCTAGGAAGTGACCCATTTCGTGAAGGGCAACAGTCATCAGATCATAGCTTCCAATATCGTTTGGATCCAAAGAGAAGGTCCAATCTCGATAATTAAAAATGATATCTGCGTGGGTTAGTTCAAGATACTCTTTGCCATTGCTATCAATTTTTCGAAGTCCAAAAAATTGAGTGATGGCCAGGGCAGAACTACTGACTTGAGGAAACCAATTGGTGGATTTGTAGATGCCAAAAGTTGAATCTCGATATTGGTTGAGATCGGTATAACCTGGATCGGCCAGATCAGCACTATTAGTCTCAACTAGAAAATCGATATCCGTGAAAGCATCGTCCCATTCTTTGGCCATTCTTTCAAAAGGATGGCGACCATTTCCATCAAAGGCCCCCTGCGCCTGAAAGTCATTCAAAAAACTTTGTGAAGTCCCCAGATTAAGAGGTGAGGAAAGGGCCCCTGCTCCCCAACGAATCGTCATATTTTGAAAAGGGTTTCCACCCCCCAGGGTCACTCTTTTTGGACCACTGCTCTCTTGGTTACAAGAAACCAAAAGAATCATGAATAGGGCGATAGGGATCAGGTTCTTCAAAAATTCTCCTCATCGCAGACTGAGCAAAAATGTCTGCTATAAACCTGATCGGGATATTTTGGTCGGGTTTTAGGAAAAACTTGAAAAAAATGGTCAAAAATAAAAGCGACTGGGATTCCAGTCGCTTAAGGGATTTACTTGATTTTTTTACTCAAGAATATTTGAGTATAATTCTCGCTTATTTTTGAGAATTGGCGTGATCCTTAAGAAAGGCCTCTAGTCCATTGTCGGTCAAAGGGTGTTTATAGAGGGTTTTAAGGACTCCATGAGGAGCTGTAATAACGTCTGCTCCAACTAGGGCAGCATCTCTAACGTGAGTCGCGTGTCTGATGGAAGCCGCCAAAATTTGAGTTTGGTAGCCATAGTTGTCGTAGATGGTTCTGATTTCTTCAATCAAGGCCATTCCATCGTGTCCGTTGTCATCAAGTCTACCGATGAAAGGGGAAATATAGGTTGCTCCGGCCTTAGCAGCTAGAAGCGCCTGGTTAGGGGAAAAGCATAAAGTCACATTGGTTTTTACGCCAAGGTCGGATAGTCCTTTACAAGCAGCGATCCCGTCTACAGTTAGAGGAAGTTTGATAACGACATTATCATGCCATTTGGCAATTTCTTCGGCCTCTTTAAGCATTCCTGCAGTATCAGTTGCAATAACTTCTGCTGAGATTGGACCGTCGATGATACTGCAGATTTCTTTGATGACATCTGCTTGTGTTCTTCCGGTTTTTGCAATCAATGAAGGGTTGGTAGTTACACCATCTATAATTCCCCACGTTGCCGCATCTTTGATTTCTTCAACCATTCCAGTATCAATAAAAAACTTCATAGGATTCCCCTGTTGGTAAGTTCAAAACTCCCTTTTTATACCGATGACGGTGGGAATTTGCACCTTTTTTCAACCCTATCGCGGGACGACAATTTGGTTCATAATATGAGTATGGTTAAATACTTGCTTTCACTTTCCCTATTGTTTTGCTCAAGCTCTGTTTTCGCAAACAGCAACACCGTTACCATGGTGAGTGGCGAAAAAAGTTTGAAAGAAATCATCCTGGAAGAGAAAGATTCTTTTTATGACGGTAACCGGAATTACGGTTATTTTACCGGACGTGTAACGGATCGTGATCAAACCGCCAACATACTGAAAGTATCTTCTGAAAATGGAAACACCAAATTTTTTAGAGCAGGGGATTTGGTTCGATTTACAGTTGCCAGGAAAAAAGAATACGACCAGTGTGAAGGTTTTGTTCGTTCTGTTGAAGATGGTTACTTTGTTGTCTACGTTAAGGACATCTATCCTTGTTGGGGCCAAAAAGAATATTTCCGACGTGGAACAGTTTTGGTTTTTGAATCGAAAAAACTCTATAGTCGTGTTCAGGATGCCAGTAAGTATCGAGTTGTACTTCTTAAAAGAAGACGTGATTTTTTTAATCAGTTGAATCGAGTGAATCATTTTCTTTGGAGTTTTGATCAGCAAAAAGTTTTGACTGCCGCCGAATACGACAAAAAGATTCTTGAGCTCCGTAAGGCAAAAGAACGTGCCATGGAACTCCTTCTTCACAAGAAGCAGGATCAAATTCGATTACAAAAAGAATTGTCATTTAGATTGGATGAACTCGATAAGGACCTTGAGTTTTATCGAATTGATAATCACGATCTCTTGGTTGACCGCTGGCATCTCGATCATGATACAGGAGCACCAGTCGGTCGTCGTCCGCAAGAGTTAAAGAAAGCCGAGCAAGATTAATTACTCTTTATCTACCGATTTTTCCAAATAGTGATCTCTGATCTCTTTCAAAAATGTATCGTTATAAGCATTGTTTTGAAGGTGTTCTTTGTAGAGTTTCATACTGTACGAAGGCGCTACTCCCATCCATTCTTTGATCAGGTTGTCACTGTATCCTTGGTGTAGCCATTTGAAGATACAGGCCTGACGAAGAGATTTTGGAGTCAAAGTAATCATTAACTTTTTTCTGAAATCTTCAAAGATAATCTCAAGACCTCTTGGAGAGAGTCCACCAGAGAGAATTCTATAAGGATTGGCATTGAAGAGAAGTTCTTCAAACTCGATACCAGAGCGCTTTTTCATGGCCTCGAGTTCCTTGATATAGAGTTCATAGATCTCGGTGAAGACCGGAGGTAATGGAATGGTATAAGAGTCCCTTTTAGGGTGCTCGATCATGACCCTTGGACCTTCTTTTTTATCGATGAAGATTCTCGAAGTTTTTAGTTTTGCCATATCACTGACTTTGAGTCCGCCTCCAAAAATCAGAAGCAGTGAAATCTGATTTCTAAGGGCGAGAAGTCGGTTGATTTTATTCTTGGTATTGGCCTCATCAAGTAGATATTCCCAAAGGGTTTTGACGTCTACAAATGGCGTAGGTCTTGGGATATCAAGAAATTTTGGAGAGGTTGGAATCTTTCTTACTGGATTGGTTGGGAAGACTTCTCTTTGAACCAAAAAATCAAAGAACATTCGGAGTGCTTGAACTCTTCTTCTACGGCTATTGTCTGAGTTATATCGATTCTCAAGATAATTTCCGTATTGCTGAACCTGAGGAATTGAAAAGTTTTTGATATCCAGGCTTTTTTGGACATCTTTCAGGTATTGATTGAAGCAATCAAGGTCAGTTTTATAGTTCTTAAGTGTATTAGGGCTACGACCGGCCTTTTTGAGTTCACTGAAAAATTTAGATTGCAGGTTAAGTAGGTCCAAGTCATTGATATCTCGAGCTATTACTGGCTGATTTGGCTTTTTGGAAGTCATGTAAACACATTTCCTAGGGTTAAAGGTTCGGAGAATTAGCAGTTTAATAGAGCCCTGAAAATTTAACAAGTCTTGGGGCAGGACTTGCCATTTGGCGCAGAGTGGTGATACGTAATCTAACGACCTGAAAACTGAATAGAAGTGAGTGCAATTTTGCAGCAGACGACCTTATTACGACCATTAACGGCCGATCTTTATGATGCCATTTCGCAGGGCTCATTGACGCTGAACAGTGGTCAAGAATTGCTACAATTCCTTCGCACTCATCCAAACTTAGGCCATCCTCAAAAACTCTTAAATTACACTTTCAAGAATGAAATGTTTCTTCTTGAAGCGCTCACGCATACATCTTTTGTTCATGAGTTCAAAGAACTCAACCTTAAGAGCAACGAAAAACTTGAATACTTAGGAGACGCAATCTTGGGTCTCCTCGTCAGTCATTATCTGATGGATGAATTTCCTGAACTTTCTGAAGGAGAGTTATCAAAATTCAGATCGTCTCTGGTTAATGGGCAGAGCTTTGCTGAACTTTCAAAATTTTTAGGTCTTGGCCACTGCCTTTTGATGGGTAAGGGTGAGCTTAAAAACAATGGACATGAGAAGAAGGCCCTCTTGGCAGACTCCTTTGAGGCGATGCTTGGAGCTATATATAGAGAAGGTGGATTTGACTCCGCAGAAAAAGCATTCTTTTCTCTTTTGGAATCATGGAGAACTGAAAAGGGTGAACGATTCATCAAACTTGAAAAACTTTCTGAGTTTGATGCTAAATCCAGACTTCAGGAACTGACGATGGCCAAATATAAAGTCCTTCCAGAGTATAAGGCCATTCAACTAGATGATCAGTCGTTTGAAGTAGAGCTTCGAATATTAGATCAGAGCATAGCGACTCTTCGAGACTCTTCAAAAAAGAAAGCACAAAGAATGTTGGCCCAAAAGGCCTTGAAAGAAAACTTAATAGAAAATTTAGAAAAACATAACGAGTGAGGGGATTATGTTACTTGAAACTCAACATCCAGAAAACAAATCAATTATTGCTTCTGTTCTTGGCGCACCAAACGTTGGAAAAAGTTCTTTGATTAATTACCTTTTGGGAATGGATCTCAGTATTGTGACCAACAAACCACAGACGACGAGAAACAGATTCAATTGTATTTTTACAGTAGATAGAACTGAAATTATTCTTGTCGACACTCCGGGACTACACAAGTCTAGCCAGGAACTAAACAAAAGAATTAATGAGCAAGCACTTGAAGGAACAGAAGGTTCTGATTTGAATCTCCTTTTGGTTGAACTTACTCAACCAATTATGAAGCAGTTTGCAGAATACAAGGAAAACCTAGGTGATTTTCAACTGGGGAAAACTTGGGTTGTGTTTACCAAAGCTGATAGAGTGGAAAATGCAGAAGAACTTCCGTTGAAAGAGGCGATTGAAAAGGCAAAAGAACTTATGCCTACAATTGATAAGTACTTTGTTATTTCAACCAAAACAGGTGATAACGTTCACCTACTTACTGGTGCTCTATGTGATGAGGCCCAGTTTGGACCACACCTTTACCCACGTGGAGAAGTTTCGAACAAAAATCAGAGATTCTTCGCAACTGAATACATCAGAGAGCAAGCTTTCAACCTTCTTAAAGATGAAATCCCTTACGAAGTGGCCGTTGTTATTGATGAGTATAAAGACATCAGAGACAAAGAAGATAAAAACAAGATTTCTTCTCATATTTCTGCTTCTATTCTAGTAAACAGACCGAGCCAGAGAGCTATTGTCGTTGGTTCAAAAGGATCGATGATCAAGGAAATTGGGATGAGATCCAGAAAGAAAATCGCTGCCATGACGGGGGGAGAAGTTCACTTGAACCTTCACGTCAAGGTGACTCCAAAATGGTTCAAAAACAACTTTGTTCTTGAAGAACTGGGACTGCCACGAGCGAAGAACTCGGCCAGAGTGTGGAGGAAAAAATGAAACCAACTAGAAACATGGTCATCTCCATCATTGGTCGACCGAACGTAGGAAAAAGTTCCTTGTTCAATCGACTTATGAAGAGACAACACAAGGCCATTACCCATGACATGCCTGGTGTGACCAGGGACCGTCACTATGGGATTGCCACATTCAATGATCTAGGTACTGAAGAACCTAGAGATGCCATTCTTGTTGATACAGGAGGTTTTTATCCCGAGAAGATCGATGAAAGTACCGGTGCAAAGAGTGAAATGAATGGGAATAAATTCTTTAACATCATGACCAATCACGCTCGTCAGGCGATTGAAGAATCTGACTTGGTTCTCTTTGTTGTAGATGTCCGAGAAGGAGCGCTTCCATTTGATGAAGTCATTGCTAATTCGATCCGTGGAATGAAGAAACCATATTGGTTGATCATCAACAAATATGACAGTGATGCTCAAGCAGGTGAGGAAGCAGATTTTTATTCTCTTGGAGTTAATCCAGATGAAATGTTTGTATGCTCGTCTGCTCATGGTCTTGGTATTGAAACGTTAAGAGAGAAGATTCACGAAGAAATTTGTGCATTTGAAAACAAGAATAGCTTGGGACCTGACCTTCAAAAAGGTGTGACTCCAAGGGAAGAAGTTGTTGGAAGAATTGCCCTGATTGGAGCTCCAAACGCAGGTAAATCGACTCTACTAAATAGATTGTTAGGAAGTGAAAGAGCACTCGTTTCAGACATTCCTGGAACAACAGTTGATCCTATTGAAGGATTTTTTGATATTTATTTTGGTAAAGAGGCCAAGCTTCTCGAAGAAGATCAAAGATTTTCAAAAAATGATGGATTGCTTTTGAAAAGTTATGAAGACTTCAGAAAAAACAATCAGAAGACTTTTGAAAGCATGATGGAAGCCTATTCTTTTGAAGAAGGAGATGAAAACATCTCAGATGATGAAGAAATGGAATTTGAATATCAACCAGAAGAAAATGATGACCTAGATAAAACCAAAGAAGTCCTTTTTAATGATGAGGAAACCGGAGAGACTGTTGAAGTTGTTGAAGAGCAAGAGAATGAAGGCTCTTTCTGGAGATCTATGCATTTGGTTGATACTGCTGGTATCAGGCGAAAAAATTCTGTTGAAGGAACTGTTGAGGCGCAGTCTGTTTTTAGATCACTTCGTTGTATTACAGAATCAGATATAGTTGTTTTCATGATTGATGCTACAAAAGGTATCTCTCACCAGGACAGACGTTTGATGGATATTGCTCTTGAGAAAGGCAAGTCTATCATTATTTGTATGAATAAGATGGATCTGATGAAGGCCAAGCTCAAGACCGATGAAGATCGGAATGAATGGATGGAAGATTTGAGATATAAAATTCCATGGCTCACTTTCTGTGACGTAATTCCAATATCAGCAAAGACGGGAACAGGTATCAAAAGACTGAAAGGTTCATTGAAGAAAACTGTTTTGGTAAGAAGGCTTTCCATTCCGACAGGCGTTCTTAATCGCGCTGTTTTTGAACTCGTTGAGAGAAACCCGGTAGTTGTCAAAAAGAGTGGTGGAAGAAGACTCAAAATCAAGTACGCCTCTATGGTGAAATCTGATCCTCCAACATTTTTGCTGTTTTCCAACCGTTCGAGAGGTATTCCTGAGAACTATAGAAGATATCTACAAAATAATCTTCGAAGAGAATTTGAATTGGTAAATACACCAGTCCATCTTGTTTTCAGAACAGGTACAGATCTCGAGAAGAGAATGAAAAAAATCAAAACGACTCCAAATTAAATAATCTGGGCCGGCCTAGTCACCGGCCCATTTTTAACTTAGTCAAATCCTACTCAAAGCTAGTCATTTTAGTTGTTGTCAATAATATCAATAACTTGTGATTTTTTCAAAGTTAGACAAAACTCCAGACTGATGTAATATGAGGTCAAGGAGATTGCTATGAAAGATTTCAATATTCAGGTCGCTTCAAATTTAACAGGTGTCTCAGTCCACACTCTTCGAACTTGGGAAAAGCGTTATCAAGTCGTAACACCATCCCGAACAGAATCTGGTCGAAGAATTTATAGTGAGGATGATGTTAGAAAACTTAAGGCACTGAATGATCTCTGTTCTCTTGGGCACAATATTAGTTCAATAGCCAATAAATCGATGGATGAATTGGATGAACTTCTTGAAACTTACGGAATGACAGATAGTCATTTGTCTTCAAAGATCAATCTGAGTAGCAACCCAGAACAAGCTAAAAAATCACTTAATCATTTGTTGTTGGCCTTGGAAAAGTACCGATTGGATGTCGTCTCACATGAGCTCTACAATCTTAAAATGACACTGTCTCCAAAGGACCTCGCACTAAAGGTGATAAGTCCATTATTAGTGGCGGTAGGACAAAAAGTTCATGAAGGAAGTTTGACCATCGCTCAAGAACACGCTCTTTCGAGTGTTATTAAATTCCATTTGGGACAGTTTATTTATCGTTCCTATGAAGAAAAAAATAGATCGAAAGATCTATTCGTACTGGCCACTCCTGAAAAAGATTTCCATGAGTTTGGAATCCTATTGGCCTCTCTCCTTTGTCTCAATTACAACAAAAACTTTTTTTACTTGGGTGCTAACATGCCCGCTGAAGCATTGGTGGAAGCATCTTTGTCAATAGGTGCAACTGAAATCATACTTGGAACGACATATGTTGAATCTACTTCTGATCCAGAGTTTTTGACCAATTATATTTCGACCTGCTTGAAGCACGTTAAGAAAAACGTCGAACTTGTGATTGGAGGCTCTGGATACTTTGAAACGGCCAAGTTTCAAAAGGTAAGTAACTTCCTTTACCTTCCGACATTAAATCATCTTGATTTACATTTGAAGGGGAGAAATCAGTAACTTCTAAAAAATCGTGTAGATGAAGGGGGCAACTGTTTGCCCCTGACCAAAAATCGCCAATACCGCGACCAATAACAAAGTGAGAACTATTGGAGTTAGCCAATATTTTTTTCTCACTTTCATGAAATCCCAAAGATCTTTTAAAAATTCCATTAGAAGGGCTTGCTCCACATTGAGTTCGTTTCTTCTCTTTTAATCATATAGCTGTCAGCTTCTTTTTTAAAGGGGTGAAACTGAGTCGGCTTCTTGATCAACCTATAAAGAAGAGACCAAGGGGTTAAAACAATAAAATAAAAGAAGAAAAGAACAACCTTTAAAAGAAGATTGAAAACTTTATCCAAAATAATTACCAGAGCGAGGGACACTAGTTGCAAGGCCCGTCTTCCATGGGGAGTGATGTACATGAAAAGGGGAAGTAGAGGAAGGACGTACATCGATCCCAGCGGAGCTTTGGAGAAGAAAAGAAAAAAGAGAAGTCCAAGTGACATCAGAACAGGTTGCCAGAAGGAAATCTTTTGCTTTTTGTTTCCAAAAAGATCGTCAAGGTCTCCAAGTGAAGGGGCTTCGATTTCAAGTCCTTTTATATCTTCTTTCATGATAATTCTATCTTCTAGAACCAACACATCCATATCTGTGTTGATGAAACATCTCAGAGCATCCTTTTGGCTTTCAACAATTGGTTCGCCTCGAACATTGAAACTTGTATTTATAATAAGACCAATGCCTGTTTTTTCTTTGAATTTCTTGATGAGCTTTTGGTACTTGGGATTCCATTCTCCATCGACAGTCTGAGTTCTGCAGCTGAAATCAACATGAGTGACGGCTGGAATATCACTACGAATTGAGTTGATCTGCGATGTGGATTGAATGTTCTCCTTGTTCTCCATCGTACGTCTGGATTTTTTGACTTCTTCTACCAAAAGCATATAGGGACTTCGATGACCTTTCTCAAAAAAATCTTTAGCATCCTCTTCTAAAAGAGAAGCAGCGAATGGTCTAAAACTTTCTCTTTTTTTGATTTTCATATTGAGACGTTTTTGCATTTCAGTATTTCTTGGATCCGCCAAGATTGAACGAGAACCAAGAGCTCGAGGTCCAAATTCCATTTTTCCAGAATGCCAGCCGATGACTTTGCCTTCAATCATTAAGTCAGTCACTCGTTCAAGAAGTTCATTCTCAGGATATTGTTTTCCAATAGTCATGGAGACATCGTGATTCTCATTTCCAAGATATGAACCCTTCATTGAATCTTTTGGACTTACAATCCTCGGAATATTAAACTTCTCATGAGTTATGACCAGTGCAGAACCTACAGCACTACCAGCATCGCCCGCAGCGGGTTGTATCCAAATGTTTTCAAATGGACCACGTCTTAGTAATTTGCCGTTTGCTACGCAGTTAAGTGCGACTCCTCCAGCAAGACATAAATTTTTCTGTCCAGTAAGACGATGAAGCTCATCGGCCAATTTGAAAACAACTTCTTCCGTTACGGCCTGGATGGAGGCGGCTATATCCATATGGATTTTTTGATATTCAGATTCATTTTTCAATGGAGGAGTCTTGAATAGTTCAGCAAATTTACCATTGATCATTTGAGTGCCGGTATGAAAGTCGAAATATTCGAGATTCAAACGGAAGGAACCATCTGATTTTATATGGATCAGATTTTCTTTAATGAGTTTTGTATATATGGGCTCTCCATAACTTGAAAGTCCCATGAGCTTGTATTCGCCATTATTCACCTTGAATCCCAGGTATTGGGTAAAGGCCGAATACAATAAACCTAAACTGTGAGGGAAATGTATTTCAAAAAGAGGAGATAGATGGTTACTTTTTCCGGACCAGGCAGAAGTCGTGGCCCATTCTCCAACTCCATCTAGGCAAAGAACTGCAGCTTCTTCAAATGGTGAAGGGTAGAAGGCAGCTCCAGCATGGGCGTGGTGATGTTCGACAAAAAAGAGCTCTGGAGTCTTTTTTGATTTGCTAAATCTGTTTCTTAGAACCTTTTTGAGTTTGGATTTCAAGTAAAGCTTCTGCTGCAACCAAACAGGCATACCTTCAAGAAAAGAGGGCAAAGAAGCCGGAGCGTTTTCCATATGAGTTTGAAGTAATCTTTCAAAAGTAAGGAATGGTTTTTCATAATAAACCACACAATCAACTTCATCCAAGCAATCAATATTGCCTAGATTAAGACATTCTTTTAAGGCCTTTTCTGGAAAACGATGATCGTGTTTGAGTCTTGAAAATCTTTCTTCTTGAAGAGCTGATAGAATTTCTCCATTTTCAACGAGCGCGACTGCACTATCGTGAAAAAAAGCGGAGAGCCCAACAACTTTCATGGATCACCAACTAATGACGTAGCTTAAAATG
The DNA here is from genome assembly GCA_006226755.1 of Deltaproteobacteria bacterium. Lineage (GTDB taxonomy): Bacteria > Bdellovibrionota > Bacteriovoracia > Bacteriovoracales > Bacteriovoracaceae > M0603. Next base: position 3,657 of record SBGE01000131.1, on the reverse strand, counting down.
GTTGTATAGACATTACCTGTCAGGTCTTCGAATCCGGTAGTCCCGCCTTCAATCGGGGCATAGGTCTGTGTGAATTTGTCATGGAAATTGACTGAGTGAAAGAGAAATTCAACGCCTAGATAACTTTCTTTCAACTTAATAGGAAATTCTAGACCAAAACCAACTCCAAATCCGAATCCACCGCCTGTATCGTTGCCAAGTTCAGATTGATCGACGAACTTATTGGTCACATACCAGTACTCCATTCTTCCTGTGAAGTAAGGATTTGAATAAGTGATAGCTGTTCCAAGGTTTGAAGTGTCGATGTAATAACGATATGAAAAGTAAACTCGAAGCATGTTTACATCAACAAAGCCTACAGCGTTGGGATTAAATCCTTCTGTGGCCTCTCCAAAAAACATGTGATGCTTGGAATATTCAAATCCTAATCCAAATGCCGTTTGAAAGTCTGTAAACCAGTTGATCCCTAATCCATATGTCGGAGGATCATTCTCATAGGCCGAACCTCTGTTTCCATCAAAAGTTGTAAGTCCAAACATCAAGGAAAATGAAAAAAAGCGTCCATAGCGATAGAATCTTTCATCTTCTACAACTTGGGCCTCATCCAATGATTCATTGAAGTCTGAAAAAATATCGCCGCCAATATTCAGGTCATCGTCCTCAATGGCATTAAGATCTCCAGGGGTAGGAGCTTGAGAATATGATTTGCTGACGGGTGCTATGACCAGAAGAAGTGTTAGCCAAAGAATGGAAAGGGAGTTCATTTTTTTCATATCAGAGGTAGAAATGTGCTCCTGCTACAATAAAATTATGTCCCACGGTTTCGACGACAAACTCATCGACTTTATTGAGTGAAACTCCAAATTCAACTGAAAAGCCAAGAGAGCTCAGTCCTGCAAAGCTGAACTCCGAGCCCATGGTTAAATCAACTTGGAAGCCAGATTGGTCACCGGCAGATCTTTTTTGACTGATAAAGCCAATAAGACTTGATGCGTAAAAATTAAGTTGAGGCTCTTCAAATATATTTCTATAGAATTTGACTCCGCCGCCGCTGCCTCCTGAGGAAGCATCAGTGTTAATTCCAAAGACTCCACCAAAAGCAAAGCTTTTCGATTTCTGAAGTTTGAATGAAACGGCGGGAAGTCCATTTTGGAGCTGATTGGTGAAACCGGCTCCCAATCGACCTCTACGATCCATCGCATATGATTGCGTGATAAGACTTAGCAAAGCGCAAAAGATGAACCAATGGCGTGCTTTCATAACTGTCCTTGTTGTAAAGCGTTATAGAATCATCATGATACTTTAAATTGTACCCAAGTGCTCTATTTTTGACAACTTAAGGTCGAGTTTCTAGAATTGAACAGCTCTAAAATCTACTTTCTTACTGAGGAACAAATGGCGACAAAAAACCCAACTCAAGCACAACAAAATATGGTGAACACTGCTCTAGATGATCAACTCAAACAAACAGAGATCGGGGAGTGGATTGCTGAACATAAATCACTGGCCTTGGGTCTGATTGCAGTCATTGTTTTGGCCGTTATTGGATGGGGTGTTTATCAAATTCAAAAAGAATCATCCAATAATGAAAAGTCTGGAGTGGTTTACAAGTTTTCTGAATCGGCCCTTAAAGAATTTGTTGAGAAAAAGTCTGATGCCGCTGCTCTTTTAGCTGCTCATACAAAACTTCATAAAGACCTCTCTGGTTTTCAAGGTCTGTTTACAACAGACCTATTGGTTGCTGATCAATTGATGGCCAGAGGAAACAATAAAGAAGCAAAAGTCGTTCTTGAGAAAACAATTTCTCTGGCAAAGGATGCTGTCCAAGCTTATTTGGTAAGAACCAGACTTGCTGTTGTTTATGAAGACCTCGGTGAATATAAGAATGCCATTAGTGTTCTAGAAGAAGTCAATTCATCACAAGTGAAATTGATGGAGGCCAAAAATTACCTGGACCTAGGAAGGTTCTATCTGGCCATCGGTCAAAAAGACAAGGCCAAAGTAAACTTTGAGTATGTTCTCAACAATCTAGCTCAGGATGAGTTTGCAAAGCTAGCTAAGCTTTACCTAAGTGAGATGTAAAAATATGCGTTTGATTGCATTTTTAGTGTTCCTCGGTCTTTTCCAGTCATGTGCACAGGTTGAGACCGTAGGGAGTTTTTTTGAGATTCAACCTCCACAAAATCCAAAGGCCAATTTTCACCCCATCTGGATTAAGAACCTCGATCCGGTTCATGAGACTGGAAATCTTCCCATAGCTTTGAATTCTCCTTTGATTCACGAAGGGATGGTTTTTGTCGGTAAGAATACCGGTTCAATGATGGCCTACCAGCTTTCTAATGGACGTAAAGTATGGTCGATGAAAGAAAATGGAAGCTATCATTCGAGACCGATTCCTTATAAAGACCAAATAATTTATGGAAATGTTGAGGGGAGGGTCTTTTCAAGACATTACTTGACAGGAAAATTGAAATTTTCCGTAGATCTCGATGCTTCAGTAGAATCTCCTCCTGTTATTTTCGGTGGGAGAATGTTTTTCCACTTGAGAAATCACAAGATTTTTTGTCTTGATGTGAGAACAGGAAAAATCCTTTGGGCCTATAAAAGATCAGTTCCTTATTTGACGACTCTTCAAAGAGTCTCTACTCCTGTTGTTTATCAAAACAAACTCTATGTTGGATTTGCAGACGGCTTTATCGCCAGTTTTGGTGTTGAAGACGGAATACTACTTTGGGAGAAAAAGATTTCAAATGGGAGTAAATTTGTCGATGTTGATATGACTCCTGTTATCAGTGGTGACAGACTGTATATCAGTTCTCTAAGTTCAGAGTTAAATGTTTTGAATGCTCAAACTGGGGCCCTTCTTCAGACGGTTCCATTGACTCCATCTCGCTCGCCTTTGGTCACTGAGGGGGGGTTATTGATTGGAACCCAGGATGGAGAGCTAGTTCTTCTGAATCGCGGATTGAAGCAGATTTTTAAACGAAAGATTTCAGAGTTTTCAATTTCTTCTATCGAAGATTGGAAAAATCACTATGTTGTAACAACAGCAGGAAAAACGGTATATTTCGTTGATAAAGTGAATCTTAGAGAAGTTGAAAGATTTGATCTTGGTCATGTCACTTCAGCAGTGTTTGGTGACTCCCAAGTCTCAGAAGGTAAGTTGGCCTTTCTCTCGAGTCGTAACCGACTTTATGTTTTTGAGTGAAAGGCCTGTTAGGATCTTAGCGGTTGCTTACCATCGAATCGAAATAGTCCTTTGACCAATCTGCATTCATTCGGTCGAGGACTTCATCATCATAGTAAACTTGATTATTGACGGAAGCGATACCTCGGCTCGCTTCTGCCTTACTTTGGTAATCAAGACTTCTGATAAGTGCCATATTCCCAACGAGTGTAGTTTTCAAAAGAATGTCCATATTGTCATTTGATGCCGGCCATCCTTCATCAGTTCTTTGAATATGAGTCAGAAGATTTTCATAAACATAGTAGTTATCAGAAGAACCGTACTCACAAAGTTCTTTAAGTTCAGTATAAGTTTTGCTCATATGAACTTTGAGTGCTTCTTTAACAACTTCTTCAACTTTAGCTGTTGGTGTCTTAGAAATCATATCCATAACAGTAGGGGTTTTTCCTTCCTTGGTTACAGGCAGGTAT
>SBGE01000234.1 GCA_006226755.1 Deltaproteobacteria bacterium | reverse complement strand
CCATCAATGTCGAGACCACTTGAAGGAACGTGTTTCATATTGAGTTTGATTTCACCTTTCATGTTGGCCTTAAGCGGGCTTTTATCGTCACCAATAATGACATCGAGTAGAGTCAATCTCGGTCTTTCAAGTTCAGCTTTGATTAAAAGACTTCTAAGGGGAAGATTTGGAACAGCAAGACCTGAAATATTTTGCGGACCAATCACCAAGTCCTTAGATTTAACCAAAAGTTCACCACTTGCTGGACCTGCTTTATCGATATTGGCAATAGCATTGACTTCAATTGTTCCGTGTATGTTTTTCAATTTACCCGTAAGAATTTCCAGAAGTTTTCCGTCGATTTTCGCATCTTTGATGTTGAGATGGAGTTTACCAAAAGTCAGAGTCGGATAGATATCTATTTCAGATTTCTCGTACTTGATAGGAATATGAAATCGGATTCCAGGAGGGAGAAATGAAGGAAACCACAGTCTGATCATCAATTCTTTGAATTTGAGAGCCGCACTTGGGTTTTGAAAACATATCCCTGAAACAGTTGGATTTTTTAAAATTACTTTTGGGAAGAAAAAATACTCAACTTCAATTTTGTCATAGCTGATCGGACATGTTCGCATGGAATCCAGAGATTTTTTGACTTGAGATGTGATCATCTTGGAAATAGGGAAGTTGAGAAAAAAACCAAGAAACATCACAATAACTGTGATGACGATCCATTTTGGGATTGAGATCCCATCAAGCTTATAGATTTTATCTTCTGGAGTCAGATCATCTTCAGTCATCACTGGCCTTTACTGTAATGAGATATTTCAACGAAACCTTGGAGTAATTTTTCATCTCCGAATACATTGATGTCCATCTTTTCAATTGAAACTTTCAAGTCTCTTTTGAGAGCGGAGAACAGTCCAGTAAGTTCAGACATTGTGAGATTTTTGAATTTTACTTGTGCACGAGAATGAACAATTGCGGCAGAAGGGTTTATTTGATCGAAAAAACCAACTTGCACTTTGGATCCATCTCCTCCGACTCTGCTTAAAGACATTCCAATGGCCGACTGAAGATCTGGTCCAGATTTTATCTGGCGAGGAGAAAGTACAGATTTACTGAGATTATCAACATTGACCCTTTTATTGGTATAAGTGTTGATCGATTCAAAAATCTCTTGTTTGATTTCAATCTCATTTCTAAGCGATCTGTTTCCGAAAAAAATGACGACTACTATGAAAAAGGGAACCAGTAGTAGTAGCAGGTTCAGTGCTTGATTGAGATATTTTTGTTGAGATTGAGACAGAACAGATAGTTGTTCATTTAACTTCTGAGTAAACTGAGAGCTTTTAGCAAGATCAACTTGCTTGAACAGATACTCATCAATCAATTTAAAAACGTGTTCTCGTTTTTTCAAAATAACCTCAGATATTATTGAATATCAAAGTGGTTTTTACCCCACCTTTTTTATGTTTCACATCTTGATTTGGTAAACCAAGTGTTTGCAAATATTCTGCAAATTTTTCCATTTCTGTAGGGTTATCGGCCCTGAATGTTGCTATAACCTTAGAGTCTTCTATTGAAATACTTTGTAATGAAATGGCCTTATTTGGTGTCAGTGTTTTACTTAAAGTCGCAAGAGGAGCAAGGTTATTGGTTGCAGTGGCCGACATAATGGAGGAGACCTCTTGCTCAACCTGCTTTTCCTTGTTCTTCATTGTTTTGAGAAGTCTTTCCGGATTATTTTTAAGATATCTTTGGTCTTTCTTGGCCAGATCCAATTGGGGAGACTTCACCATCTTCGTCAAGCGGCTATCAAGAACCTTTAGGTCACGCTTTAAAAAGGCCCTTTCTCCAATAACAAAGAAAAGAAGAAGCAAGGCCAGGAAAAAAGCCCTGTTCAAGAGAAAGACGCTGCTTTCCATCGGTATGTTTTGAGAAAAGCTTCCAAGAAATCTTCCATGAAGAAAATTAGGTGGATTTTGCTTAGATAACTGGCTGGAGGCCATCATGTGACAGACAGTAAAGGAGTTGAGAAATTCTTCATCCACTCCAAAGGATGTTTCATGATAATCAACATAGGGATTCCAAATTTCTACAGGAATCCCCAAATGATCAGATAAAAACAGGTCAAAGTTGGCAATATTGGATGAACCACCTGTGATAAATATTTTATCAACAGTCATACCGTAATTGACACGATAACCAAGTTCCCAACGGCGAATATCATTGACTAGAGACCACATGGTTTTCTTCATGAGAGTTGCGAATTCCTTCTGGTCTTCATCAACTTCATCGATTTGATCATCTGTTAAAAAGAAGCAGTTATCATGCTTGTAAAGTATCGCCTCGTCTGCTGAAATTTGATAAGTTTCAGAGATGACAGCATCAATATTTCGACCGGCCACATAGGCGATATGATTTGAGATCACATTTCTGTTATGAATGAAATAGCCTTTGGTAGTGGTATGACCAATATCTATAATGGCAAAAGATCCATTCATCTTCTGATGTTCAATAAAACTTTGAATGACAAATTGTTCACTTGTCATGAGTCCTGGGAGAACACCTTTTTGCTTCAAGAAATTATAAAGTTTTTCAAAATACTCCACCTGCGCCACATTTACCTGTGCGAACATTGAGTTCCCTTTAGGGTAGAGTTGGGCAACATAATGACTTTGTGAACTTGGAAAGGGGAGATTTTCATCCAATTGAAAAGGAATCATCATCTCAGCTTTCTTTTTATTGTTCACCGGTAGTTCGAGGTAACGAGTAGTGATCATTTCTGAAGGAAGTTGATAGATAACTAATCCGTCAAACTTTCCGCGCTTGATATAACTTGAAACAATTTCTTGTTGAATTTCGTAAAGAGTCGCATCTGGACTGACTTGAGGTCTGACTTTTTCGATGATGATTTCATCAAAGCTATTCAGGATAATTTTCTTTTTTTCCTGGTGCGCATGGTAAAACTTGACTGAATAGCTTCCCAGGTCAATACACAAATAATTCATAGCTTCATTTTAACAAAAATTGGACTTTTGTCCTTCTTTTTTTCAATTAATCTACTCGGATTTCTACTATTCGAGGAACCATGTACTCATCAGGTTCTGCCTTCTTCTTTTTATCATCAGTCTTGGGCTGATCAGTCAGCTCATCGTCTGGATTTTGTGAATCATTGTCAGGTGTTTCTGATGTTGGTGGGTTAGTTTCACCCTCTTTCTTTTTTGGTTTCGGTTTGGGTTTGATGGGAATTTCTGCAAACGCCGTAATTCTATAAGTTGCTCTATTAAATTCTCCAACACTGGTTATTCTGAATAATTGTCCAGCAGTTCCAATTTTGAGTCCGGCATTTTCAAATTCCTTCATTTTTTCGTCGTATTCACTTCCTTGGACAATACCGAGATCTTCAGTAATCAATTTCTTGAAATCTTCTGCAGTTTTGAATTTTTGACCTTCTTCTTGGAGTTCTTGATCTCCGTCACGGGCCTTGAAGAATTCTTCGATCTGAGCATCAGTTATATTTGGAAAGAGAATTTTTAACTGTTCTTTAGTTATTTCGTTGACCTGAATAGTCGTGATTTCGTGTACCGTAAGCTTGTCTTTGATCAAGTCAATGATGTCATCCGGCCATCCTTCCATCAGATAAAGTTCATCCAGCGAACTGAATGGTGAATGTTTGGGAGTAACGCCTTTACTTAGGTACATGGGCTCAAGTTCGGCCCTTTCTGGATCGTTGAAGGAGTGAGGAGCATTGACCCAGTACTTCATTTCTTTTATCAAAAGAGCAGCATTTAGATTTCCATAGAGAGCATCAAAAGTATCATCTTCTTCAGATTTCTTTTTCATGGCCTCTTCAAGTGTTTGTACAAGTCTGTCCTCAATGTACTGATGTGCAGGTTTCGCTGAACCTTTTTTGGCATCGTCATCACTTTTATCTTCTTCTTTATTCTCTTGACCTTCTTTGGGTTCAGGGATTCTCAAGTTGTTCGGATTGAGAAAGCCTGAAACAGACTGCATTTCAACCGTCAGTTTACCTTTCAGTAAGCTATCTTTCTCAAAATCCTGAACAGCAGTCTTTTGAATGATGTTTGCACTTGGGGACAGTGGAATAGGGTAGACGAAAATACTTGTTACTGCACTCTGAAGAGCGGAACTCGGAACGGTTTTTTTCAAACTTTCATTCTTCTCAAGTAGATTTCTTCCTTCTTGATAGAGACGAAGTTTGGCCAAAGCAAATTTGAGTCCAGCTTCTGCATTCAATCGTGCCTGGAGTTTGTCTTGATAATTATATACTTTGATTTTGTTAAGCTTGGTTTCAAAAGTTAGTTCAGCAAGAATGAAGGTCAAAATCGCAATGGTTGCCATAACCATCATGATAGCAATACCACTTTCATCATTTTTAAGAAGGCTAAACGGATTTTTTTTCAAAACGCTTCTCCTTCATCTGAATTGTTGTCAGCTTCTGCTCCAGGTGTGCTAGGGGCCCCTTCCTGAGCTTTTTTATAAATCAACTCATCTTGATAAGGATCATACTTCGGCCAAAGAGCTCGATAGGTTCGAGTGATTTCTGAGATATTTTCATTTTCCCCAACCCATTCAAGTTTAACTTTAACTAACATCAACATATCTTGATAGTTGTTTAGTTCTTTGATTGAACTGACAAATTTCTTCTTGCCTGGATCCCAAAACTCGAAAACAAATGATTTAACATTATTTAACAGGGGTTGGCTCTCAACTTTGCTCCAATCCAAATCCGGAGAATAAATATTCTCTGCAATGAATTGACGTGTTAACTGATAACCGCCTCTGGAATTTTCAGCACTTTGAATAGAGTATCTGATCCAGACGTTCCGACCTTGTTTGAGGTTTTGAAGCCTTCTTCTATTGGCGTTCGAGAGAAAATAAAACTCTGTTCGACTGGACTCTTTTATCGGAACAGGCTTAGCAAAATGTGAAATTTTAGGGAACGTTTCAGATGGTTCCGGTAGATTAGGCCTCTTCTCTTGGCCAAAAGATTCTTGTTGACCAGGCGGCTTCTTGTAAACAGGTGAGTAGTAAAGAGGTGAATCAATTTGAGAGAAGTCGATGGAAATACGATCTAGGGCCCTCTCAATATCCATCAGTTCTCTATCTTCCTTTGTGATCACATCTTTGGTGCGAGAGCTACTGTCGACAATGGTATAGACGTAGGCCATGAGAAAACTCAGTATGGTAATACTGATGAGGACTTCAAGTAATGTAAAGCCTTTCTCATTTTTCATAGTGATTCAAACCTGATTTTTGCTTCATTATCGTAGAGCCAGCTCGATACACTGTATTTCTTTCCATTGAGTTTGCTTTCTACTGTGATTTCGAGCTGCCAGATCATTTTCTCCAAGTTCTTTTTTACTTGGTCAAAAATTCTTCTTTGAATTTCGTCTCCAGAGTCTCTTTTTCCTTGTTGTTCAGAAGGATCATTACCCTGAATCTTATCAAGGTCGGGAATAACAAATTTTTTCCAGGTCATTGTATAAGTGTAATTTTCGTAATCTTCGAACGTTTTGGTCTCTGGGGTCAGAGTTAAACTTTCTCTGAAGGCCGGTGGGTTGATGATTGTTTCATCCATAACTTGTTTGGCGAGGTCCCTTAAAATAATTTCATCACGAAGCTCCTGGCTATCTGTGATGTTATATCCTTGTGAAGTCATGAAAGAGACGATGAAAACTGAAAAAATGGCGAGAGCGATCATGACTTCAAGAAGAGTCATCCCTTTATCATTCTTAAATGGAATCAGACCTATCATTGCTTTTTCCATTTACCGAATATCTCCAACGCTAATTCGGTCTGCCTTTCAACATCATTAACAAAATCGCTATCACTGTACTTGTAATAATTTATATCAAAATCTGAAGTAAATGCATTCCAACTGATTGAAGCAAGTTCCTCATCTGTTGCAAGAATGACAATTCCTTTATCTTTTTCCCCTGTAGGGTAAATATACATACTGGCCTGAAAATCAGTTATCATGTCTTCGTAGAGATTACTCCCGACACCGATGATCCTTACGTTCTCTGCCAACTCTCGATCACTATCTTGAAATTCTTTGATTTTGTTGAATTTCTTTGCAATCTTTGCGGCTTCTGTATTTTTTCTTTCTTCCTCATCCATTTCTGAGGTATCTACCGCTTCAAATAGTTTTTGTGGAAGTACAAAATTGTCATTGGGCCCATATTCTAATGAATATTTCTGGGGTTTTTTATCCAAAATAAAATTCAACCTGATCATGGCGTTTTTCAGGGCCGCTTCATCCACACCAAAGCGAATCGCTCTTTCAATGTCAAAAAGAGTTTCATCAAGGTCTTCTCTGGAGGAAAAGCTGACATTTGCGGCCAAGGCAAGAACCAGAACGACTAAAAACATGGCGACTAACATCTCTATGAGAGTGAAGCCGCCATTGTTAAATTTTTTTTGAGTGTCTGTTGATTTAAACAGCCGATATTTTGAAAGAGTGTTGTGTACAAAAGGAATTGTCGTCCTAATCAAGTGACCTCTTGTTGCCCAATTGGGAGAGGATTACTCCTCTCCGCTTCCGCCACCGCTTTCAGGCTTTTTGTTGAGTGAAATGTCAGCATCTTGGTCTTCTCCACCTTCAGCACCGTCATTTCCGAATGAAATGATGTCGAAAGTCTTACCATCTGACTTGTAATCGTAATCGTTATCCCAAGGATCTAGTGGAATTCTATCTCCTTCAATAAAACCATTAGGTGGATAGTTCTTACACTCTCTGCCAGTAGATGGTTTTGAAATTAGGGCCTCTAGACCTTGATCAGTTGTAGGGTAGGCTCCACATTTTCTTCTAAATTCCTGAAGTCTGGCCTTAAATGAATTCATTTGAATGTATGCAGATTTAACACGACCTTCATGGAGCTGGTCGAAGATTTTACCTGCGACGAAAGTACCTGCTAGACCCAAAAGTGTTAGGGCAACAAGAATTTCAATCAATGAAAAACCGGCCTGGCCTTTTGAACCATTTTTCATGGCCTCCGAAAATTTCTTCAACGTGAACTTTTTGAACATTTGCATTTTGACTGACTTCATTAATTCTCCTAAAAATTCAAATGATTAGCCCTATTACTATAATGCATATTCAATCATATGTGGAGTCGTTGTATGTCATGCTTGAGTCAAAAATAAGCAAACCTTTCTTGTCGGTTTATCAACGGATGGTATTGAGTTCCATCATCGGGACGACAACTGACGCCACAATAAACGCCACGGCTAAACCCATTCCGATCATCATGATTGGTTCTAGAGTAGAAGTAAGACCAGAGAGTTTGGTTTCGACTTGATCTTCATAGTTTTCAGCAACGATTTGAAGCATCTCTTCGAGTTCTCCAGAACGTTCACCGAGTTTGATCATGTGAGTCACCATGGGAGGAAAGAGTCCTGATTTGACCAAAGGAGCAGTTAAACTGGCCCCTTCTTGAACATTGGTTCTAGACTCTGAAATAGCACGTTGCATATGAACATTATCGATTAGGTTTTTAACAATATTCATTGAAACAAGAATATTTACTCCGGAATTGAGAAGAGTAGCGAGTGTTGAACAGAAACGACTGACATTGATCATGGTCACAATATTTCCAGCAATTGGAAGTTTGAGAACAAGACGATGCCAACGTTCCTGACCTTTCCCCTTGGATATAT
>SBGE01000292.1 GCA_006226755.1 Deltaproteobacteria bacterium | reverse complement strand
CCAGTATCAGAGGCCACAAAGCAACCATCATGAGAAACCAATTGTGGGACATTAGGATTTTGATCGAATTCAGGGATATAAACTTTGCTTCCCAAAGGAATAACATCAGGATCAACGGCAATCGTTTTCAAAGGTGTTAATGCATTCCCAAGAGAGTCCAGTCCCCATGGAAATCTATCTTGATCCACAACCATATAAGTAGAATTGTGAAACTCAAATACATCGACGAGATTAATTAAAGTTCCATCTGCTAGAAAACCACTTCCTTCCATCCAAATTCTCTTAAGTCGCTCTTCTCCTGCAACACCAATCACCTCACCTTCACGATTTCTGACTTCATACATGGTGTCTGTGGGAGGTAAACGATCGTGATCAACTCTCCAATACCAGGTAAGTTGAACATCAGCGTAATCAGCTTGCTTGAAGCTGGTAGTAAGGAGAAATATAAAGAAAAGGGTCAAAGTTCTTTTCATGAGATCCATTTTAGCAAATTGACAGTTCAATTCCAGCCGGCCCTAACTACCCCATTTTAAGGTCATTAAAGTGTCCGAATCTGACCCTATTAGTGGCATCCAAAGTGGCCTATGACAAGGTCTTTTCAAACAAAATTACACTAATTTCAGGAATTTAAGGGGCTTTTTAGAGTCTTAAATATGAAATATTTTCAATCAAAAAGAGAGATTAACAAATGGCGTCATCATCTGTGATATAGAAGGTTCGTAATCTATTAAAATAATGCGGGATTAAAATGTCGGATAAAGACTTTAGAGAAGTTGAAAGAACTGATTGTTCGTTTAACTTCGTTAACAATGTTTTTAATATGGTCCAAACGCCGGGTCCAAAGGTTGGACTAAAGGTCATTGGTCAGTTTCTCAACGAAAGCTTAAGCAATGGGAAAAAGGCAGCTTTAGTTACTTTTGATAATCCGACACTAACAATCAGTGCTTTTAAAACTTTGGGGTTCGATTTTGAACAGGCCCTAGAAACTGAACAGTTAATCTACTTCTATTACAAAACTAATTTTGCTGAAACTCTTTCTCTTAGTCAGGATTATCAGTCGATATTCGATGAAATTGCGATACTTGGTGGCGAAAACATTGAGCGTGTTGCATTTACCAATGCAGATCTTCTGCTAAACACTCAAAGTCCAATTTTGACATCAATGTCGATTCAAAAGATGGCAGCAGCATCTGGTAATCACAAATTTACTTTTCTAGGTCAGTACAATGAATCGCAGTCGAGTACATTTGAGACAATACAAGAAAAGTGTAAGAGCGTTCTTGCAAGTTTTTATACCATTAAAAACTCTGTTGATGGAGCTGTGGTAACAGATCACTCTATGCGAAGCTACGGATTCGGTCGAGAAGCTGTTTTCCAATTAGGGAGAGGTTATGTCAGGGCATAAATTATTCAATACTTTGATTGGAAGCTCATTGAGGTTCGCTCTTCTCTTCCTAACACTGACGTTTTTCATGTTCTGTATTTTGGCAGGAATGGATGCAATCGAGGGATTCCATGAAATTTTTGTTTCAGGAATTATTGTCTTCTTTTTTATGACTGCATCAAGGCACTTGTGGCTGATCTGGCATGGATGGAGAGCGAAAGTAGAACACATGAAACAAGTAGGTAAAGAACTTATCATGACCAACTACCCAAGTATCACCATTATTATGCCTGCTTACAATGAAGAAGCTGTCATTAAGCCCGCTTTAACCAGTCTTACAAAATTGAATTATCCCAATTACGACATCGTTGTGGTTAACGATGGAAGTACAGATAAAACCAGCCAAATGGTCAAAGAAGTCATCGCAACAAATCCAGCGGTGAAAATAACCTTGATTGAACAATCAAATGGTGGAAAAGCCGCGGCCCTTAATAATGGAATCATTCATGCAGAGGGTGAACTGTTCTTTTGTGTAGACTCTGATTCTAGAATTCATAGAAATGCTCTTCTTTATGGGGCCTCTCACTTTACAGACCCTGAGCTTGCTGCTGTTGCAGGAGCAGTTGAAATCAGTAAAGTCGATAATCTTCTCCTTAAATTTCAGCAATTGGAATATCAATTCTGTTTGAACTTTACACGTCAGGCGTTTTCCAGAAAGAAAATTGTGACAATTATTCCAGGACCTTCAGGAATGTTTAGAAGACAGGCCATGATTGAGGCCGGTGGTTACGAAATAGGTCGTGAAGTCTTTGCTGAAGATGCAGAACTTACTGTCAGACTCCTTACAAAAGGATGGAAAGTTGTAGGCGATGAAAGAATGGTTGCCACAACTGAAGCACCAAGGGAAATATTTCCTCTCCTAAGGCAAAGATACCGTTGGAAAAGAGGTCTTTTTCAGGCCTTTGCCAAAAATATTCTTGAATTGATCAATAGCCGACAAAAGAATTTTCTTTTCTTGTTCTTCAACCTGCTATTTGATTCATTTCTATTTGATGTCATCAATTTTGGCATCATGTTGGGTTTCATTGTTCACTTTGTCTCATTTGGAACAATCTCAATGATGTATGTATGGTTCTTTGCTCTACTCTTTTTAGATATCTTGGTGGCCATCATGTTTGCCAGACCTAAACAAAAAAGAGAGTCTGTTTCATTAATGCTTCTTCAGAAGGTTAGTTACTACCTACTGCTTCAGGCCTGGGGTATCTTGGCCCTTTTTGATGAGCTTATAGCCACAGAAATGAGTTGGGATAAACTGGAAAGGACCGGAGAGCTTGGTGTAGAATAATTCCATATGAATTGGCTTTCTATTCTTTATGCATTTATTGCTCTAAGCGTTGTTCTGTGTCTCATCACAGCTGTTATTTTTTACATCAGACATGTTTCTAACAGATCAGGTGGTTCAAGAGAAAAAGACCTCATGATCACTGAAGGAAAATTTCTTAAACGCTATATTCCAGAATCCAAAAGACAGCATTATGATAGTGAAAAAATAAGTCAAAAAGTTGAAATAAAAAATCAGTTTCAACTTTATAAATATGCTGCCATTACTCTTACTTTCCTGATAGCTGCCTCTGGAATTGGTTTTTACTTCTATAAACATTCTGATAAATTTCTTCAAAAAATTGATCTTACAGAAAAAGAATTAGCTGAACTTAGTTCAACTCCTTTCATATGGAAGAAATCCACAGAACAATTCATTCCCCTTCTCTATAAGGAGTTTATGGGTCATAAAAGAATTGTTCTTCTGTCTCCTAATCCAGATAATGAAAAAAGTATTGAAACTCAAAAAGTCATGTCTGACAGTCTTGAACTTTGGAAAAAGTTTTTAGCAAAAAATGAACTTCGTTATCGTGAATGCTCTTACACAGGCCTTAAGTATTGTTTAAAAAACAATACCAACAAAATATTTATTGCTCTTCCTGGTCATTGGGATAAAGAGCTTCTTGAGTCAAATATTAAAGAAGGTGCCCATATTTTATTGTTTGGCCCTCCCGCTGGAATCATTTCTAAAGAAGTTGAAAGTCTAGAAATCTTTGATTTGAAATTTGAGCCATTTGTAACTGGAGAGGACAGGTTTGTCAGTATTGTAGGTGATCAACCTTTGACTTTGGGATTTGATGCCGGTCAAGTTATCAAGTCACCTCCAATATATCAGAATTTAAAAGTATCATCTGAAAATACTCAGGCCATGAGTATTCCAAACTATAATATGGCCTACTCATCTAATGACACTCGACTGTATTCTAAAGTTATTGAAAAGGGACGCTTAGTTTGGCTTGATACCCCACCAGAATTTCCAGAATCTCAAAAAATTAAAGAGTATCTAAATATTGACCACCTTTATGGAAACGTTTTTAAATTTCTGTCGGGATTCAGCCATTCTTCTATTGCCATGTGGCCAAAAGGAAAAAAATATTCTGCAACCATCTCTCAAGATACTGAAGATCAATACGAAAACTCCGTTAAGTTAATAGAAGAACTTAACAGATCAGAAATACCCTTTACTTGGTTTATCATTTCAGATGTAGCACAAAAACACCGACGTCTTACAAAAGAAATGATGAGTACAGGAGAAATTGCTTGTCACGGAGACACTCACGACAAATTCTCAGGTCTCCCCTTGAAAGATCAAGTTGAGAGAGTAGCCAGATGTAAAAAAGTTTTAAAAGAATTGACGGGAAAAGAGGTCATTGGTTTTAGACCTCCTTACGAAGAATATGATGAAAATACTTTTAGCACCATGCCAAATATTTCTAATCAGTATATTTTTACAGAGACTGCCCCTGAGACAATGGTCCCGAAAGTACTAATCAGTAGTGATGAAGAAAACAAAAGAACTCTGATCTCAATTAATAGATCCAACAGCGACGACTTTGAAATGTGGTCAACCAGAAAACTTGATTTTCGAAGATCCAAAAAACTAATCGAAAGAGAAATTGAATGGATCAAGAAAATTGGTGGTTCCTACAACATGAATTTCCACACACAAAATATAGGATCTGAAGAAAATTTTGATTTGATTGTACATCTAATTCGAACCTTAAAAACAGATAACGAAGTAAGCCTCTCCACAATCAGTGACCTAGCGGAATGGTGGAACACAAGACATAAACTTTTACTAGGTCAGGTAATTCCCGACAATCTTATTCAAAAATACAGACCTACTATCGTCACATTAAAAAATGACGGTAGCCTAGAGAAGACTCCTGTTAAAGAAGCTGGGAATTCCGACTCGCAAACTCAGCTTTAGTCAATTCTACTCACTATTTAGGCCAGACTCTGCTAAAATTGGGATGACCCTTAAATTGGATATTACGGATGATTTCCAGACTTCTGATCTGTTTTTCAATTCTTTATAGTGCACAAATCTTTGCCAAAGAAGCTTCCATTATCAAAATGCGAGGTCAGGTATTTGTCATTCGAAATGGTGAAAAACAATCCCTTAAAGAAGGCGATCCTGTTAGCTCCGGCGAAACCATCACCACTGAAAAAAAGAGCTTTGCCAGGGTCCAATTTGAGAATGGTACCATGAACATTGGACCGGGCTCAGAAGTAATTCTTCAAAAGATAGCAAAGTCTGAAACTAAAATCGTAAATCTTATAAACGGACACATCCGTTCTCAATTCGATAAAACCAAAGCTGAAAAGCACAAACTTGTGATCAAAACCCAATCAGCAGCGATGGGAATCAGAGGAACTGATTTTCATATCATGTACAACAAAGAAAATAATATTTCGACTGCCATTTCGTTCGAAGGAGATGTCGAGCTTTCTTCAATTAATACCATGAATCTCAAAAAGGGAGATTACATGTTTGGTGAAGATAAAGTTCATATCAAAGAAGGTCAGTTCTCAGGCGTTTACACTAAAAATGGTTACGTTAATGAACCTGTGCGCTTTTCCCCAAAACAATTTGAAATCCTCAAAGAAAATGATTCGGTTAAAATGCGAGAAAAGAAGGCCGAGAAACCCAGCGAAAAAGAAATTGAAAAGCTACAAGAGAAAAACAAGGTTGCTACTCAACAGAACGAATACAACAAAAAAATCTATAAGCATCATCAAAAAGATGAAACCATGCCAGGAGATCTTCTTGGTTACACCCATAGAGATACCAATAGGAAAGAGGGTCCTGAACTCTTTCGCCCGAAACCGGGCGGTTATATTGACCTAAAGACGGCCATCTACGTCTCTCCACCAGAAGGTTCTCGTTATGACCCAGAACAAGACCTCTATTATCCCCCAGAAGAGTATGGAAATATCGATGAAGTTACTGGTGAGTACATTGCCCCTTATGGTCTGGTTCTCCTTCCATTAAACGGCTTTGTTCTGGCCTCAAGTTTGACTCAAGAAGGAGTCAAAATGGTCAGAGAAAATGTCACGAAAGTTGGTAAATTCTTTTGGGATAATGCCAAGGGTGCCGGTACTACTCTTTGGGATGGAACTAAGAATGTTGGTCAAACTCTTAGAGACAATACTGGTGTAGCCGGAGAAGTTGTAGGAAAAGGTGTTGATACAGCTGTCGAAGGCGTTGGAATGGTTACGGATGGTGTGAAATATGCCAGTAACACAGTCATGGATTCGACAGGGAAGACCCTTTCTTTCATGGCGGATCAAATGAACACCTATTTATATGAAGGTTTTCTACAAAATATTGGCAAGATTTTGAAATCAACTCCTATACTTTCTGCGTTTCAATTGAACCTTTCTAATAGTTTTACTTACAAAAGTGCCCAGCGTTTTTATATCTATGACCAACTCGAAGAAGTCGTCGATATCCCCTCCTTTGAAAACAACCTACTGTTCTATGGGGCTTACAAAAAATTTCTTTCTAAAGACTTTTTTGTTCGTCCAAAATTCAATGTCATCAAGAAGAGCTATCTTCGCTCTGATATTCCAGTTCTTAAAGAGCTTAACCACTATGGCTATAAAGTTGGATCAGATGTTGGCCTACTAAAGACCTACGATAAGTTTACTCTTCATACTTACTTCTTTTTCTATCGCGCCCATTTGCGCCGTTATGACTGGAGTAAGGATAGTCATGTCAGTTACCTTAAAGACAAAATCTACGGATTTTCAAAGGCCATTATCACTAAAAAGTATCTCGCTTCTAGATTGGACTATTCCTACACAGAATATGAAGGCGGACGTTACCAGTCTGGAGATAGACATCATGTTTATCTTTCTGAAATTATCAAACTGGATAAAACGAACTTTTTTAATCTTGAACTCAACTGGTCAGTAATGAAAAAAGAGACGACTGTCGACAAAGATACAAATTATGGTCTGAAACTCAGCTATCACCGCTACCTCCCTTTTCATGGAATGAAAGTTCGTCCATGGCTTGGTTGGAACTTCAACAAAACAGGTGCTGAATACATAAGTAGAGGAAAGGAAAAGACAACTGAACTAGGAATGACGTTGATCAAATCTTTTGGGTCTTATTTCAATACAGAATTTCAATACTACATTAACGATGTTGACTCAAAGAGCTACATCTACAATAATAAATCACACAACGCTGCCATAAATCTCAACATCATCTTCTGAATTGAGAAAAAAATCCTAAAACAAAATAGAAGTACTCTTTAAAGAGAAATACAAGAATGAATTTTTAGTATCAAAAATAAATGTAGAAATGTGGATAGATTTAAAGAGTATCTAGAAAAGTGACTTCAATACCTTGTTTCATTTGCTCAAGCCTATTGATGTACTCTTTCTGACGATTCTCACATATAAATTGACTAGGAGAATGCTTTCGCTTCATGGCAATAGCATGTAATTCAACTGCCTTAGTTTGATGTTCAATGGCCTTCTGCTGATTTTTTGAGAGGTAATATAAAGCTGCTACAGTGCTGTGCAAATTTTCGTGATAGGGTCCATCTGCTACAGCTAACTTCCCCATCTCCAGCGCCTCACTCAAATGTTCTTTCAATACGGAATACTTTAGGACCAACATCCAACCACCACTATTACAGGAATCCATATGCCCTGCATGACAAGTTAAAAGATATAACTCAAATGCCTGCTGATAATTTTCCTCTTTATATCTTTTATGTCGAGCAAGTTGGTTGCAATGACTTGAAAATGCCGCGTTTTGACAAAGAGTTTTACCTTGATCATAAGTAAAGCCTTTATAATCGCGATCAAGCAATTCATAGATACCAAACTGTCGACTTATGGCCAATAAAGAAAAGATAAAACACAATCCGAACATTCGAACAAAGCCTTTGAACTTGAAATTCATCAAAACACGTTCAATCCAAAGTGAATAAAAACGGGCCATCTCTAAGAAAAGAAACATCGCGAACAAAAGAAGTCCAATGGACATCAAGTTGTTTGAAAGTTTTAGCCATCA
>SBGE01000031.1 GCA_006226755.1 Deltaproteobacteria bacterium | reverse complement strand
CCTTTAACGACAAAGCCCCATTCAATTTGAGCGCGTCCGTTAACCATCATTCCCTTTGGTGGATTAGGAAAAGGACCGGCCTCATTAAAGGCCTCAATAGCAGCATCATCAAGCTCTTTAACTCCACTGGTGGACTTCACATGAACATCTACGATAGTTCCTCTTTCATCAAGAGTAATACGTAAAGAAGTTATCTTATTTTCACTGGCCGGAATTCTTCGCCCGGAAGCATAGATGGTCTTGGCCTTCTCACGAAGATTTCTTCCCCAATACTGCTCCAGTTTTTGTCTGATTCGATGATAGAAACCATAATACTTGTACTCAATGGTATTCATATTTGTCATATCACCCAAAGGAAGATCTTCAACAAAATCGTTATTTTTAGCGAGACCAGTTTTGCCCCTAGCTCCATTCTTAAGCCCTTTGGATGCAACCTGACGTGAAGGATTCGCCAACTCTTTAAAGGTATGCTGCTGGGCCTTGGCAAGATCCTCAAATGTGATCTTAGTGCGTTTCATAGTAACTGGAGTTTTATTAGTAAGTTTCTTTGCAACCTTCTTGGCTTCTTTAAGCTCTTTTTTAAGTCCTGCCTGCTTTGCAGGAGTTGGATTGTCAGCTCCAGTTTTAATACCCATACCAGCGACTTTGAATGTGCCATTTGACTTGGCGACAGTTTGTCTATCAAAGCTCTGATCAGTTTTCCCAAGATACTTGGCATCTTTAGGCTTTATCTTTTTTCCAGTTTGTTCTGTATTCACAATCTGCTTAGGTTTACTCGAAGGTGAAGTTTGAAGTTTGATTCTTATTGGTTGAGGAGCTTCTCTTTCCTCTAGATCCAAAACTGTTTTAATTTTGAATTGAACAGGCATCACCATCAAGTGAACAAAGAATGAAACAAGGAGAGCAATCCAAGGAAGGTTCTTAGAAATTTTAGTGAATTTTTCCCTTACCGGGCTGATCGCTTTCAAAAGTATATCCATCCTTGAGATTTACATCCTAAGGACCTATCGGCATTTGAAGCGATTAGTTAAACAGATTATTGATTATTGAAATAATCGTCCTCTTCGAAAATTTGGTTATTTAGATCACCTTCACCAGACTGATTCGATTGGTTATTCACTGGTTTTTCTACACCAGGCTCCGTCCCCTCTACAAAGGCCTCCATAAATGCATTCTTCTGACTAGACCTTGCAGGTTCCCCCGTATCCTTATCAATCAAAACATTGATGATTCCTGGTGGAATTTTAAAGTCATATTCACCAAATTTTTTGAGACCAGCCTCCATGAATTCTTTCCAGATCGGAAGGGCTGATTTGGCCCCTGTTTCACCCCAACCAAGAGTCTTGTTGTCATCAAAGCCAGTCCAAACACCTGTTACAAGATTAGAACTGAAACCTATAAACCAAGCATCGACATATGAGTTAGTTGTTCCTGTTTTACCACCAAGGAAAGTACTGACAGATCTGGCCCCTTTACCTGTACCATGGAGCACAACACCTCTGAGGAGATTGGTCATAATATAGGCCAATCTTTGATCATAGACTTGTTCTGCATTGAGGTTTTTAGTGAATGGATTCTCTTCTTTCTCCTTCACTTCTTCTGCAACTTTTTCTTCAGTTGGAGTTTCAGCTGTTGGAGAAGGACTTGGAGAGGCCTCTGCCTGTGCTCCTTCATTTTTTACATCTTCTTGAGAAGGTATTTCTTCAATAAAATACTGCTTTCCGTTCCTATCAGTGATTTTAGTAATCGTTTTTGGATAAATTCTTTTGCCACCGTTTGGAAAAACGGAATAAGTCGAGACAATATCAATTAATGTCACACCAAATGATCCAAGGGACAAACTTAGATCGGGATCTAGTTGAGCATTGAATCCAATTCTTTTGGAAAAATCCAAAACTCCTGGAACTCCAATGGTTTCTGCAATTTTAATAGTTGGAACGTTTCTGGATTGCTCCAGCGAATTTCTAAAAGTTATCGGTCCTTTAAATTGACCATCATAGTTACGAGGCTTCCAGTTCAAACTTGAATCAACGCCTCCTAAGGCCTCAGGACTATCAATAATAATACTCGCCGGGGTATAACCATTTTCCAATCCCGCTGCAAAGAGGATTGGCTTGAATGAAGATCCAGGCTGTCGCTTAGATTGAATGGCTCGATTAAACTGGGATTTCGCAAAGTCCGCCCCCCCAACGAAGGCCAAAACTTCACCAGAGAAAGGATCCACTGAAACCAAAGCTCCCTGAGCATCAGCTTCTTGATCCAACATACATTCAACAAATTTTTGAGATTTTATAAGTGCCTGAAGCTTCTTATCTTTTATCTTCTCATAACGTTGAATAAGTTCTTTATCAGCAAGAGACTTGTAATCTCCACTCTTTTTGTTAATGGTGACCCATACAATATCGCCCTTCTTAACAACTTCATCAGGATTTTTCACATATGGGAAATATTGTCTCTCTTCTTGAATAACTCTTTCATGGGCCCATCTGTAACCAGAGTATGGTACAGCAGCGATAACTCCACCAATAGATACATAAATGAGTTTCCCCGTACGACTGGTCTCAAGCACAACCGCCTTATACATCTCTCCCTCCTTCAAATACTGAAGGAGCGGATCATCTTTCATCATACCTGGGCGGAAATATTTATTTTTAAGCTCATCTCTAATTTCAGATTGCTTCAATTTAATTTTGTCGTATGTATCTCTACTAAATGCGATCTCATAGTCTTTAATATTATTTTCATTAATGGTGAAATATGTCGATACCTCAGAATAAATCTGTTTTCTAAATTCGATCTCATAATTAGTGAGTTCATCTTCACTTTCAATTCTACCAATTGGTCCTTTGAATCCTTGGCGCTTGTCTATCTCCTTCACGCCTTCCTGAACGGCCTTTTCAGCTACTTTTTGTAATTCCCAATCCAGTGTCGTTTCAATTTTAAAACCATTGCTCAGGAAACTTTCTTCGTTCACCAATTCAATAACTCTCTGTCTTACCCAATCAGTAAAATAGCCGGCTTTGAAACCTTCTGGTTTTCGGATTCGAAATTTAGTTTTTTCAGCAAGAGCAACTTCATATTCATCTTTAGAAATTTTTCCTGTTTCATACATACGCTTCAAGACATATCCTTGACGTCTCTTTGCATATTCAGGATTGATATATGGGGAATACTTTCCAGGTGCAACAAGAAGACCCGCAACCATGGCCGCTTCTGCAATAGTTGCTTCACTCAATTCTTTATCAAAATAACCCTTGAATGCAGCCTTGACTCCATAGTAACCACCGCCAAGATAAACCTGATTCAAATACAAAAAGAGAATTTCTTCTTTACTGAATTTTTCTTCTATTCTTTGTGCTAGCAAGAAGTCTTTGATCTTTCTGGCTATCGATCTTTCTCTACTCAGCAACAATGACTTGGCGACCTGTTGGGTAATCGTCGATCCCCCCTGAACAACTCTCCCCGCCTTCAGGTTAACTACAAGTGCTCTAAGAACACCCATATAATCTACACCTTTGTGCTCATAAAACTTATCATCTTCTGCGGATAGAAAAGCATTCACAACACGTTTTGGAATCTCTTCCATTTTTGCAATTTCACGATTTTCTTTACCAATGTCAGCAAGAATAGTTCCATCTTTTGAAAGAATCTGACTTGAAACTGGAGGGTTGTAATCTGCAAGCGATGATATTTTTGGCAAACCAAATGAGTAATAAGCAATGATACTAACACCAGTAACACCACCAATTAGAATCATCCCACCGACTGCTATAAGAATGTATTTTAAAACGAGCTTCTTGTTCAAATTTATTCAACCTTTTCTTCTGTTCCCCACTTTGCAACATAGTCTTTCATTCGTGTTGCAAATTGAGCACCTGACACATTACATCTCTGTAAGTATTCCGGCATTCCATCAATCGAATCTAAACGAGGAGCATTATCATCTACGGTTAAATAAATACCCAAGTTTTGAATTTCTTTTTTGGCAATGGCTGCTGCTTTACCATAGGTACCCAAGAGGAAATGATCGACATTTTTAAACTCTACCGAATTTGTAAGAACATCGAGACCACCGACTATGTCAGCACCCATTCTTCGCATCTCCAATAAATTGTAAATCTCCTTGTGAAAAGGTGCCATAAAATTCGATTTTTTCAGGGATTGACCCAGCGTTAACTGTTGTTCCAATGTCCAATAAAGATCACCTCGTGAAAGGTAAACCGTTTTATTTTGTTTAATATTGTAGATTGGAAGAATTAGCCTTCTCACTCCATTTTGAATTTTCTTTCCCTTCAATTGCTGAAGAAATATTTGATCGACCAACTCCATCCAGTCTTTGCTATAGGGAGCATAATCCTTAGCGCTTCTGCCAAATTTGTGAAACTGCCATTCAATTTTGTCTGGCGTGAGGCCCATGGCGTACATACTGGCCAATACTGCACCCAACCCAGAGCCTGATACGATGTGTATCTTGACCCCTTCTCTCTCAAGATTTTTTAAGATGGGAATATAGCATCTGACTCTATTGAGTCCTGGGCCAAAAATTAAAGATACCGCTGGAATTTTTTTTGGTGCTGTATTTTTTGAGAGAATGACTTCGTCCGGCACTGGACCGACTCCGTCTGTGTTTGTTTTATTTTTTGAAATATCTGGAACCAACCTGCTATTGGCAGAAAACGCATCAACTCCCAATGAGCCAGCTTCTCCCTCACCAGGACCCTTATCCATTCTTGCACACGACACAAGAACAGATAGTATAAAGATAAAAGTGATTAGGCGGAGCTTTTCAGTCAAGTTCTTCCTCATTCAAACTTTCGTTCAATTGTGCAATTTTCTTCTCTGCTTTCGATAACTTATCCTTGCAGGATTTAAAAAGCTGCACACCTTCTTCAAACTTTTTAAGTGAGTCATCCAGATTCAGTTCACCTGATTCCAACTGGCCGACGATTTCTTCAAGTTTTTCCAATTGCGTTTCGAAAGTTTGAGTTTTTTTGTCGCTCATTCATATTCCTGTGTTGTGTCAAATAATTGAACCAAAGTTTGGTCTCGGCGAGAAATTATTTCTGCCCCAAAACCCCACTGTATCGAGTATTTTACTCAATTTCATACCCAAAAGTGTAGAAGTTTCAGCTAATTAGCCGCGGTGGACAAAATTGCCCATGTGGAGTTTTTGGCACCTCACAAGATAACATTAAGAGTGAGAACAAAAGCACCAGGAGGGTGTTTTGAAAGATCTTTGGGTCCCGCTTTCAGGAGCAATTGCTCAACAACGGAATGTTGAAACAATTGCCAACAATGTAGCAAATGCCAATACACCTGGTTTTAAAAAAGACCAGCTTGCATTCAAAGAATATTTGAAAGTCCTTGAGAAAGGTCTCGAAGATATCAACCTTCCAAGACGTGAATGGTCACCTGATGAGTTTTACCACACACAGGGTGCAGAGAAGGCACAAGTTAAAGTTGATGGATCATATACCAATCATCAACAAGGACAACTTACTCCCACTGGTAACCATCTCGACTTTGGACTTCACGGAAAAGGCTTTTTTGAAGTTCTTACTCCCAATGGAATCAGATACACAAGAAGAGGAACTTTCACACTGAACAATCAAAGTCAGCTTGTAACTTCTCAAGGTTTTCCTGTTCTTTCACAACTTGATCTGGCCGCGATTGAAAATGCTGGTGAAAATGCTCCAGAACAAATTACAAATCCGCAAAATAGAATTATTCAATTTCCGCAAGATGCAGGAAAACCTACGATCAACCTACAGGGTGAGATCTTTTCAAACGGTCAAAAGATTGCGGATCTTTCAGTTGTTGAGTTTAACGACATTCATGCCCTTCGAAAAGAAGGTCAATCCAACTTTATAAATAATGACTTTAAGAACATAACAGTAGACACCCCGAAAACGGCTGTTCATCAAGGTTTTGTTGAGCAATCCAACGTCAATGCAGTTCAGGAAATGTCCGCATTGATTAAGGCCAATCGTCATTTTGAAAGTATTCAAAAAGTAATCAAGGCCTACGACCAGATAAGCGGTAAGTCTGTTAATGAGATCTCAAGATTTTAAGGAGAGATGGAATGAGAATTAATTTTAGAACCACAAGAGCTTTGATCATTTGTCTTTTCCTCTTTCATGCTACCAAATCGATGGCAATGCTCAAGGCCCTGAATACTGCAGCAACTGGTATGACCGCTCAGGAAGTCAACGTGAATACGATTTCTCAAAACATCGCGAACGTAAACACTGTTGGTTATAAAAAATCACGAACTGAGTTCGAAGATCTTCTTTATGAAACGGTTCAGGATGCAGGATCCAGATCTAGCAACAACTCTTTATATAACGTTGGTGTTCAAGTCGGTAGTGGAGCCAAAGTATCTGCAACAAGAAAAGAATTCAGCCAAGGTTCTCCTCAGATCACAAACAGACCATTTGATATGATGATCAATGGTGATGGCTTCTTTGGAGTTATTCTGCCAAACGGTGAAGTTAGATACTCAAGAGATGGTGCATTCAATGTGGATGCAGGTGGAAACCTTGTAACAAAGCACGGTTACAAAGTATTCCCTTCACTCACTCTTCCACCAGCAACAAAAAGTGTGAATGTTGCTGAAGATGGGACTGTGGAAGTTTATCTCAATAATCAAGTAGAACCTATAAATGCAGGACAGATTCCTGTTTTCACCTTCGTAAACCCTGTTGGATTACGAAATGCAGGCGGGAACCTTTACCAGATCACTCGTTCAAGTGGGCAACCAATTCAGAATATTCCAGGACAAAACAATGCTGGAAGTATCATGCAAGGTTCACTTGAGACTTCTAATGTTAGTGTTATGAATGAAATGACTGACTTGATCAAGGCGCAAAGAGCTTATGAGATGAACTCTAAAGTAATGGGTGTTGCTGATCAAATGCTTCAAACTGTGAACAACATAAGGTAATTTTGAATGTTTAAACTGCTAACATTACTTTTCACATTTTTAGTTCTTAACCCCGTTTTTGCGAACGGGATTTGTCACATAAACAGTTCAGCTCGAATAGTTTTAGTTGATACAAAGAAGCTTGCCTTCAACGATATTGCTTCAGCTGAAAATTGCTCAACTGATTCACAGATTAGATTTCTTGAAATGATTTCTTCAGGATCAGGAACTCTTCGAGCAGATATGATTCGTGAAAATTTTCCTGAAAAAGTCAAAATTACTCCTCGAGTGATCAGAATCGATACACTGAGCTCCATACTTGGAAATCGCTACAGTACTTTTGACAAGTGGGTTTGGACAGACATCAAGTTTGTCTCTGGAAAATCTGCAATAAGAATGACACAAACAGAGAAATTGGATTTCAATTGTGACTTCTGCAAGAACCTAGGAAACAAAAGCATTAACATGGTCATTGTTGACCCTATTAAGTCAACGAATCATACCGAATGGTTTAACGCCAGTTTAAAAGTTGAGGCCATAGCCCTTGTTTCGAATGCCGACATTCAAGTTACTATGGATGGTCTCAACCCGGGAGTATTTGAAGAGAAGAAAGTTCTCACATCAAAACCAGAAAACTTTTTCACTAATAAATCAAAATTGGTTTTCTATAAGTTAACCAGACCGATGCAAAAAGGTGAAACCTTGATGTTTAATCACATTACTCCGGCAAATCTTGTACAACAAGGCAGGGCCGTGACTGTTGTACTTAGCAATACAACAATGAATCTCTCTGGAAAGGCCCTCCCGCTTTCCAATGGTAAAATTGGAGAGATCATTCAACTGCGAAATCCAAAATCAAAAAAAGTAATGGTAGGAAAAGTTATAGACTTCAACAAAGTGGTGATTGAATTATGATGAAAAATATATTTCTTATAATTTCATTAATCTTA
>SBGE01000182.1 GCA_006226755.1 Deltaproteobacteria bacterium | reverse complement strand
AGTCGGTGCATACGCTTAAAAACTATAGTGTGGATCTGGTTAAATTTTTAAACTGGTATGAAGCTCATTATAGATCTCCCCTTCATAAGGCCAAAGGAGACGTCATTGAGAATTACAAGCATGTACTAACTCATGGTGCTCAGTATTCCCTTGAAAAGAAAAAGAATATTTTGATCAGCTTACTGTTTGGTTGGATGACTATTTTTTTTAAAAAAATTGAACATAAAACCCACATCCAAAGACCTCTGGCCGTCAGCAGCCGTAAGAGACACTTATCCTCCATTAAAAATTTTTTCGAATATTTGAAACAATATTATGAAGACAAGAATGGTCGGTTTTTAATTAATCCAGTTAAAGAAAAAATTCATGGAATAAAACTAAAAGATATAGATGTCACTCATACTCCCATGCTTACTCGTGACATGTGGCATTCACTGGATGAAAAGTTATTTCGGACAAAAGAAAGGCTTATTACTCATCTTTTATACTTTGCAGGACTTAGGCTCCATGAACTTTGCCAATTGAGATTCTCTGATTTTGATTTTGAATCCCATTCTTTAAAAGTCAGACGAAAAGGTGGAAAAGTTCATCATTTTAAACCTCAAAGAGCATCTGAAATTTTCTATTTACTCAAAATTCACCAAAAAGATGTTAAATCGGAGTGGCTTTTTCCGACTTCAAGCGGTCATAAGCCAGTGAGCTCCAGATCCTTGTTTCATTCGATAAAAAAACTGCTTCGAAAAACCGGATGTCCTAGTCTTGTGTCTCCCCATAGCTTTAGAAAGGCCTGTGCTACGAATCTTTATTTAGAAACCAAAGATCTGCTTTTTGTCCGAGACTACCTCAATCACGCTGATGCCAAGGTCACTCAAACATATATTGATCAGCATTCTCTTATTAAGAGTGGCGTCAAAATACAATAAAAACAAAAGATTATCTGTGACAAGAAGATGGACTGAAATTAAAATAGATGAAATATGAAACTGACCACGGATGTTCAGACATTAACTCTCGGCTCTGACACGGCATCACTTTTTCGTGATGAAAACGGTGTTCCTCAAATTCATACCACTGATCCCATAGCATTGGCCCGATTCACTGGCTATATGCATGCTCATGACAGACAAATGCAGATGATGTTGGTTCGTCTAATTGCTCAGGGAAGACTTTCTGAAACTTTGAAATCTGATGATGATACATTGGCGATAGATACTTTCATGCGCGAAATGGCCTTCAATCATGAAGCTGAAAGAGAAGTTCGACATTTAACAGAAGCAGCTCGTAGTTTTTGTGAAGCCTATTGCAAAGGTGTAAATGAATACCTGCGCACCCATAAAAAGATTCTTGAATTTAAACTGACCGGCTACAATCCAGAACCTTGGGAAATCAAAGATACTCTGGCCACTATAAAAATCATGAGCTTCATTGGTTTGGCACAGGGGCAAGGCGAAGTCGAAAAATTCATCATTCAATGTCTTAAAAATCAAGTTGATCTGGATAAGTTGAAATCACTTTTCTCTCCGCATTTAGACGACATTGATGAAGACAGTATAGAACTTATTAAACGAACAAAAATATATAATCCAACTGTTCCTGAGCATTTGCCATTTCTAAAAGCATTACCAAAAATCCTGGCCTCAAATAATTGGGTGGTGTCTCCTAAAAAAACTGCAACTCGTACCACATATCACTGCTGTGATCCTCATCTCGAAATAAATAGACTTCCTGCCATCTGGTATGAACTTGTTGGTAAAACTGAAGATAATTATTATATGGGAATCACCATGCCAGGTGTTCCTGGATGGATTATGGGTAAAAACAAAAACATTGGATTTGGCTTTACCTATGGCTTCATGGATATGATTGATTTCTTCATCGAAGAAGTTCAGGACGGAAAATACAGAACAAATTCTGGCTGGGTGGATTTAGAAGAAAGAACTGAAATCATCAAGCGTAAAAAGAAAGAAGACTATAAATTCAAATTTATTGAGACCGAACGTGGTGTTCTAGAATGTCCACCGACCAACGAATTACCAGAAGATGGACTTTATTTGGTAAGAGCTTGGAGTGGACATAAAAATGGTGCGGCAAAATCACTTGATTCCATTTATGAACTCCACAAAGCAGAAGCTGCAAAACAAGCTGCAGATATCGTTTCAAAAGTCACAATCAGTTGTAATTGGCTATTGAGTGACATCAAAGGAAATATTGTCTACCAACAATCGGGCATACTTCCTAATAGAAACCACTCTGGGTTGTATCCATTACCAGGATGGAGATCAGGAGCCTATTGGAATGGTATTCATGACCCTTCTCAACATTCAAGAATTGAAAATCCTGAAGAAGGATTTCTTGTAACAGCTAATGAGAACTTGAATCAGGAAGGGAAACCTCTCTCCATCAATATGTGCATGGGCCCATACAGATCGAACAGAATCAAAACTTTGCTTTCCAATACCGAAAAACTTGATCTTGATGACATGCTTATCATCCAATCAGACCTTTTCAGTACTCAGGCCGATGAATATCTAGAAAGACTTTCTCCTTTTATTCAAAACTCAGGAAACGCTGAAATTTTAAATAAGTGGGATCGCAAATATGACAAAAACAGTTATGGTGCAGTCGTATTTGAAAAGCTCTATGAAGAATTGCTGATTGAAGTCTTTGGTAGAGGATTCTTGGGTGAAGATACCTTTCTAAATCTTTTAAAGAAGTCCCCTATCGTCGTAGATTTTTATCATAACTTTGACAAGATTCTTCTTGAAGAAAATTTTGCAAATTCTGAGCTTTGGTTTGATGGTTCTAGAAATAGTGTCTTTAAAAAAGTTGTAGAAAAGGTCATTGGCAGTCTTGATATGAACAACTTGAAGACATGGAAAGAGATTAATAACGTTGAGTTGACAAATATTTTCTTTGACGGAAAAATTCCCAAATTTTTGGGTTTTGATTATGGTCCAGTTATTATTCAAGGATGTCGGGCAACTGTTGTCCAGGGCTCTGTCTATGAAGCCTACGGGAGAAAAACAACGTTCTGCCCTAGTTGGAGATTTGTCTGTGACCTAAATGACAATTATGCTTACACAGTACTCGCCGGTGGCCCAAGTGATCGTCGCTATGGCCCACACTACTTGAACGATCTCGAAAAATGGATCAATTTAGAATACAAGAAGCTCACAGTTGATGTCTAAAAATTAGACACTACTCCAAGCTTTGTACGACGAGACTCCCAAATAGATCGCTAATCATTTGAATCCATTACATCAATTTTGGCCTACAGGTTGCAAAACTATCGGTAATGTTTAAATTGTCAAAATCACACATGTTTAGAGTGGATGCCCTCAAGTTGACCTTGTTAATTGGTCTATTCATGTCTTCATGTTCCTCTGACATCCAAGAAAAATCTTCTGAGAATTCATCTTTCACTGCGGCCCAAGTTACAGCAGTGAGCGTTTTACAAGAAAGCACGAAAGCACCTAACTGGAACTCAATTATCATCGGGTCTGGTTTTACATTGAAAGTTTGTCTTCATGATATTGCTATTGAAAACCAACCGGCCAGAAATGCTTCATTTGAAATCGTCACACCATTTAGAAGACAAAAAACACAAACAGATTCTACCGGATGCCTTTCGTGGGATGATCACATTGAATTCAATTCACTCGAACAAGAAGGATATTTTCCCTATAATATTGAAATCATCGGTCTAAGTTCATTTAATGGATCAATACATAAAAAATTACTTTTGAATCCATGGAGTGAATCGCCTGGTAACTTGGTAGTAGATCTCAACTGGATTGGATCAATATCAGTATCAGAGGGAGATATAAGACAACTCAATCAAGTAGAAAGTACCGTTGAGAAAATCAATAATTTCAAAGTCAAAAACCTTTCTATAAAGATGAGAGAAAAAAGAATTAATACATCAGAAAGAACTGATGAGTTGGTTTATGACTTATCTTTTAACCCTGTAATTACACGAAAAGGTATCAAAGGAAATGATATCGATCTTAAATCAGACAATGGGCATATAAAACTTTTCCTATCTCTATATGAAAAGAAAACAGATGAAGATAAATTCAGATTGATTGATAAGACAGAGAAAGAAATAATCTATAAAGATAATTCTGTCATATCAGAAATGGTGATCAAACTTCCAGGATATGTAAAACTGAACTCTGATTCGGTATTTCAAGCAAGAGTTGAAGTTTCCCCTCTAAATGCACCTGCTGGACTTGGGAAAGAGCGACTTCTCACCTATTTCAATAATTTGTTTTCTAGTAATAGTATTATTCCAAATCGTGTCCAAGTTTTCCCAGAGGATGTTTCCAAACAAGATCTTTATCGTACAGATAGTGATAGTATTGCTTTCAACGACTCCACCGATGATAGTTCCGCTGATGATGGGACCAATATACCTTTAACAGGAACGGAACAGTCTGAAGCTAATGATGACCATTTTGGTTACATGATCAATACTGTAACTATTTCCAAAGGTCAGATTATCTCTGGCAACTATAATTATGGAACACTTAAACGCCTTAAGGCCGACATCAAAGTCTGTCTTGTTGATCCGAGAAGCCCAGGCAAGAGTAAACCAATCACTGATGCACGTTTTTTAACATTGTTTGAAACAGAAAACGGCTCAGCAGATCATGATGAAAATAGAATCAGGCCAGTCAACTCAAACGGATGTTTGGATACCTATGCTGTTTTAACCTATGACAAATACGATACTGAAAAGTTTATTCCATTAAAAATGAAAATTCGAGGAATAGATGGAATATACAAAGATATAAGTAAAGAAAGAAAACTTGCAATGAATCCCTGGGCAAAAGGAAGTACTTTTGGTTACGACATCAATCAAAATGGAGAACCACCAGTACTAGAAGCCAAGTCACCAAGAATCAATATAACAGATGTAATCTATTCGAACGAAGGAAATAAATATTCGAGTTTTAGAATCAATGATTATATGAATCTTTCATTTAAGAAGAATTTTCAGGTTAATTTCAAACTACAAGTTGAAAGATTTCATAGCTTTTCAGAAGAAACGAGTCTTGAACCATTAACTATGGGGAGATATCACCTTAGAGCATATATTTTCAATCCAAAAAAGAATGATGTAGATTTCAACCACATCAAAATGTCAGAATTTCAAATCATCTCAGCTTCTGAAAAGGTCATAGAAGCAAAGGCCAACGGTGATGTTGTCACCAATATTGAGTTTCCTTTTACTGTCACAGACTCCTATTTATTGGGATATAAGAACTTGATTGTGTTTGAAGTAACACCTATTGATATGGGTAGACTTGATTCTATTGTAGTATCTGCACCATTTTTTGGAATAGGAAAAGGCTCCAATGAAAAAACACAAATAATAGAAAAGTTTGAATTAGATGACCAAACGACAAAAGTAGCTATTAATCTCATTAACGATGGTGAAAAGAACCTTGACTCTCATGTTAATCTTTCACCTTTTGAATATTTCAAAAAAGAATTTGCAAAAGGCGACAAAGAAAATGAAATTTCATCTGACGCAAAATTCTATGAAGGCGAAGAAATCAACAAAGAATCACTGATTGGTGGAAGATGGCTGTCCTTCTTGTCACAAGATGAGTTAAGAACGAAAAAAGAAGAATGGTATCAAGACCTCACATTTGAGGAAATTCGAATGATTACCACTTCTCCTGGTGCAATTGAATCTAAAGTCTTGAAAAAACTTTGTCGACATTTCTATTCAATACCTAGAAGAGAAAGATCCAGAGTAGTAGGAGTTCAAACAGTAGAAGATACAGGTGTGCAGTTTCTTGACTGCTTGAATAATCCAAGAAACCATATCGAATCAATGCCTATGACTCATATACAAAAAATAATTCCAACTCGAATCAGAGATAATGGAAAAGTCATTGGTAAGCAGTACGCAGAAGTAGTTTCGCAAGACAAAGGCAGTGTCTACAGAGGAGATGCTTTCTTTGCAGCTTATGGGAACAGATATGCTAGGAGCTGGGGCGAAAGAACCAGTTGGGGTATTTTTGGTGGTGTGGATGTTACTCCAAAAATTCCACTTATGATGGGAGTCAAAGCCGGATATGGAATTGAAATGTTTGCTTTCGATGGAAAGGAAAACTCTACCATGCAAATGGATTATGATAGAAGTTTCACTCAGCGTACAAAAATGAATCTTGGTTATGACAGTATTACTCTTAGATTCAAGGCCAAGGTCAAAAATTGTGCCTCTATTTCTAGCAAAACTGGCGTTAAAAGAAAGCTCCATCTTTGTCAAAAAGAAGATCAATACAAGAATTCATTAATGGAAACTTGGTATTTCATTGGTAGAACAGACATGAGGGCCAATGGAGTTTTATCTGATGGCAACTCTCCTGCCTCTGACTATGAACACCAGGTAATACGAGGAACTTGGAACTATAATAACATTTGGGCTAAGTATAAAAAAGAAGACGTCTATATGGTTATTGAGCAGATTGGAACAGCTGATTTAGCATCAAGCTTCAAAGATGTATTGAGAGAGTCACCTTTAACGACTCCAAATGAAAATAGATCAGATAACTCTTTTCCAGGACTACTTATTCCTGTTGCGAATTAACTTCGAAGTTCATTCACTCTATTCATTAATGCTTTTGCACGTTCTAAGTTGACGTGACCATCTTTATCAAGAATAGCTGTTCCAACTATAACTTCATCGCAAAGAGGAAGAATAGTTGATGCATTTTCTGTATTAAAACCAGAGCCGACAATAACTGGTACAGATAAGTTCTTTTCCTTCAACATCATTAAATCAGAAAGGTCTGGAGCTTTTCCAGTCCATGAACCAGAGACAATAACTCCATCTGCTCCAAACTCAATACTCTCATTCACACTTTCGAGAAGAGGTCTTTGCTTAATTAGCTTTGCATGCTTAACCTGAACATCTGCATAAAACTTAATATTATCAGCTTTAATTTTTTTACGATAAGTTCGAACATCATTGGGATATACATCCATCACTCTCTCATCACTTTCTCTGATCATCTGATCGACAAAGTAATCAGAGCGTACAAAAGAAGCCTCACAGACCTTGGCAATAGCAAGAGAAGTTTTTGGATCGTTAAGAAGATAATTAAAACCAATTGGTAAATCTGAGTTTTCTACAATCTTTCGAGTAAGTAACGTATAAAAACTTATATCATGTGCCTCTGCTTCTACTTTATAAGGTGAATCCTTTTCATTTTCCAAACAGATACCATCGAAGCCAGCTTGATGTATTTTTTCGAGGTCAGATAGGATAGCGCAAAAAGATTCATTCAACCCTAGGTGGTTTTGATGATCAATTCCAGCAGGGAGATAAAGCATGGCAATAATGGGTTTTTGTACTTTAGAAAACATAATCATATTCTTTTTTGATGAGTAAGTTTGAATCGAGTTCATTTTTATTTTCTACAAATGTGCCAACTTTTTGCCCTAGCTGTCCAGTAAGTTATTGGAATTGAGATATGTAAAGAAAACCAAATAAACATAAACTGTTGTTTTTACGGACCTTCTGCGAACCTTAATACACGCACCTATAATATAAGAAGCTACAGGAGAGACCTATGAGAAGCTTAACGTTGGTTCTCGAATCTCCTACGGATGGGAAAACTAGAGAACTTGAAATTGCACTTCGTGATCACCCTTTATGTGACAGACTTCTACTTTGCTTGGAAGCTGGAATGAATGACTACGGGTACATCTATTCTAATGAAAATCTAAAAGATGGAGACCGTGTATCGCCCTATAGAACAACTCCCTATAGTTTTATAAATATTCAAACCGAAAGTCTTTTAAGTCTCGATAATGATATATATGATCTTACAGAAACAAATGAAAAATTTGGGGATGTCTTTCTGGCATTTGCATGGTTTGAAGATAAT
>SBGE01000134.1 GCA_006226755.1 Deltaproteobacteria bacterium | reverse complement strand
TTGATTCTATTCACGGCAAAGTCATACTGCTCTTTAGAAATTGTCACTCCAGTGATTTTGCAATCGTAGTTAGTGGCCGCATATTCGGCAAAACCGCCCCAGCCACAACCAATTTCCAAGATATGATCTCCTGCCTGAATATCCAGATCATCGCACAGGTGTTGAAGTTTTCGAATTTGAGCATCGTAGAGAGAAGTACTGTCATTCTCAAACATGGCACATGAGTAATTCATCGTCTTATCAAGCATCATCTGATAGAAATCATTACTCAGGTCATAATGATAAGAAATATTCTTAGCTGAACCTTCTTTCGTATTTCGATTGAAAAAATGTCCTACTTTATTGAATGTTTCAAGAAGATTGAAACCAATATTTTTTGCCTTGGAACCGGACATCACACCCGAGGTTTCAATATTACTAATTACCCATTGAATCAGCCCTGTAAGATCACTAGTTTCCCAATCACCGTCCATAAATGATTCGCCAAAGCCAATATCTCCATACAAGGCAGTTTTTTTGAAGAAGGCTTCGTTTTTAATTTTTAGATCAGCTGTTCTTCCTGGTTTGGAACCGATCTCGATTCGATCCCCCTCTGGAAGAGTAACTGTCAACTTACCAACCTGAAAACCCTTCAGGATGGAAAGCACCATTGTCCGATAGAAGGACTTTTGACTCTTGCTCTTTACGAGCTGCTTGACGTTTTCCATACTTTGGCTCCTTTTTGCAAATGCAAATTATCTTCTTTTTTGAAATATGGGATTCCTTTCAGCCACAAAATCATCGCATGGTAATGGATGAGAAAGATGATCTTTCCTGTGACAAAAGGAAACTTGAGAGTTTGCTTAAGAAGTTCCAGATTAGTGAACGGTTTCTCTTTGCCGTCAAACCAAACCTGAAGTACTTTTTCATCTTCTTTTCTATCTTCTACGTGAATTTTCAATCGACCATCGACTTTTCTAAAGTGGAAAGTCATCTCATTGTCATGATCAATAAAAGGAGAAATATAGAAGAACTTTTTAGTTGTAATACTGAATCCGTCTCCTTTGAAATGATCGCTAGAAACGAAATAGGGCTTTATTTCATTGAAAGTATTTCCAACTTCAATGATGGCATATTCTTTTCCTTCTAAGTCTTTCAATAAGACAAAACTCACCGGATTAAAGACATAGCCTAAGAACCTGAGTTGTGTATATAGAGTGACTGAGGTAATCAGACTCGAGACGCCATTTTGTCTGGCAAATTCAACATAATTTTCTCGAGCAGATTCTTGATCAAATTGCACATGATCGGAATCCCGAAATGAATACAAATTAAACTTATTTCGAGAGACCATCCAAGAAGGTAGATTGCTTACATTTTCAAGCTCAAGTTTGAACCAAAAGATATCATGCGTGAACTCGTAAGGCTTTGGAACAAGCCTTTTATGAGTAACAGTGAATGGCACCAAACCATGACTCACTTAAAAACCTCTCTTCCCAAAATAGACTGACAAAGATTTACACTTGAGAGCAAGCCATCTTCATGAAAGCCATAACGATAGTAGCTACCAGTAAAATGAAGGTTGGTATTACTATTTAACTTATCCATTTTGGCCTGTGCTTTCACAGCATCAAGATTGAAAACAGGATGATGGTAATTAATCTTTTTAATCAATTTACTTTTGTCCACATATTTTCCACCGTTGATATTGATGAAGAAATCCTGTTTGTCTGAAACGCCTTGGAGTCGATTCATGTAATATACAGTGTATGCATTTCCATCTCTCATCATGAAGTTCCAAGAAGACCAGTTCTTTTTTAGTTTTGGCATAACAGAGGCGTCAGTATGAACTAATGCTTCATTTAACTGATAGCCAAACTTACTCAGTACTTCTTGTTGAAAATCGGTAGGATTGGCCAACATTTTCAGGGCCTCATCTCCATGGGCAGCGATAACAACTTTATCAAAGAACTCAGTTCCTTTCGGAGTTTGAACCTCTACTTTGTCTTCATGTTGTACGACTTTGGTCGCTGGGCAGTTGACTTGAATTCTATCTTTAAATTTTTCAATGATTTTGTTTCGATATTCACGACTTCCACCAATAACTGTTTTCCATTGTAGTTGAGTATTAACCCCTACAAACCCGTGATTAAAAAAGAAGCGAACCAGCGACTTGGCTGGAAAGTCTCCCATTTTTTCGACAGGAGTCGACCAAACGGCAGAACTCATCGGAACAAGAAAATTATAGAAAAAATAGTCACTCAACCCCAGTTCTGCACAATACTGGGCAATTGTCATATTATCGTACTTAGGATTATCCAGAACATTTGGGGCATCACCATTAAACTTGAGAATCTCTCTGATCATGTTGAGAAATTTATAATTAACGATATTCTTTCTCTGAGCGAAAATACCATCCAAATTACTGCCATTGTATTCTAGATCCAAAGACTCATTCCTCACAGAAAAGCTCATACAAGTATCTTTGTATGGAACTTCTAATTCAGCGAAAAGCTTTAAGAGATTTGGATAAGTCTTTTCGTTGAAAACCATGAATCCAGTATCAACTGGACAGATTTTCTCCCCATCGTGAACTTCAATGGTATTAGTATGTCCACCAACGTAGTCATTTTTTTCAAAGACAGTCACTTCATAATCATCTTTAAGGAAATAGGCTGCACTCATACCCGCAATCCCAGTTCCAATAACCGCAAGCTTCTTCATGCTCTAATCCTCACTTATGCTCAAAAAGATAGTGACTCACAAACCATTCACGTCCGTTGCGATATCTCCAAATCTCTTCACAACTCATATAGAAGACTCTCCAATAGTTGAACCATTTCTTGGCTTCTCCTGCAGGATAGTGATCATTAAAAAGTCTGATGATGGAGTCTTTTTCACGGTCCATGTTATCGAGCCAGGCTCTAGCGGTTTTGGCATAATGCTCTCCATTGACTCGCCAATGCTCTTTGACTTTCATGTCATCTGAAAAATAGTAAAAAAGATGTTCACTTGGCATGATGCCACCACTAAAGAAATACTTACTCATCCAGTCTGATTCATCGACCACTTCAAATTTATAGGCCAACTCTTTATGAACAAAGACGTGAACAAATAAAGTTCCACCAGGATTCAACCAGCGACTTATGTTTCCAAGGAGCTGTTTGTAATTTCTCATATGCTCGAACATTTCAACAGATACCACTCGATCGAATTTTTCATCGATATCAAACTGAGCAACATCTGCAGTAATTATTCTAATGTTGTTTAGACCTCTCTCCTTCGCTCTTTCCATGATGAATTCACCTTGAAACTTTGAATTTGAGACTGCCGTAATTTGACTATTTGGAAATTTCTCAGCCATATAGAGAGTCACAGCCCCCCAGCCGTGGCCGAGTTCCAAGACCTTGTCTCCATCCTGAATTCCAGCTCTTTCTACAGTAATGGCAAGCATTTCTTCTTCGGCCTCATCAAGATTTGTAGCTTTATCCCAATGACAGCAACTATATTTCAGTCTTTTCCCAAGACATTTAACAAAAAATTCAGGAGGAACCATGTAGTGCTGATCATTGGCCTTGTCAGTCTCAATCGCGATTGGAGATCCCTTCAGTTCTTCAACTAACATCTTTCTTTTAATTTCGTTTTTTTCGAATACGTTTTCGTACTCATCTTCAAGTCGTTTCTTAAGAAGATTCTGAATTCCTTTACGAATAACGAAGTCTGGAATAACTCCAGCACTCAACATTGAATCAATCATACGTCTTCCTTTTGAAAAAGGTTTTTATTTTGATAAATTTTCATCATGATATAGGCGCATGTTCCCATGCTTCCAAAACAAACAAAGATCACCAACCACACCACTTTTACCCATAAGGCTCGTTCGACCCAAGCGACCCACAACCAAAGAATCAACTGATTAATATAGAAGTCAACAAGTGTTGCAGTGAACCACATTGGACTTCCACTTAAACTGAATTCTGTGAAAAGATTTTGCTGCATACTGGCCCAAATAGTTGTTGCTAGCATGAGTAGAAAAAGCAATCCAAAGAATATAAGCTGAACACCTCTACTCATGACTCCCCCTTTTTAGGAAAGAAAGGTACAAATGCATTGGTTGTTTTTTTATATTTTTCGTACTCTGGGTTTTCGTCATACTTTTTTTCAAGCATCGCCACACCAGACACTTTCAACAATAAAAAATGGATCAACAATGGACCCCAGAAAGCGTAGTACCAGGGAACAACATTGATAATAATAAGAAAGATCCCCCACCATAGAAGAGCTTCGCCAAAATAATTGGGATGCCTTGAGTATTTCCAAAGGCCAGTTTGCATGACCTTACCTTTATTCAATGGATCGTTTTTAAAAGTATTTTTTTGATAATCGGCAATGGCTTCAAACAAAAAGCCCATTATAAACAGTAAGGTCCCCACATAATCCAATGCTGTTCCAAAAACTACTTCAGTTGAGAAACGGTTCAAGAGAAAAAGAGGATACGCCACAGCAGCAGCAAGTACAGCTTGAAGCATATAAACTCGTATATAAAAATTGAAGTTAGCTTTCTCTCCCCACTCCTCTCTCCAAGCGGCATATCGGTAATCTTCTTTTCCTGTTTTTAAACTCCGATAAAAGATATAACCACTCAATCGAACCGCCCAGACAAAAGTAAAGACACCAACCAAAAGAGAGCGCGTATCTATACTTCCTTTAGTTGTTGTTAGTGCTCCGACGACATAAATCAACAAAAAGGAAAGTCCCCATGCCGTATCAATGA
Source organism: Deltaproteobacteria bacterium (assembly GCA_006226755.1). GTDB lineage: Bacteria > Bdellovibrionota > Bacteriovoracia > Bacteriovoracales > Bacteriovoracaceae > M0603. The sequence goes on along the minus strand of SBGE01000134.1, from coordinate 3,270 downwards.
TACTAAAGTCTTTTTTCATCAGCCCGATGAAATAGAACACATTAAAAAATATGAACAGAGATAGTGCTAATTCCATCAGCTTAGTTTCCTCAAATAATCATCTAGGTTTTCAAAACTTTCGATAAAATGAACTTCTTTGATATTTTCAAAATCTGGGAGTTCGATTGGGCTTCCAGCACCAAGGACGACTGAAATTTTCTCAGTAAGCTTTTTGTCTAATTTTGAGAGATATTTCACAATATCTTTTTGATAATCCCATTGATCAGAAGACAAAACTCCAAGAATTAAATTAGGACATCCAAGAGCGTTCAATGCTTCACTTAAACATTCAGCGGGATGGGCAGCACCCAAGTAACGAGTAGGAACTCGATTGATACGACAAAGAATATCAGCAATGATGATGGCCAACTCATGAAGGTTTCCTTCTGGAGTGGCCAAGGCAACTTGCTGTCTGCGATCACCAATATTTGGCAGATAAAGTTGTGACAATTGGTCTCTGATGATTGTGGAAATAATATGTTCTTGCGTAACGGTGTATTTTCCTTTCATTGTCAGAGTTCCAATCTCACGCATTGTGGGAAGAACAATGCTAAAAATGAAATCTTTTGCCCCTAGCATAGTTCGAAGCTGTTGAAGTTCATTGGCGACTTGCTCAGTTTGATAATTCAAAAGGTAGCTAAGAAGTTTTTCTGTTCGCGACTTGGATAAAAGAAGATTCTCGCTTCCTTTGTCTTCAAGATGGCCGTCCAACATCTGCTGGAGTTCATCCAGAGAGTAACTGGCCACAGTAGAAATAGCATGACCCTTTTCCACCAAGCGGGCCAAGAGCTTCGCTTTCTTAAGATCCTCTTCGTGATAGAGCCTCTGCCCCGCCTCTGAGCGTTCGGGGTTAAAGACACCGTAACGTTGTTCCCAAACCCTCAAAGTATGAGGTTTGATGCCACAACTATCTGAAATTACTTTAATACTAAACCTTTTCTCCATGCCTAACCTGTTTTGACTGGATTTATGTTTGACTCTTGTTTAATATAAACCATCAACAATAATTAAACAACTGTTTAATGGTTTTTTTAAACAAAGTACTCACAATACAAGGACTTAGAAGATGGAAATGTTAGGAATTCTTGTGATCCACTGGTACTTATCGCTTTTTTGCCAGTCATTTTTCCTGCATCGATACTGCTCACACAAGATGTTTGAGATGAACCCTCTATGGGAGAGATTCTTTTATTTTTTGACTTATCTGACTCAGGGAGCGAGCTTTCTTAACCCTACAAGTTACTCCATCATGCATCAGAGGCATCATGCTTTTAGTGACACTGAAAAAGATCCACATTCTCCTCACCAGTCTTCCAATATCAAAGAGATGATGTTGAAAACCTACAATGAATACAAAACTCTATTAGAAAGTGAGACTCCTTACGAAATAGATACTGAAGTATTAAAAAACAAAAGTCCCAAGTGGAAAGCACTGGATGACTTTGCCAAAAGCTGGCCGAGTATCATACTGTGGGGATTGCTCTATATTCTTCTCTATGTAGCGATGAACCCAGAACCCATCTGGTATTTTCTGATTCCCCTTCATTTCATGGTCGGCCCTATACAAGGAGCCATTGTTAACTGGTTTGGACATAAGCTTGGTTATCGCAACTATCATATTAAAGACCAAAGCAAAAATACTCTCCCTCTTGATTTTGCTCTCATGGGAGAACTTTATCAAAACAATCACCATCGCTTCAGTCAGCGTATGAATTTTGCCCATCGTTGGTTTGAAATTGATTTTACTTACGAGATTGCTAGAATCTTGAATGCTCTTGGTATTATAAGAATGAAAGATATTCCAACAGGAGGATTTCATAAAGTGAAAGCACTACTTTTTGTACTTTTTATTTCTTTTTCAATCAAAACGGCGGTTGCACAAGAAAGACAAATGATTGGCACTGCTCTTCTTGAATATTCTATTTTCAAAATTGATATCTATCAAATTTCATATTTCAAAGGTCCAAATGGTGTTGAAGAACTGGAACTCGATTATAAAACAAATGTAAAACGTGAATACTCACAAGAGGGTTGGAAAGTTGGACTTGAACCAATAATCAAAGCAAAGGATCTCAAGCCTGAGCAAATCAAATGGATCTATGACAATACAGTTGATCTCGCGAAAGGTGACAAATTAATTATTCGAAAAGACAAGAACCAAGTGACTTTGCTAAAAAACGGACAGCCTGTGGCAGAGATCAAAGACGATTTGATTGCTTCTCTTATCCACTACCCTTGGCTTGGAGATCGGCCGATTGATGAGAAACTCAAGTCTAAACTCCTTGGGAAATCAGGTACTTGAGAGGCGTCTAACTTCTGAATCTTTTCGTTTAATTTGATTTCCTGTAAAACGGTTGTTCGGAGGAAAAGATGATCGATATACACAAGGAGATTGCTCCCTACACCAAACAGCTTGAAAACCATGCTCTTTATAAAAGCATTATCGACCAAGAAAGCTTGAAGGTTTTCATGGAACATCATGTTTATTCTGTTTGGGATTTTATGTCTCTTGTGAAATATCTTCAGAATCAATTTGCGCCCTCTGCATATCCTTGGACTCCGCCTAAAAATAAAAAGCTTTCTCGCTTTATGAATGAAATTGTTCTTGGGGAAGAATCTGATAGCGACAACAAAGAAAGTCATGCCAGCCATTTTGAGTTGTACTGCATGGCCATGAATGAAGTTAAGGCCAATAGTGATTTAGCACGGAGTTTTGTAGCAAATGTTTCTAAAAACGGACTTGAGTCTTCTATGGAAGACCCTTCAATTCCAATTGCTGCCAAGAAATTCATGCAAACGACTTTCTCATTTATTAATAGCGGAAAACCTCATGTCGTGGCAGCTGCTTTTGCCTTTGGCAGAGAAACTGTTATCCCTATGATGTTTCAAGAATTATTGAACAAAATGAACATCAAAAAAGAACAAGCTCAATCTTTTCACTATTATCTAGAAAGACATATTGAAGTTGATGGTGATGAACATGGCCCGATTGCACTAGAAATTATCTCTACTCTTTGTGGTGATAACCCTATGAATTGGAAAGAAGCACTTGAAGCTTCAAAAATTGCGATTCAGGCACGAATAGCCTTCTGGGACGAGGTTCTCTTCAGGATTGATCAGAAAAAGCATCTAAACTTGCAGATTACTCATTAAGAACACAGCAACTTTTTCCTGACCTTTCTGCTTCGTTAAACACTATAGAGATGTCATTTATAATACCTATATATAGGT
>SBGE01000147.1 GCA_006226755.1 Deltaproteobacteria bacterium | reverse complement strand
AGCCATGACAAGAATATGATCGATGCGTTTAAACATGGAGTTGACATTCATGCCGCAACCGCTGCAAAGGTTTTTGGAGTATCTGTTGATGAGGTGACACGTGAACAGCGAAGTGCTGCTAAGGCGGTAAACTTTGGTATTATATACGGACAGAGCGCATTCGGATTATCACAAAACCTGGGTATTTCAAGGACAGAAGCAAAGCAGATCATTGATAGCTATTTTGAACAATACCACACGATCAAGGGTTATATGGATCAGGCAATTGCCGACGCACGGGAAAAGGGCTATGTTCAAACGATCATGAAACGCAGAAGGTACTTGAAGGATATTAATTCTGCCAATGCCGTGGTGCGTGGATTTGCCGAACGAAATGCTATTAATGCTCCAATACAAGGTTCTGCTGCCGATATCATTAAGGTTGCCATGATCAACGTTAAGAACCGAATGGACAAAGAGATCAAGCATTCTAAATTGCTCCTTCAGGTGCACGATGAACTTGTTTTCGATGTACACAAAAGTGAGGTCGAAAAGATGCACAAACTGGTTCAGGAGGAAATGGAAGGTGCCGTTAAACTTGCAGTTCCGTTAGCTGTTGAGGTAGAAACGGGCCAGAATTGGCTTGACGCACATTGATTATTCGAGCTCTCCGGTCTTAACCCATTTCTTATTGGTTAACAGGTCTGTAAATACTTCTTCGAATACAAGTATACGTTGTGGATAGTCAGCTCTGCGGTAAACTTCTTTTCTTTTTCCGTCGATCACAATACTTGTTGTTGTCGATGGTAGATCAGTGATGGGACTGTCGTATTTATCCTCCAAATCAAAATAATTGATCTTCTCAGCCGTAAGAATAAATTTTTCAAGCTCTTCCTTGGTCAGCTGTGTCTCCCAAACGCCCGTCATTTCTATGTTCGACTTGCCTTCCAGGACTGCCTTCCCATCGGAATAAATTGTCATCTTGTACACCGGGCATTTACCGTAGCAATACGTTTTTTGGATAGTTGCAAATTCTGTAACTTCTACTTGCTGGATACCGTTTGCAGAGTCATCTCCTTCTTCAGAAGCCATATCTTTAGAATTTGCACATGATAATAGGGTGAGTGTGATACTCAACAAACTGAACGAAAGGAGAAATTTTTTCATGACACTAATTTTTACAAGTTGAAAGTAACAAAATGTTTGCCAACATCTACTTTCTTATATTTGCGGCATGAAGAATTGGGGGTTATTTGGGATCGTTTTTGTACTCTTTGTTTCTTGCGTGATACAGGAAGGAGAGGGGAGTGAAAAAATGAGTGGACCGGAAGACAGAATGCGTTTGAATTTTGACGAAGCGAATATACTTGCAGAGCTTCCATTGCGTTGTGTTGATCAGGAATATCCAAATAAGTTAAATCAGGTAATTGGAGATGACAATGACCTTCAGTCTCCGGAAGAACTACATCCTGCTTTTTTCGGTTGTTTTGACTGGCATTCTTCAGTGCATGGACATTGGTCTATTGTTCGATTGCTCAGCATTTTCCCGAATATTGACCACGCAGATTCATTAAAAGCGTTGCTTCAATCACACATTACGGAGAAGAATATTAAGAAGGAACTTCAGTATTTCGAGGATGAGATCAATAAGGGCTATGAACGCATGTATGGCTGGGCATGGCTACTAAAACTGGATGATGAATTGGCTGCCTGGAACGATCCGGTTGCGCAGGATCTGCATTTAAATCTGCGACCACTTACTCATTGGGTTGAACAAGAGATTATCGAATTCCTTCCAAAGCTCGCATATCCGATACGCGTGGGCACCCATACGAACACGGCTTTCGCACTTTCATTTATTCATGATCATGCAATAAAAGCTGGAAACGATGATCTACTTAAAATTGTAAATCAGAAGGCCCTAGAATTTTATAGTACGGATGTTGACGCTCCATTGAGCTGGGAACCAAGTGGCTTCGATTTCCTTTCACCGGTTTTAGAGGAAGCAAACCTGATGAGACGTGTGCTTAACGAAAAAGAGTTCGAAGATTGGTTAAAAAAATTCCTTCCGGAGCTGATTGATCCAGCATTTGAATTGGAACCGGGAATTGTTACCGATCGAAAGGATGGACATCTGGTACACCTGGATGGTTTGAACTTTTCACGTGCCTGGTGTCTGCATGGTATCGCTGAAACTCTGACGGATTATGATCATTTAACGAAGATTGCAAATGACCATATACGCCATTCCTTAGCTGGGATCACAGATGGAAATTACGAAGGCAGTCACTGGCTTGCGAGCTTTGCGCTACTGGCGTTGTCGCACAAAAGAATCTAAGCGTACTTTAATTCCCAGCCTCTATTTTCAAGAACCTTATGCAGGGTGCATAATTCATGAGCATCTTGAACCCACGAGCTGATGGCGCGAATCGTTAGCACATTTTCATTTATTTCCGGATCTAAATGAAAAGGGAACACAACTTTCTTCTGCTCATTTGGGTCTTCAATAAAGGCAAACCACTTACGGATCAGTTCTATGCTAGGATTGCTGGAGATCCTAAAATCAGCATGATCCAATGAGGTGTAAAATTCAATTGATTTCCTTGCACGTGTGAGTAATACATTCAAACGGTTCATTCCGTGACTGGTGCTCATTGGCCCAAAAGTATATTTTAATACCCCGGTTTCATTTTTCGCGAACGTAAAACTGATTAGTAGAATATCGCACTCATCTCCCTGAACCTTTTCTACGGGTTTAATAAAAGCCTGATTTCGATCGATCAGCTCCTGCAGTTCAGTTCTTTTATTTTCATCCAAACTCTTCCAGATCTGATCCACTTGATCTTCTGAGAAGGCTACAACGCCGAATGTATCTTTTCCTCCGATAAGCTTTTGAATTCGCTCTGCAACCTGTTGTGCTTCCTCCGGGTTCCTTCTTTCTGTATATTGCCCGTTTACTTTGATCTTTTTTATAGGCTCCTTCGCAAGTGGGTAGCTTGGAAACGCGATCAGCTGATCACCGTAGAAGTGTTTGTTCGAAAATGCGATCAATTGCTCTGAATAAGACCTGTAGTGATGTTTGAGCATGTCACTTCTCAGATATAGTAATCCTTGAGTAAGAAGGTCACGAATTTCTTCTGATCGTGTGGAAAAGGCTTTTACCGGGCGCATTTGACGATCATCCCCGGCAATAACCATTTTACTTCCTCTCTGTGCTGCACCAACGGCACTAAACAGTGGTGTCTGACTTGCCTCATCAAAAACTGAAAGATCAAAAAGATCTTCTTCAAAAGGAAAACAGGAAGAGACGAGTTCAGTATTACACATCATTACCGGGATCAGCGTTTGGATCCAGATTCGAGCTTCTGATTCATACAGCTGGAAAAGTGATCGATGTCTTGTCTTTTTGGAGAATTCCTTTGCCAGGATAGATTTTCCAAGACGTAATTTATTCTTAAGGATTTTATCTTCAGTACTTAGTTTTCGCGCAGGTGTTTGTAATATCTCCTCCAGTTTTTCAAAATTCGATCTTAAAGTTTGTTCTATTTCTCCCGCGAAAAGTTTGTATTCGACTTCTTGCTCATGAATGATGTCGAGAATTTTATCGCGAAGGGAAGAAGGGTGAAAATGTTGCATTCCTGGATAGCGCTGCGAGAATATACTCCACTGAGATCGGCAGACAATTGAATTTAGTTCATCTGTGCTGCTTGCCTTTTGAATTGCGTTGAATAGTTCTGGACTGATATTTCCTAGCTCAGACCACCAGTTTATAAGTTCTTCAGAGTTTTCTATAATTGAATGAAGATCTTGCGAGAGACTTGTAATTCCCTCCTTGTCAAGTAGATGAGCGATCTTCGTTGAGAGATCATTGACTTCCAGATGAACATTTTTAGAATAACTACGCAATTTGTTGCTTAGTATATGGATATGCTCCCATTCCGGTTTTGTGTATTGTTTGATCCAATGTAGGATCATGGGAATATCTTGTACCTCTACCCCCATTTGTTTTAAAGAGACTAAGGCTTCGTTATGATCGGCATGCAGTTTTCTGTGAAGTAATTCACTTTCAATAAGTGAAATTCCTGACTCAAAAGGAGCAAGCGATATGGTGCGCCAATATTTTTTACGCGACCAAGTTAATCCTGATGCTTTTGAAAGGCGATCCTTCACAGCATACAGTTCTGCAGTGTGCAACTCTCTTCTCCAGTGAGTAGCTTTTTCAATTCGCTTCAGTTTTTCATCAAGACGGTCCAGTTTTTTTGCAGTCTTCAGAAAGGCTTTCTGTGCACCTGAATCAGGCTTAAGAATTGATTGATAGCTTCTGAAAAGTTCATTTTCTGCTATTTGAGCATAACCCATGTTTGCGATCAATTGATCCAGCTCGGACAAACTGTCGAATGCACCAAATTGCTGCAGCCGTTCTATCGTGGCCATCAAGGCATTGATCTTTTCGAGATATGCATGAGCAGTGAATTCATTGAAGACCTTTTTTCCGATCAGTCTGATGAAAGACTTATTCGGGATTTTCAATAGTCCCTCAATGGTTTTATTATGCTTATCAATTTCTTTAAAGTCAGGAGGGTTTAGGAGCACATCACCTTGCTGCTCAAATTGGGGGAACCGATTGAAAAAGTCTTCTAAGGATGTCCCTCCGATCACATTATCTTTTTGCAGAACATCAAGAATAAACTGAAGGTTGTTGAGCTGTATTGAACTTCTTTCGAGATGGGGTTGAACAACCACTTTTTTATGTTCAAAGCGCTGCCAGTTCTCTTTTAATTGTCTGACGTAATCGGCACTGTCCTTTTTGGAGGTATAAACAAAACAGAACGGATCGAGACCTCGTTCGCCAAGACGTTTTTTGATGACATCCAGAGCAGTTCTTTTCTCGGAAACTGCAAGTACGCGTTTCCCACTATAGAGGTATTTACCGATTAAATTTGTTAAAAATTGCGATTTACCAGTTCCTGGAGGTCCTATTAAGGCAATATTGTCTTCTTCTGACGCAGCACTTATCCGAGTCTGGTCGTTATCCGCATCGAACAGATTTTTTGCTGTCAAGGCAATTTGATCGGTACGTTCTTTCTCTCCGACTAAGAGCTGTTTTAAACCAAGACTTGCACCATTTTTTATTATTAGATCAAGGTCTTTAAGGTGAGAAAATCGATAAGGATGAAAATTACCGAGCATTCGGTTTTCAGCAGATATAGCAATTCCTATTTCCCGAAGAAATGCCACGAACAATTCCATTTGTTCAGAGGATAGTTCGTTAACATTAAATAGTTCCTTGACGCCAGATGGAACATCAACTTCTTTCCTTTCGAGATAGACCTGAACAAATGGATTCACCATCACTTCATCACTGTATTCGATCTGAAGTTTATTATTTATCCGGTCGACCTTGAAGGATACAGGAATAAGAAAAACAGGTGTGCTTTGATTTTCTGCTGTGGACATTAAATATTGCGAAACACAAAGAGGGTTAACCCCATTTTCTTTGATCGCAGCTTGTGCGTCAGCGATTAATTTTTTTGGTATTTCATTTAGTGGAAAGGAGTGCCCTTCACCGGTAAACTGGAACAGTTTGTTTTCATTGCGAACGATATCAACGAGCGGATCTCGGCCGTCAAAGTAACGCCCCTCCTCGTTGAGAGAGAAAAGAATTTCCTGATATCCGTTCATCGGGTTCTAAGTTAATCAATTACGCACTTTATTCTCTTAAATTTTCTATCCATCAAGGTGCGCAAAACATAACCTGATAGTTTGGTTATTTTTACTTCATAAATTTTTTCAAAATGAAATTTGCAACCAAAGCGATACATGCAGGGGTAAAACCTGACGAAAGTACAGGAGCGATCATGACGCCTATCTACCAGACTTCTACGTATGTTCAAGATGGAATAGGAAATCATAAGGGTTATGCATACTCTAGAACTTCAAATCCTACGCGTCATGCATTAGAAAAGAATATTGCGGCACTGGAAAATGCAAAGTACGGAGCTTGTTTTGGCAGCGGATTAGCGGCAATTGACTGTGTGATCAAAATGTTGAAACCGGGGGATGAGGTTATTTCTACAAATGACCTTTACGGAGGCACCTATCGCTTGTTCAAAACCATTTTTGAAAAGTACGGCATCGTGTTTCATTTTATATCAATGAATGATCCGTCTGCAGTGCGCAGCGTGGTAAATGAGCACACGAAATTGATCTGGGTTGAGACCCCAACAAACCCAATGATGAACATTATAGACATTAGTGCCATGTCACAAATTGCGAGATCTTGCGGCGCCTGGCTTGGGGTAGACAACACCTTTGCAACACCATATCTACAAACACCAATTGAGCTGGGTGCTGATATCGTCATGCATTCTGCAACGAAATATCTTGGAGGCCATTCCGATGTTGTGATGGGTGCTTTGGTAACCTCGAATGAAGAAATAGCGGCTGAAATGTATCGCATTCAGAATTCTTCTGGTGCAATTACGGCTCCAATGGATGCATTTCTCGTATTACGTGGAATTAAAACACTTCATCTTAGAATGCAACGACACTGTGAAAACGGAGAGAGAATTGCCCGTTTCCTCAAAGGGCATGAAAGGGTGGATAAAGTATATTGGCCTGGATTTGAAGATCATCCTAATCATGAGGTTGCAAAACAGCAGATGCGTGGTTTTGGTGGAATGCTTTCTTTTTCCTTGAAAGGCAATCGCATCGAAGACGCATATGAGATCGTTAAAAAGGTTGAGATATTTGCTTTGGCGGAATCTCTGGGCGGCGTTGAATCACTGATAGGACATCCAGCCACGATGACGCATGCATCCATTCCCAAAGAAGAACGTGAAAAATCGGGTATTGTGGATTCTTTGATAAGATTGAGTGTTGGAATTGAAGATGCAGAAGATCTCATCAATGACCTGGAACAAGCGTTGAAATAAGTGAATAAGATGAAAGAAATATATATAGTGACCGGCGTTTCCTCAGGGATAGGAAAAGCTTTGGCGGAGCTGTTGGTTTCCCAAAATAAACAAGTGCTCGGAATAGGCAGGAATACATGCGGCTTGAGCAATGAAAATTACGATTTTATTCAGTGCGATCTAAGTAACCTCGAATCAGTTAAAGCACTTCATTTATCTGGTTTTTCAGGCGCTGTAACCTTGATCAATAATGCTGGAGTGCTGGGTGAAATAGATCGGATTTCAACAGGACAAGACATTGATTTTGAAGGCGTATTTCACGTCAACACCCTTGCTCCTCTTATTCTAACTCAAAAGGTATACAGTATGGTCTCGGATAAATCTGACTTTACACTCGTGAATATTTCATCAGGAGCAGCAAAAAGAGCAATACCGTCTTGGGCAGCCTATTGCTCTTCTAAAGCTGCGTTTAACATGTGGTCGGAATGCTTCGCGTTGGAAGAAAAAGAAATAGGGAATACGCCTAAAGTATATTGTGTTGCTCCGGGCGTTATTGATACAAATATGCAAGCTCACATTCGTGCAGCCCAATCTGATTCGTTTTCATCACACGAAAGGTTTGTAGCACTGAAGGAATCCGGACAGCTTTCCACTCCTGAAGAAACGGCGATCAAATTACTTCAATTATTAAGTCTACCTTACGATGGCAGAGTAGAATATGACCTTCGAGAGCTCTAACCATTCACACGGCCAATTCTACCAGTCATTTCAAAATAGATACACTTTACACTATTTTTTTGGATTTGAGTAAGGCGCTTAGTATATTAACCGTCCAATACAATAAACTGTTATTACCATGATTAAAACTTTACTCTCCGCTTTTTCGGTACTCATCCTCTCCACGGGGCTTTTTGCTCAGGATATGCATCCCGAAAGAAAAATTAACTTACAGAATACGCGTGATGGCGAGAATGTAGAATATTGTCAGACCCACACAAAGTATAACGAATTACTCAGTGACCCTGCAATGGCGCAGCAAATTGCCCAGGCAGAAGCGCAACTTGAGTATGAGCTTGAACACGGAAATGATGCAGCTAAGGCAACTACGTATTATATTCCTATAGTTTTCCACATTTTGCATGAGAACGGTACTGAGAATATCTCAGATGCACAAGTGATGGATGCCTTAAATATTCTCAACAGAGATTATGATCTTCAAAATGCCGATGCTAACAATGTTGTGACGGCGTTCAA